>CAKUYE010000034.1 GCA_934702375.1 uncultured Bacillota bacterium | reverse complement strand
GCATTGAAAAAGCTAATGCAGTCAACACACATCTATCGGGCATCTGGTGTTGCAGGTTATAAAAGGAAGAAATACGCCGTTTCTGAAATGCGTATCCTCGAATTTCTCGAAGAAAACAAATAATCCGAACCCATCTCCGATTAAGAAGATTTGGTTCGGATTATATTGGTTTGGTGCGGGCGACAGGACTTGAACCTGCACAGTAAACTACCAGATCCTAAATCTGGCGCGTCTGCCAATTCCGCCACGCCCGCGTACGAATATTTTCTTTATTTTATACAAAATAGAGCGAGCTGTCAAGGGCTATGCAAATTTCATAAAAAAAACCGCGTATCTCTTAAAAAAGTACTATATTTTTCCTGAAATTGTGGTATGATAGGGAAAAGAAAAACAACGGAGGTACCAAACCATGGATGCAAAAGAAGCCGTATTGAAAGCTCTGGCCGATGCCGGCAAACCGATGCGCCCCGGTGAAATCGCCGAAGCCGCCGGTCTGGAAAAAGACGAAGTAAGCAAAGCCGTAAAGGAATTGAAAAAAGAGGAAAAAATCTGCTCTCCCAAGCGCTGCTATTACGGCCTGCCGGAGTAAGCCGAAAATTCCCAGGCAAAACCGAAAAGCTCATGCTTCCCCAAGGGTATTGTTGGAGAAGCATGGGCTTTTTTGCTTAAAATCCACAGCCGAAAAGGCCCTCTTCCCGGGTGACCTCAAAGGTAGTAGGGTCGATGAGCCAAAGATCCCGATTCTTTTTGCGCGCCTGTTTTACCGTATAGGCCGTGCCGCCTTTTTTTCCGTCGAAAACGGCAATGACCAGATCAGACTTGGCAATCATATAATCATTCCGTTTCAGGCAGCTGTACCGGGTGGTTTCCCCGGCCACACAGTGGCGGGCATCGGCTTGATCCAGTAAGGCATAATACTCCCGGCAGGCATCGGCACTCCAGCCATAGGTCTGATTCATGCCGGGCAGAGCCGCTTCAAAGGTAAGGTTCACCCCTTCCGCCTTTAACTCCAGCAAGATCTTTGCCGCCATTAAATCAATGCCCTGGGCCATACCGGAAATAAAATGGTCGTACCCGCCGGCGACAGCTTCCCGAATCAACGACGTCAATACCTCATATAAACGGCGGTATTCCCCACTCTCCTTTCGATGCAAATAAGTTAATTTTGCCGGGCGATACCCGGTAAAACAGCACGTTCTTCCCATATTTTTTCTCAAAGCATCTCCCGCAGCTTGGCGAGGATCACTTTTTCCTTCCTGCAAATTCTTCCCTGACTCAACGAGAGCAAGGCTCCGGTTTCCGCCTGACTTTTGCCCAATCCGTAGCGGTAATAGAGGAGCTGTTTTTCTTCGGCTCCCAATCGGGACACCGTTTGCCACAAATTCAGGCTGTTTTCCAACTGCATCATCAAAGCTTCCGCCCGATCATCGGCAAAGGCCATCGACTCCGAAGCTTCGGCAAGGCCTTCCAGAGAGACATCGTTGCCCAGGGCATTTTTTAGCGGATCTTCGGCGGCAAGCTTCTTCAGCCGCCTTAAATGCACCGCTTTGGACTCCCCTTTGCACTCCGCCACGGCTTGTACCACCTCGCCCTTGATATAGGGGAAGGCATAGGTGCCGAAGGCCACACCCCGATCGGGATCGAACCGCTCCAAAGCCGCAATGAGCCCCACGACTCCGGCCTGAAAGAGATCCTCCCGCCGCTGGGGCAGAAAATCAAACCGGCTAACGATGGCGTGAACCAGAGGATAGTTATATTCTATCAGATCCCGGCGCCCTTTTTCATCCCCTGCTCGAAATTTTTTCCATAAAGCCGATTTTTCCGCCTCACTGAGGCTGTTGTAACCGGCGCTCTTCAATAGGGACACCGTTTGGTCATGCGCACCAGAGTGCCTCTGCCCGGTGTGGATTGAACCTCCAGAGTATCCATAAAGGAACCCATAAAGACAAAGCCAAGACCAAGGCGGTCGGAGATGGTGGAATAGGTAGGCTCCATGGCCTTTTTCACATCGGCAATGCCTACGCCGTCATCTTTGATAACAATGGAGAAATTGCCGCCTTCGGCAGAGAGCACCATTTCCACCAGGCGGCTTTCATCGCCGCAATAGCCGTGGATCATGGCGTTGGAGACCCCTTCGGAAACTACCACCTTGATCTCCTCGATATCCGTAAGAGTAAAGCCAAGGTCGGCACCGAAGGCAGCGGCGGCTAACCGTGCCGCCGCCACATTGCTGTCCTTGGCATAAAATTCCAATCTCATATAATTATTCTGCTTTTCCAAGCCGTTCCCTCCCTTTGCGGCGAATTTTCAGCAAGCCGTCCAAACCGGCCACGGCAAAAAGCCGGGCGGCACTTTCATTCACATTAACCACGCTGACCCTGCCGCCATAGGGTGCGGTGCGTTTGTAGACCCAAAGAATCAGCCCGATGCCGCTGCTGTCGATAAAAACCGTGTTGCCGAGATCAAAGCAGACATGGGTGATACAGTCGTGTTTCAGATCCTCCTCCAGCAAAGCCTTTAGCTCCGGGCAGATCTGTAAGTCAAAATCGCCGTCAGCCGTGACGGTGATGCGATGGTCCGTTTTTTCGATTCTCATAAAAACGCCTCCTTTGCTGGAAAAAGTTTTCGAGAAGGAAAGGTTGCTTTCCTGCCGTAAAATCCCTGTTAAAAACAGTGATACAGAGAGATAATGACGATTGACGGCGAATCGCAACAAAAGCCCCTGTTATGAAAATCTTACCTAAGATATCATTGCAAAACCCAGCATATCATGATAGAGTAATGCTGTAGAGTTATACCACTTTACAAGAGTGGGGAGAGAATCCCACCCTTGCAGCAACAAGAAAAAGTGAGAGGGTTTATGAAGAATTATTTCAAACGTATGCTGCCGGTATTGCTGGCCATTGCTGCGGTATTTACCATTACCGCTTCTCCGCTGACCGCCGCAGAAAAATTCACCGACGTACCCGACAATGAATGGTACACCGAAGCCATTTACGATCTGGCCGATCTTTGGATTTTTGGGTTGGTGGGTCAGCGATAATTGGGCGCAGCGTGCGCGCTCCGGAGGTATTTATTTGGTGAAATCCCGGCCTATGGCCGGGGTGAAATCTCCCTTCGGGAGGTGAAATCCTGCTTCGCAGGGTGAAATCTCACCTGCGGTGAGGTTGTGGTAGCGTTGCTACGCATCGCTAATTAGTATATTTTACGCCGCAGTTGCTTTAAATGAAGGGGACGGTTTTTTTCCCACGATAAGACGTTGCAAAAAAAAGCAACAAACACTGGGACAAAAGAACCGTCCCCGACGAACGTAACGCCGCCACGAAAAGAATCCTTTTACGCACAAAGTACCTGCTACAAATGCCTTCTCCTTGAGGAGAAGGTGGGCACGAAGTGTTCGACCTTTTCGGGCAAATGCCTTTGGCATTGGCTCCGAAGGGCACTAGGTTATCCTTGAAAATGCCTGCGGCATTTCCTAAGGTTAACCGTCGGATGAGGTGGCGTGACGGTGAAGCATAATTGAGATCATAAAACAAACTGCGGCGTGAAGCGTATCGTTGAAAGATACGTTCCACGCCGCAATTCCTATTTTCATAAAATTTAGTTTCACCCGGCGCGACACCTCATCAGTCGGCT
>CAKUYE010000033.1 GCA_934702375.1 uncultured Bacillota bacterium | reverse complement strand
ATCGGCGTCAACACCTTCACGCTGGACGGCGACGAAGCGGCAATCTCTGAGGCAAAGAATGTACTGGCTAAGAAGGGCGCGGCCTATCAGAACGTGTATTTCGCTTCCGACGGTGAGGCGGGAAAGTTCACCACCAATATCTTTGCCTATCCCACCACATATGTGGTTGACAGGAACGGCAACATCGTGGGCGACCCCATCGTAGGCGCCATCACGGAAAAGAAGCAGGCGGAGGCGTTGCAAGCTCAAATCGACAAGGCACTGTCCGCCGATATGGGCTGAGCGAGAAACCTTTTTACCCGTTGGAAAGGAGGACAACACCATGTATCGGAGAGTATTGCCGCTTCTTCTAACTGCGGTACTGATGCTGAGCGGCTGCGGCTGGCCGGCTTTCACAAAGCCCATTGAAGAGCCCGCCGTGGTGGAACTGGAGGACCTGAGCCACGGCATGCGCCGCACAGAGGTCAGAAGCCGTGCCGGAGATTCTCACCTTGGTCATGTGTTCACCGGCGATCCGGAGTCCCCCAATGGCGTGCGCTACTGCATCAACAGCGCGTCCCTCCGCTTTGTACCTTACGCAAAGATGAAAGCAGAGGGTTACGGATATCTTCTGTATCTGTTCGAGGAATGAGTTCGCAAAATACAATGATATAATAAGCAGCATCCCAATCATTATGAACCGAGACGCTGTCGTTTATGCTCATGTCGGTTTATTCAAACAGGACGTTCCGCTTGCTGTTCAGAATTAGATCGGCATAGGCAAGCGGTTCCTTGTAGATCAGATAGTTCAGCTCTGACCGCTGGAAGCGGTTGTCGGCAACTTCGTTTTCAACGGCTGTACAGTTAATGGAAATCCGGCTTCCATCGTCAAAAACCAGTTCTACGCTGGCTGTGTCGATGTTGAATTGACAGAAGATAAGTTTACTCATAGTCATATCTCCAAGATGTTTTTTAGGTGAATCAGGTGGTCAATTTTGTCTGATGATTGGCGGGAATCATATTGAAACCCACCGCAGATTATTAAAAAAAATCGTTGCGAACGGTTAGTGCGTATAAAATAGCTGGCTACAAAACGGCTACATAATTCGTAAGGAACCCATGTACAGCCCGAAATACGTGGATTGTTTGGACGAAAAGTGCATCGAAAGTGCATTTTATAACCCTAAATCAAAGCCCGAGACTTGAGTGGGAATGATTCCAAAGGGAGCGTTAATGGTAGCGAAGTTGTTTTTACTTCCCCACTATCTGCTCACATAATCTTCTGAATATTTAAAGGCATTGCTGACTTTTATTGTCGGTGGTGCCTTTTTATTCTTGACTTGTTTTTGTTACGTTGAAAGAATAGGGAAGTCGGTGTATAATAGAATTTATAATGCAATACGGAGGAACCCATGAGTAAATATGATAAATTATGGAAATGGATTGGGGAGAACGGCGGCGATGATTTTAAATTGAGCTATGCCAAAATTGAGAAAATTGCCGGGGTACCCATTGACCATTCCTTTTTAAAATACAAGAAAGAGCTGGCAGACTATGGCTTTGAAGTCAAGAAAATTTCTATGAAAGAGAAGACCGTAGCCTTTCGCAAGCTTCCCTGAAAGGAGCTTACTTGAGTTATGAAAAACCTGGTTTTATATATACACGGCAAAGGCGGCAATGCCCAAGAGGCCGAGCATTACAAGCCTCTCTTCCCGGGTTGGGATGTCATCGGTATGGATTACAAATCCCCAACGCCTTGGGAGGCAAAGGAAGAATTTCCAGTATTCTTTGATCAATACCACAAAGATTACAATAAAGTCATTGTAATTGCCAACAGCATCGGTGCTTTTTTCACCATGAATGCCTTGGCATCCAAAGCCATTACCAAAGCCCTATTCATCTCCCCTATCGTCGATATGGAAAGACTGATTGCAAATATGATGTTATGGGCAAAAGTCACCGAAGAAGAACTGAAGAGCCGAAAAGAGATTCCTACAAGCTTTGGGGAAACCCTATCCTGGGATTACCTCTGCTATGTCCGAGGAAACCCCATGGAATGGCCCATTCCTACCTCTATACTATACGGAGAAAATGACAACCTCACTTCTTTGGAAACGATCCGGGCCTTTGCCGATAAAATCGGTGCCGATCTCACCGTCATGAAAGATGGCGAACATTGGTTCCACACCGAAGAGCAAATGACCTTTTTAGATCAGTGGATCCGGAAATTTACAGAATAAGGAAAAATACTATGATATATCAAGAAATCACTGAACATGCACAAAAAATCACTCTGGACTTATTAGCCCAAGCAAAGCTTAAGCCGGGATCTTTATTGGTCATCGGCTGCTCTTCCAGCGAGATTCTGGGAGAGCAAATCGGCAAAGGCTCTTCCATGGAAGCCGCACAGGCAGCATTCCGGGGGATCTACCCTGCTTTAAAGGAACAGAACCTTCCATTGGCAGTGCAATGCTGCGAACACCTGAACCGCGCATTGATCATGGAAGAGGATGTAGCCATAGCCAGAGGATACGAAATCGTAAATGTAATCCCCCAGCCCCATGCCGGCGGCTCCTTTGCGGTAACGGCATGGGAGGCTTTTTCATCGCCGGTTGCCGTAGAAGAGATATCTGCCGATGCCGGGATGGATATCGGAGGAACCCTTATCGGCATGCACCTGAAAAAAGTAGCGGTTCCTGTCCGCACAAACCCCAACCATATCGGAAAAGCCATAGTTCTTTGCGCAAGGACACGCCCCAAATACATCGGCGGTTCCCGGGCAGTTTATCGTGAGTTATAAGATTTCGGCTCTCTGCTTGTGAAAATCGTAGATTTATGATATAGTATTATAGGTTTTGTGTTACTCTATTTTGATTTCACGGTGGAGAATTTTCACTAATTCCCGCCTTAATCACTGTTAAATGTTACGAAAGAAGGAAGTTGTTTTGAAAAAGAAAATTATTCTGACCGGAGACCGCCCCACAGGACGTCTCCATGTAGGACATTATGTCGGCTCGTTAAAAGAGCGGGTAAAGCTGCAAAACTCCGACATTTACGATGAAATTTATATTATGATCGCCGATGCCCAGGCATTGACCGACAATGCGGAACACCCGGAAAAGGTGCGAAGCAATATTATGCAAGTAGCCCTGGACTACCTGGCCTGCGGCCTTGACCCGGAAAAAGCGGTGATTTTTATTCAATCCATGGTACCGGAACTAACGGAATTGACCTTCTACTATATGAATCTGGTTACCGTTTCCCGAGTACAGCGCAACCCCACCGTAAAAGCAGAAATCCAGCAGCGTAATTTCGAAGCCAGCATCCCGGTGGGATTCTTCTGCTATCCCATTAGCCAGGCTGCAGATATCACTGCATTTCAGGCAACAGCCGTGCCGGTGGGAGAAGACCAAATGCCTATGTTGGAGCAATGCCGCGAGATCGTACATAAATTCAATGCCGTTTACGGCGAAACGCTTACGGAGCCGGAAATTATTCTTCCCTCCAATCAAGCTTGTTTGCGTCTACCCGGGATTGATGGCAAAGCCAAAATGAGCAAATCCCTGGGCAACTGCATCTACCTTTCCGAAAAGCCGGAAGATATCAAAAAGAAAGTAATGTCCATGTTTACCGACCCAACGCATTTGCGCAAGGATGATCCCGGTCATACCGAAGGTAACCCGGTATTCATCTATCTGGATGCCTTTTGCAAAGATGAGTACTTTGCAGAATTCCTCCCGGATTACAACAATCTGGCAGAGTTAAAGGCCCACTACGAAAGAGGCGGCCTCGGTGATATGGTCGTCAAAAAGTTCCTCAATAACGTCCTCCAAGAAGAATTGCGCCCCATCCGTGAACGTCGCCAGCAATGGGAGCAACGTTTGCCCGAGGTTTATGATATCCTCAAAACCGGCAGTGAAAAAGCTCAGGCAAAGGCAGCAGAAACTCTTGCCGCTGTTCGCCACTCCATGCGCATCGACTATTTTGAAGACAACAATCTCTTAAAATAACGATTTCATAAGTATCCTTTGCCCCGGAATCCTACAAAAGTAGCGTTTTCGGGGCTTTTCTTTTATTGTACATTCAAGATCAGCACATTAATAACACCGCTTGCAAGGGCTTCCATCGCTTCGCGGACAATCTCCTCTTCCTGCCCTGTCATAGATTCCCGAACTTCATCGTTAATCTTAGTGGGCGAGAATCCGTTTCTCCGGGCATAATCCCGATTCAGTTTTGCCGTTGCATCATTTAAAAAACCCTCCGGGGTCAATTT
>CAKUYE010000032.1 GCA_934702375.1 uncultured Bacillota bacterium | reverse complement strand
ATTAAAAAAATGCTAAACCATAGGTTCTAATCCATGGTTTAGCACTAGTTTTTTGCTTCAACTCCTAAAGACAGGTAGTATAATAAGTGGTTGATGTCAATCACGAAAGACGATGTGTTGTATATCCTATATCTATTTTAATACGGTGCCATCGGCCAGGGTGATGGTGTGGCCGTTGAAATTGATCGTGCCGTTGTTTGTTAATGTCGATAGGGTGCAATCGCCGGTGAGGTTCCAGGTGGAGCCTTTTTCAATGGTGATATCCGCATTATTTTCAACGGCATCGCCGTCTTCATTGGTTTCGATGGAAATGGTGCCGGTGAAGGTGCTGTTGTCCTTTAAGGTCATATCTAATGTGGAAATGGTATCGACGATGATATCGCCTTCCAGCGTTTGGTTGCTTGCGGTGAATGTAACTTGGGCGCCGTTTTTACCGACCGTTCCCCAGCCCCGCTTGGCGGAGTTGCCGCAAATGCGGAGTAATGCTCCGTCTTTATCCTTTTGTTGGATATCGACGTTGCTCAAACTTAATTTGCAGGCGGTGTTGGTAATATAGAAAAGGTCTCCGGCATTGCCGGTGAGAGTTCCGTTTTTCATTGTGAAGGATGCCGTGCCTACTTCGGCATCGCCGGACATAGATTGATAGATCATGACGTTGTGCATATTTTCGTCGGCGCTGGCGCCTTCATCGCTCATATTTCCGCTGACAGTGCAATCTTTCAAAGCAATGGAATTGCTGCCTTCAATCACGAGGGCTTCGGAATTTTCTGCGGTTAACGTTGCTTTGCTGATGCTGATCTTGGCGGTGGAGTAAACTGCCGGAGAATTCAGTCCGGAGCTGGTGTAAGTGCCGTTGCTGACCTTTACGGTGCCGCCGCCACGGTCGGAGCGGATCGCTGCGGAGGAATTCCCCGCGGTGGATACCGTGAGGTTTTTGGCAATGGTGGTGCCGCCGCCGGTGGTTTGGATACCGCCGGAATTATCCGCCGTTGTTGTGATGGTGGAATCGGAGATATTTACGGTAGTACCGTCTCCATAGCTGAATACACCGTTGCCGTTTTGAGCCGAAGAGCGGATCGTGGCATTTTGGATCGTTGCTGTTGCGCCATCGGTAGCGAGGATGGCAGCATTGATGCCGTAGAAATCACCGTTTTCCGGACTGGAGCTGTTCCCCGCAGATTTATCTACGGTAATATTGGAAAGGGTGGCGGTGGCATTTGTAATGCGCAGGGCGTTTTCATCATCTCCAGTGGAGTCGTAGGTTCCTTCTGTAAGGGTGGTATCGCTGTCGATAGTGTTTGCACTGGTACCCTGGTCGATATTGTTATGGTCGCTATTGCCGGGTTCTTTTCCTCCGGAAAGCTTTGCTTCGGTGATGTTGCCGTTATCATCGAAGGTGAGCTCCAAAATGTCACCGGTAGAGATATCGGCAACGGAAATTGTTTCGTTGTTTTTTGTGATGCTGATATTGCTTAAATCGACGGTAGCAGTTTCCTCACCGGCCGTGAAGGAACTCGGCTTTTCTCCGTTTCTATCCGGAGGTGTTCCTTTTTCGGTAGAATCATCTTTCGGTGTGTTTTTATCCTGTTCCGGAGCTTCGTTATCCTCGGATTTTGGCGATGATTCCGCGTTGGTGTTATCCTCTTCCGGCTTTTCCGGAGGTTCCGGCGGCTGTTGGGAATCGTTTCCCGAGGCTTTCGATGCAGTGTTTTCCTGGCTTGCGGATTCCTCTGTTTTTTCACCGGTGTTTTCGGCAGGAGCTGAGTCGGAATCCTGACCCGGTTTCTCCGGCGGCTCTTTTGTTGTATCTTCTTCCCAGGTTCCTAATTGCAGGGTAACTTTATTGTTGTTGATTTCTGTTACTTGACCGACAATGGTTTTGCCGGCATAATCGCTTTTTTGCCCACAGGCGGCGCAGGATAGCAACAGCGCCGCAACACACAGGGCGGCAATAATCTTTTTTAGTTTGTACACGTTGTGTGACTCCTTTCGTTGAGGTATGGCTTTATGATAGCCTTAAAAACTAAAGGAGAGCTAAAGAGGATCCTTTAGGCTATCTTTAAGTACGGCATCTATATTAGTATTGTTCTATTGCAGCATTTCTTTTATAATAGGAACAGGTGATGTTCATGCGTTTATTGATAGCCGAAGATGAGCCGGATTTGGCTGAAGCTCTGACGGTATTTTTTGAAAAGAATCAGTTTTCTGTTGATGCCGTTTACGATGGTTTTTCTGCCTATGAATATGGCAGCTCCGGAGAATATGACGGTATCATTTTGGATGTGATGATGCCAAAGCTGAATGGTATGGAAGTATTACAAAAGCTTCGTAAAGAAGGAATTCGAACACCGATTATGATGTTGACTGCGAAAGGGCAAAAGGATGACCGAATCGCCGGCTTTGATGCCGGTGCCGATGATTATTTGCCAAAGCCCTTTGACCCTGATGAATTGGTAAGCCGGGTTCGTGCCATGCTCCGTCGGGGGGATGTATACCAACCGACGGTGCTGACCTTTGGTGATTTGGAGCTTGATACTGCCGGCGGCACTCTTCGGTGCGGCAGTCGTACCGTTCGTTTAAGCGGCAGAGAATTTCAGGTCATGGAGCTTTTTATGCGTTCTCCCAAGGTCGTTCTTTCCGCTGACCGTATTATGGAGCGGGTATGGGGATGGGACAGCGAAGCGGAGATTAATGTGGTTTGGGTTCATATCTCCAACCTGCGAAAGAAGTTAAAAACCATTGAATCCAAGGTGTCGATTGCTGCCAATCGCGGCCTTGGTTATTTGCTGGAGATGAAATCATGATCGAACAACTGCGGAAAAAATTTATTCGGATTGCCATGCTTTCAGTGATCGCCGTACTGTTTTTGCTTGGCTTGATTGTGAATGGCGCCAACTATATTTCGGTGTGTGGCGAAGAAAAAGAGATGCTTCGCACCATTGCGGAAAATCAGGGGACGATTCCGGCACCGCCGACGATGAAAGACGATGAAAAAGGGGGAAGCTCGGAAAAAGCAATGGAGCATCCCGGAGACCGTGAAGCGCCTTATTCCACGCGCTATTTTGTGTTGCGTTACCATGAAAGCGGCGAATTGGTAAAAGGCGATTTTGACCATATCGCGGCGGTAACGGCGGAAGATGCCGATACCTATGTGCAAATCGCAGAGACTCACGGGGTGGGATTTGGTCTGAGCGGCGGATACCGCTATTACGTTCTTGACCATGGCAATGGTCGATATATGGCGGTTTTCCTTGATTGCTATAAAGACCTGCGTTCCGTTGCGGTTTTTGCGCTGCTGACCGTAGTCGCTATTCTTCTATGTGTTGCTTTTGTTTATATCTTGGTTGTTCTTTTTTCCCGTCGAGCCATCGAGCCAATGGTTCGCAATGCAAAAGAACAAAAGCAATTTATTACCGATGCCAGCCATGAGTTAAAAACTCCGATCACGGTTATTGCTACGAGCTTAAAGGTATTGGAAATGGATGTTGGGCCGCAAAAATGGATCGATAAGGCCTTGTTGCAAACGGAGAAGCTGAAGGAATTGGTGAATGCGTTGGTTTCTCTTTCCCGTTTGGATGAGGATGATTCTCCATTGAAAATGCGCCCCTTTTCTATAAGTGATGCGGTGGCAGATACGGCAGAGTCCTTTGTTGATTTTGGCGTTTCTCAGGGGCATCCTTTGGAAATTGCAGTTGCTCCGGGAATATCCTATTGTGGTGATGAATATGCAATTCGCCAATTGATATCAATTTTGTTGGATAATGCCTTGAAATATGGGGTTGCCGATACTCCGGTAAGACTTTCTTTGGAAAAAGAAAAAAAGGAGATTGTGATAAAAACAGAAAACCGATGGAATGGTGCTGACGGAGAGGATGTCTCTCAGTTCTTTCACCGTTTTTATCGAAGAGATCCGGCTCGAAGCGGCAACGGCGGTTTCGGCATCGGTCTTTCTCTGGCACAGAGCATAGCCGAAGGTCATAAGGGAAAAATTCACGCTGTGGCCAAGGATGGAAAGATCCAATTTATTGTAGAGCTGCCTTGGAATCGATAGATTTGGTTGTGCATCAATAAAAATCCCGCACTGCGAAGAACCTATGGGGGTGGCTCTTCGCCTGCGGGATTTCTATTTCGGTCGCTTGATATCTTCATCTTATTCTGAGAAAACATCAATTCCGGAACAAAGATACAAACTTGATATTTTTCTCGAAAAGGAGTATGATATTCTGGTAAAAGATCGTTGTTTTGGAGGTTAAAGGATGGCCGAGCAGGTGACAGCGGATAACTCGCTGGGTTACGAATCGATGACAAAATTGCTGGTGAAATTTTCTGTTCCCTGTATTTTGGGGATGGTCGTTTCTGCGGCTTATAATATGGTGGATCAGATCTTTATCGGTCAAAGCGTTGGTATTTACGGCAATGCAGCCACCAATGTGGCCTTCCCTTTATCGATTGTCTGCACGGCTTTATCGTTGTTGTTTGGCATCGGCGGTGCCGCAAATTTCAACTTGTGTCAGGGCAGGGGAGAGCATCAGAAGGCAAAGCTTTTTGCGGGAAATGCTCTCTTTTTGATCGTTGTCGGTGGTGTTTTATTATCATTGGCAACCTTGATCTTCTTAAAGCCGTTGCTGCTTTTGTTTGGCGCAACGCCGAAGGTTTTACCCTATGCAACAACATACGTTGGTGTAACCGCCTTGGGCTTTCCTTTTTTGCTGCTGACCGTAGCCGGCGGACATTTGATCCGTGGAGATGCCTCTCCGGGCTATGCCATGGCCTGCAATCTTGTGGGTGCTGTGATCAATACGGTTTTGGATCCGATTTTTCTCTTTGGTTTCAAAATGGGGATTGTGGGAGCGGCCTGGGCTACGGTGATCGGACAAGTGATTTCCGGAGTCATGGTGTTCCTCTATTTAAAACGATTCCGCAGCGTAGTATTGGATCTTGATGCCTTCCGTCCTCGGTGGCATTATTGCCGAAAGGTTGTGACTTTAGGGACGGCTCCTTTTGTAAACCAGATTTCTATGATGGTGGTGCAGATTATTTTAAATAATTCTCTGACTTATTATGGCAGCCTTTCTCATTTTGGCAGCGATATTCCTTTGGCTTGTGCCGGTATCGTTTCCAAAGTAAGTATGTTGTTTTTCTCCGTGATAATTGGCATGGCCCAGGGGCTGCAGCCCATTGCCGGTTTTAATTACGGTGCCGGCCATTACGATCGTGTGAAAGATGCTTATTTGAAAATGTTGATTGGTGCTACGGCAATGTCCTTTGTTTCCTTTGGTGTATTTCAGCTGTTTCCCCGGCAGATTATTTCTTTGTTTGGCGGGGGCAGTGAGGATTATTTTCTCTTTGCAGAGGAATTTTTCCGTATCTTTCTCTTTTGTATTTTTCTTGACGGCATACAGCCGATTACCGCTAACTTTTTTACCGCCATTGGCAAGCCGATGCAGGGAGCTTTTCTGGCATTGACGCGACAGATCATTTTTCTGCTTCCGCTGATATTGCTGCTGCCTTTGTTTTGGGGAATCGAAGGCATTATGTATGCTTCTCCCATCGCCGATGGAATCGCCGCCGTTGTGGCCATTGGTATGGTAGCGAGAGAGATACGCTCTTGGGGATGATGGGAATACGGATTTTTACCGATTACAATGGAAATAAAAAAACAGCACGCATAGGATCGCGTGCTGTTTGGTAAAAGAGCGCAGCGGGGCTGCGCTCTTTTTTACATACATACGTTGGTGTCCAGGTAGTTTGCGGTTGCCAGGATTTTGAATCTTCTTGTGCCGCACATGGTTGCGGTGTCACCGTTGAGGGAAGAGGTTTCCGGAACAACGAAGAAGATATCTCTTACCTGAAGATTGCTTACGCAGCCGCAGCCGGAGGGTACGGTGACTTCGTAGGCCTTGAACGCGCGGTTGTGGCAGCGATTGCAGCGATCCAATTCCACGAGGGTAACGCCGAGGGCGATTTTTCTGCCGGGGCAGACGCGGCGCAGCGTTACCGATGTATTGATGAGCCGCCCCTGGCCGGAAAGAGGGAGTACCCCGGCGTTGTAGCGAACGTGGTCATTACAGCCTTGAATTTGGAATTCTTCGGAAAGCAGGAAGGAATCGGCACTGACACATTGGGTGGTTCCGTTGTTGTTGCAGCCGCAGGTTGTTTCTGTACCGGGGCAGGTAGTGATTGCGGTAACAGCGGTTTCCACTTCATTATCCTGCCCGCAGCCGCAGCACTGGGTGTTTTGGGTTTGTTGTTGATTGCAGCCACAGCCCTGGGTGTTTTGGGTTTGTTGTTGATTGCAGCCACAGC
>CAKUYE010000031.1 GCA_934702375.1 uncultured Bacillota bacterium | reverse complement strand
CCACACGGCTCCCGGCCTTTTGGGTAATGGGCGCCACTTCCGTTGCATCGGGAGAGCCGGTATTAAAGGTGATGGTGAATTCACCATACTGCACATAAATGGCGCCGGCATCCCCATAGAACAACGTTACATTGTCGCAGGGGGACATGATTTTCCGGATACCATCGGCACGAAGCTTCGTATCAAGGTTATCATCTTCGTCGGGGTCATTGAAAGCATCCACAATCTGATGCTGCCACTGGCCATCCACATACTTATACAGCGCCGCACCGGTATAACCTCCGGTACTGCCAGTACCACCGGCAGTATAGCTGCGTGCGCTTACAATGGTATAGAGGCTGCCATCGGCAGCGGTGCCTATAAAGCGGTTGCTTGCATTGCCGGGGTTATATACCGCCGAGGCATCCACACTGGATAAGGTGCCTTCGGTACCCTTTACCGTTACCACCGGGGCAATGGGGGAAACGTAGGAGTCACGATCACTGCAAACAACGTCATAGCCTCCACCGCTCTTGCTTACAGACCAGACATACATCGTTCCCGAGGTATTGGACACCTTTTCCCAGCCTTTTTCCGTATAGCGATAAATGCCGTCGCTGCTGCCGGCAAAGTAGGTGGTGCCGCATTTGCCAAAGGAATTGAACTCCACGGTATTGGCTGCCCAAGCCGTGCCGTTCCAGTGACTCTTTGGCGTCCAGATATTATCAGCAGCAATCACAAGACCTTTTAGCGGACCTCCATAGCCAACGCCTCGATCATAGGTAGTTTCAGAGTTATCAGTTTTTGACCAAACGCCATTGGTACAGGTATAAATACAATAGATTCCATTCTTTGTTGTATCGGTACCATCATAAACCAGTGCGGCAAGATGATCTTCATCCTTGCCGCCAATAGCAAAGACATAGCCGGAACTCTTTTGATTATATAAATAATCAAAACCCATTCCGTCCATCAAAACCAAGTCGGTAGCGGCATCTTTATCGGTTTTGTATACGCCGCCGCTGCCGCCGAGATAGAGGTGAAGCTCTCCGGTGGCTTCATCGAGGAAGGACACTGCATCGTAGATATTGGGACCGCCAATAGATGCTTTTATATCGGTGGGATAACATTTCCGCACTTCCGGGCTTTGGGGCACGGAGAGAAAATCCAGATCGGTTTTGCCGGATTTCTGTACGGTGATGGGGTAGGTTTTGGTTACCACTTCCCCATCGTTCAGCTGCATTGCTACAGTAACTTTTTCCAGGTCTCCCGGTAGAGGGTCTACACGAAAGCCACAACCATAATTATCGGGAGACAATTGATCAAATTCAAATTCTTTAGAACCAAAAAGAGTTCCTGATACTCCTTCACCAGCATATAAAGAAATGCGTAAAATCGCTTTTCCTACTGTTTTACTTGGCAAAGAAAATTTCAAGAAAAAACCAACAGATTGCCCTTCACTAATTCCCTGATTCTCAGGATACACTGGGTTAAGAACTTTAGAATCCTGAGTCACTGGAGTGGCCGCAAAAGCAGTAGCATGTAACTTTGCCGTACCAAAATAAGCGGTATATTCTCCATTAGAAGTGATATCCCAGGTAATGGTGCTACCGTCTTCACTATAAATTCGCGTTTTTTCATCATTGCCAATCTGAATATAGGAAAGCTCATAGCCATCATTAAGTGTAGGGCTAAATTTCCAACGACTGTAAACAACGCCATTCTTTTTTTCATCGGAAAGAAATGTCAGGGATTTTTCTCCAATAGAAGCTTTATCGGCATCAGCCGCAGCAATCTTTGCCGTCGGAGTAAAAGAAGCCTGTTTTTGCTGCACTTCAAGAAAAATAAGACAATACTCGGAAAGATCCATGGCATTTTTTTTTGTCAAACTTATGCCATAATACTTGTTCGCCGGACTAACACTCCAATTTGAACAATTATTTTCAAATTCATAAATCCAATCATCAATATTGATTGAAAAGTCGGCCAGAGTCAATAATAATTGATTGTCTGTAGATAAAGTTTTCCGATTTTCATCAGAAAAATTATCATAGCAGACAAATTCGCTATTGGTACATTTAAAATAAATAGATGCGGCCTCCGCCTGCGTGATTACTACTTTGTAGCAGGGCGTCTCAATATATGGGGAATCTCCGGTCCAAACTATGGGGGTAACTGCAAGTGGTTCCCCGGACTCCGTTAGCTTGATCTCCACCGGTACCTCGGCTGCAAATATATTTAGTGGACATAAAAGAACGATCAATGTCAAGCATAAGAGCATCAACATTTTAACAACATTGCGATACGGCATTCTACTTTATTCTCCTAAAAAAAACGCCAATAATTTTAAAATTATCGGCGCACACAAATTACACGACAAATCTGATCTTGTTTATTGACTTTATTATTTGTTAATAATGTAGAAGGTATTATAATCGTTACCAAAGGTAAGATAACCACTGCAAGCAGCCATTCCCTGAAGAGTGTATGTACTTGCATCATTCTGTGCAGTCTGCCACATTTTAGTACCGCTAGTGCCATTATATTTATAACAATATCCGGCACCTTTGGTATAATTTGTAGTGAAATATACATAATCGACAGGGGAAATGCCTGTTGTGTAAACAGCAATGGAAGATTGAACCGGATATCCTTCTCCAGAACATACGGTTGCAGCACTTGTAAAGGACGATTTAGAAACAGCCTGTACACCACCATTACTAAAACCATTATAGTAACCAACATAAATTAAATTTTTACCGGAAATAGCAGGAGTAGATGTAGAGGTACCACCAAGGGCAACCTTGCTTACAGAAGGAGAAGCGGTACCGATATCGGCAATAGGAACTCTCCAGAGGTAGCCACCCTGACTGGTGAAATAAAGGTAAGTGCCATCGGAAGAGATGGAGGAACGAACGTTCCCTGCGGTTACATTGCCAAGAGCAGAAAGATTATAATAAGGTGCAACAATCGTATCTGCGGTTACAAAGCCGGTGTCTTCATTTACATAATAGAGATATCCATTGTCACCACCGAAAACGATATAGTCCGTACCATTCGCAGTAACAGAAATGGCACCGGCCCAATAGAAACCTTTGGAGTAGGAATAGATGTATTTGCTGGTACCGTCAGTTACATCCACCTGATAATATTTACCGGGCAAGGTGGAACCTTCGATGGTGCCGTTGCCAACCCAGGAACCAAAGTAGATGTAATTATCATGTTTGGTAATGGGAGTGTTGATCTGGCCGTTCGCACCGGAGAAAATTACATCCATCCCGGGAGAAGTGGTGTTGATGTTGGAAATTTTGTAAATGTTGCCGCTGGAAGCAACATAGAGGGTATTGTTGGCTTCATCAATATAGGGAGTGGAAAGCTGGAAAGTGGAACCACTGTTCAGCTGAATGTCCCAAAAAGAAGAAGCCGGAGAGCTGCAATCGTAGCAGGCAACCCGAGCGCCATTGCCAACGCCGTTGTAAACAACATAGGCTAACGTCTTGGTGGCAGTTTCACTACCGGAGGTAACGGATGCATCATACATCACCGGAGCGGTATCCACACCGGACCAGCCATTTCCGCTGGCATTTAAGGATACTTCAGTACAATTGGCAGTACCAAGGGTACCCAACTGAGAAATAAGGGGTGCCGTGCCGGTAATTCTACCGGTGTGGGTTTCAGAACCCTGATACTGGTTCCAGCTGGCGGATACGCCGACTGAGAACACCATTACGAAGGCCATAACAAGGCCTAGCAATGAGAGTCGCTTTCTCATAAGAAAGTCCTCCTTCATAAAATAATATTTATTTTCCGGTTTCCCGGGAAATAGCAATGGGATAAATGAAATGCCGACCCTTGGCCGGCGTGAAATACTGCCTTGCGGCAGCATGAAATACCGGTCTTTGACCGGCATGAAATACCTCCCTTTGGTCGGCATTGTGGTAGCATTGCTCCGCAATGCGAATTAGCTTTTATATTAGCACAAAGTGCCTGCAACGCATGGCTTCTCCTTGAGGAGAAGCTGGCAGCGAAGCGCCCACCTCCCCTCAAAGGAAAGGCATTCTAGCAGGTACTTCATACAAAATGGAGCGATTTTCCCCTTATCAAAGGTACTGAAAAACAATCGATGCGAAACATAACGCTTCCCTTCCCAAAGTACCGCCTCTAAAATGGCTTCCCCTCAAAGGGAATGCATTCTAGCAGGCACTTTAGCACAAAACAGTCGCTTATCCATCCGCATTGCAAAGCAATGCACCATGGCTTCTCCTTGAGGAGAAGCTGGCAGCGTTAGCTGACTGATGAGGTGGCGTGATGGGTGCATCTGCATTTCATGCAGTTAGCAACTGCGGCGCAGAACATACCTTTCAACGATACGCCCACGCCGCAGTTTCTTTTACAATATTGATTTCCTAACTACTTTCGCGACACCTCATCCGACGGTTAACCTTAGGAAATGCCACAGGCATTTTCAAGGATAACCTAGTGCCCTTCGGAGCTAATGCCGAAGGCATTCGCCCGAAAAGGCCGGGGCGTTGCCCCACCTTCCCCTCAAGGGGAAGGCATGCGTAGCAGGCATTTTGTTCCGCATCGCCCGGAAAGGGTGCGATAAACGTGCTGAACTCGGTAAAACTCGCCGGACGACGGCAATGCGCTATACAGAGCGGTATGCGCATTGTCGGCGACCGGCGATTTTGCCGAGTTCTGTGCGTTTAGCGTGCCCGAAAAAAGCTTCGTTCCGCAGCTCTCCCATGAAATTATCCACAAAAACCTCATTTTTTGCCGGTGCGCTTCGGCAAACAGAGCTGCGGAGCCAAGCTTCTTTTTGCTCTCCGACAGTATCGCGTCTCGTTCCTGTGCCTTGTCTTGCCACGTATTCTCCTCCCCTTGGTGCGCTAAGCTTTTGCCTTACGGCCCACTTCCCCGGGGGCGGTATCGACCCGCGATACTGTTTATTGCTTTTTCAAAGACCGATGCTCCGGAAGCTCCGGCACTCTCTCAACAAAAAATGCGCCCTAGCATAGAGCGCATGGTAAATGCTTCCTTTTTTGATTTCGCCACTTGACGAATCAACAGAAAAGCGATATAATAAACGTGCCCTATGTGGTGAGCGCATCATTGATGAGTGGGTAACCGCCAAAATACTTCCTCTCAATGGTGCGTGTTTTATTTTCATAAAAGCTATCATATGAAAAGGCTGTAGCAAATCTGAATTTGATTTGCTACAGCCCTTTTTTTCGCAAAATTCGTCGTGTCGCAATGCATCGTCACGGCAACGAGAATGCAGATAAACGCTTCCTGGCTAACCCAAGCCGCTCCGTGGGGTTACCCCCAAAAAAGCAAAGGCAAAGGAACACAGTTTCGGCAAAGCTCCGGATTTTCACCGGATTCCGCGCCCGGCAGCCTACACAAAAGACACACCGGATTCCTGCTCAAATTTTATATGATATTCACTTCTATCTACTATAAATTATACTTTTTTTCTACAAAAAGTCAAGATACTTTTAAAAATTTTCCAAAACAAAATTTTTTATGCTCCCCAAAAGAAGCATCAATGCAACTGCCACCACCGAAAGCATAAGACAGTGGGCAACGGTATCCATGCCGAGGGCATGAAACAAAAAAACAAAAGTGACCTCTGCCGGGAGGATAATCCGGCTCCGTCGGCGAAAACACCTTTTCTCCAACGAGGTAAATGGCTTGTTCTGATCGGCAACAGGGGCAAAGAGCCATACAACAACACATCCTGCAAAAAGGCCGATCAAAGATGAAACAGAACGAAAAGGAAGCCAACGCAACACCGCCAGGACAGCAACGATCAAGGCGGAAGAGGCCACATAACAACGAAGTGGTGTGGAGGTATGGAACCCTCCGGCGGCAGTACGCAAGGGGATGTACACCAGAAGAAAAAGCAAGCTCTCCCAAACCATCCCAAAGCAAAGGCCGATCAAAACAGTGGTGGCGATATTCACGCCAATGGTCAATACCTGGTTAATGCCGTAAAGATAAATATCCGCATCCTTCGGGTCGATAATCCCGGCGCCCGTCAGGGCGGTGCAGATCCTTTGGCCCCAGCGCCCAAGCATCACTTGTTAATGCGGCTGAGGGCAGCGGCACCGGCAGGCAGCGGCGGCTGATGAACTAAAAAAATACAAGCAGAATTCACATCAAATACGGTAACGAACAAAGCTAAGGCCGCAAGGGCATTTCCAAATTTGTAACAAATTTTCTTCATTGCAAAACCTCCTGATATGTAATTATTGTGTACTTAAAGTGACGTTATCAACATCACACGCTTAGCGTTAGAGTACCATATTTTCAAAATTTTGCCTATAGAATTGCAGAAAACAGACAGAAAACTGTTGAAAACGGCTGCCAATTGCGATATACTAAATATAGAAAGGTAAAACCCCACCGTGATATCTTTATAAAAGACAAAAACAAAAAAAGGTATGCAGATTTTTCTGGTGTGCAACAGGAATTTCGAGAAACACCTCGCAATTTTCTGTTGCCTTTTTATTGAAAGAAGGGAGGAATCCATGTTCCATATCGCGATCTGTGACGATGACGAATGGATCTGCACCCAGCTGGAGCAATTTATCGCCGCCTATGCCGAGGAACACAAGGCAGAGATATCCTGGGAAAGCTATCTCAAAGGCGGCGCTTTGGAAAATGCTCTGGCCAAGGGGCGCTATTACGACCTGATCTTCCTCGATATTATGCTGGGCACCGCCGATGGCGTGGATATCGGCAAGGCCCTTCGGGAGGATTACCACAACCAAACCACCCAGCTGGTCTATATTTCCGGGGCGGAAAGCCGCGCCATGGAGCTTTTCAACAGCCGCCCTCTGAATTTTCTCATCAAGCCCCTCAAGGCTCCCCGGGTCTTCGGCATAATCGATCAGGCCATGGAGCTGAAAAAAGAATACGGCGATTTTTTCATCTATCGCCTGGGGGAAGAACGCAAGCAGCTCCCCCTTTGCGATATCCGCTATTTTAAAAGCGACGACCGCAAAGTTACCGTCTACCACAAATACGGCACCGACACCTTCAACGACAAGCTGGATCATGTGGAAGAGCAGCTGGCAGATGCCCCCTTTGTGCGGATTCACAAAAGCTATCTGGTCTATTACCGCTGCATCCGGCAAATCTTTCAAAGCTGCGCCGTACTGGCAGACGGCACCGAGCTGCCCATTTCCCGCCGCTACCACAAAAAAGCTCTGGAACGCATCAACGACATCAACAAAAATCGGAGGCTTCAATGGATGTAACAACACTTTACTATGTCATCTCTATTTTATGTAATATCGTAAATACCTACATTGCCTATAAATTTTATCACTACGTTTTGGGGAAGGAAAAAACCTCTAAAAAAACACTGTTCCTTACTTTTAGCCTTTACTTTGCAGTGAACACCGTATGCTTTGCGATCATCCGCATCCCTGTACTCACCCTTCTCTACAATGTCGTAGGGCTGTATCTCCTGACCTACAATTTTACATCCACCCAAAAACAACGGCTCATCACCACCGTGTCCATCCTGGCGATCTCCGTTTTAATCGAAACCCTTATTGTATACGTCACCACCCAAATGCAATTCAACATCCTGGGGCAAAATGACTACGAGGAAACTGCCGGGCAAATCTTCATCACCATTTTCTATTTTCTCATTGTGGAGCTCATCGGCAGAAAATTCCAATCCAGCAGCAGCATCAAGATTCCCAAAAGCTATTGGCTGGAGATCCTCATCACGCCGATCTTTTCCTACGCCATCATGATCTATCTGATTATGGTGAACCCCGAGGATAAAATCGCCATCAGCATCTGCTGCCTGCTTTTGCTGGCCATCAACATCGCCATGTTTTTCCTCTACGACCGCCTGCTGGACGACTGGGAACACCAGATTGAAGCCAAGGTGTTGGAGCAGCAAAACCTCTACTACAGCGCCCAGCTGAAAAACTTTGAAGCCGCCAACTCCACGGCCAGAAAGCTGCGCCACGACCAGAACAATCTGATCCTCACTATGAAAACCTATCTCGAGCACAAGGATTACGATAAACTCAAGGATTATTTCAACGATCTGGAGCACCGCACCCTGCCGGGACAAAACCAAATCCGCTCCGGCAACAGCGTTATCGACAGCATCGTCAACTACAAAATACGGGAAGCGGAAAACGCCGGCATCACCGTAGATGCCCAGGTGGATATCAGAGAAAAAATCCTTATCTCCGATATCTCTCTCACCATCATTCTGGGGAACCTTCTGGATAATGCCATTGAAGCCGCCGCTGCCGCAAAAGAAGCCCCCACCATTCACTTTAACTGCTTCACCGAGGTCGGCCTGTTGAACATCGCCATCGGCAACCCCTACCAGGGTCCCCGAAAGCAGAAAAACGGCACCTACCTCACCACCAAAAAGGACTCCGCCGGCCACGGCATCGGCTTAAAAAGCGTCAAAGAGGAAGTGGAGAAAAACCACGGCGTCATCTCCGTGACCGATGAAGATAACCGCTTCACCGTCTCTGTCATCCTAACCATAGGCCAAACCACCCCGGCAAAATAAAAGAAAGCCCTTACCCCTGCAGTGGATTTTCTCCACAGCCTCGGGTAAGGGCTTTTTTGAACGGCTTTTTTAGTTGTTGTAAATGGAAACGAATTTTGCCAGCTTAATGCCGTCGATGGCGCTGTATTCCTTCAATTCGGCGTCGGTAAGCTCCCGATCAACGTTAAAGATCGTCATAGCATTGCCGGCATTGTCCGGAGCGCACTGCATGGAGCTGATGTTAAGCCCCTGTTTCCCTGCAACGGCGCCGATTTCACCGATACGGCCGGGTTTATCTTCGTTGACGATAAAGACCATATTTTTGGTGGGCTTGATATCGAAGAAATAATTGTCGATGCGGTTGATGCGCACCTGATTTTCCCCGGTAACCATACCGGCAAAGGTGTGGGATACACCGCTGCCGAAGATTTTGAGCTTGATCAGGTTGTTAAAGCGCATTTCCCCTTCGTTTTTCGCCGTAGCGATGGCAATGCCTTCTTCCTTGGCGATGGGGCCGGCATTGACGTAGTTGACCCGACCGGGGATCACCGGTTCCAGCAAACCTTTGAGGGCTGCCAGGGTAATGGTTTTTTCATCGAAATTGGCAGCTTCCCCGCAGAAAGTAATCTTCACCGATTCCACCGGATCTTTGAAAATGCCGTAGTAGAGGTTCCCCAAAACTTCCCCAAGCTTGAGATAGTCAAAGATACCTTCCATTTCCGTAGTGCCGAGGGAAGGCAGGTTCACAGCGTTGGGCACCATTTTGCCATCGAGAACGTCAATGACTTCCTGAGCCACGGCAATTCCCACGTTTTCCTGGGCTTCGTCGGTGGAAGCGCCGAGGTGGGGGGTAAAGATGGCGTTGGGATTTTTCAGCAAAGGCAGGTCAAAGTTGGGTTCGTCCTTCATCACGTCGATGGCGGCGGTAGCAACTTTGCCCGATTCCATGGCTTCGTAAAGAGCATCTTCGTCAATGAGACCGCCGCGGGCGCAGTTCACAACACGGATACCATCCTTGGCGGCAGCCAATTCTTCTTTGCCCACCAGACCCAGAGTTTCCCAGGTTTTGGGGGTGTGGATGGTAAGGAAATCACTTTCCTTCATCAAATCCATAAGAGATTCTCTCTTTTCGGCGCCAAAGCGTTCAAAGCGTTCATCGGCAATATAGGGATCGTAGGCAATGACCTTCATCCCAAAGGCCTTCATACGCACGCAAACGTTGGAACCGATACGGCCGAGACCGATGATACCAAGGGTTTTGCCAAAAAGCTCTTTGCCCTTGAATTTGCTGCGATCCCATTCCCGATTGTGAATGGATTCGTTGGCCTGGGCGATTTTACGGTTGGATGCCAAAAGCAGAGAAATGGTGTGCTCTGCAGTGGTAACGGTGTTGGCATCGGGGGTATTGGCAACGATAATGCCGCGCTTGGAAGCCCCTTCCATTTCGATATTATCCACACCGTTGCCGGCGCGGCCGATGACTTTTAATTTTGCGGCATGGTCGTAAAGCTCCTCATTGACCTGGGTGGCGCTGCGCACGATCAAAGCATCGTAGTTGCCGATGATATCCAACAGCTCTTCCCGGGAAATCTTAGGGCGATCATCTACTTCCAGACCGGATTTTTCCAGCAGTGCAAGACCTGCGTCATCCATTTTTTCTGAGATCAAAACTTTTCCTTGTGCCATATATACATTCCTCCTAACATCGTTTTCACAATGAAATTTACCGAAGATATTAAGTTTTATTATACTTCAAATGAGCCGTAAAAGCAACCATGATTTTCCTGCGTAAAAACAGTTTTTTGCGTATTTTTACACCTTTATTGACAATACCTGTCGTTTCCTTATATAATATAGCTATTCTTAAATGGGAGGAACAACAATGAACTTTTTGACACCACAGGAAATCGCAGAAACGATACCGAAAACCGGCGGAGCCAAAGGGCAGCTTCCGTCCCTTAAAATGGTGGTGCTGGGCATCGCCGCCGGGATGTTTATTGCCTTTGGGGCCTTTGCCGCCATCACCGTATCGGCAGGCTGGGCAGAGCCCTGGGCAGCTTCGGGCTTAAATAAACTGGCCATGGCCATGGTGTTCCCCGTGGGATTGATGCTGGTGACCCTGACCGGGGCAGAGCTTTTCACCGGGAACAATATGTTCCTGCTGGTAGCGGTTTTGGAAAAAACCACCACAGTACAAAGACTGTGCCGTAACTGGATCATCGTCTTTCTCGCCAATTTCCTCGGCTCTCTGCTGATCGTCGCCGTCATCGCTCTCGGGGGCTACCTGGCCGACGGCGGCACCGCCACCGCCATGGGGGTAAAGGCTCTGGCCATTGGCGAAGCCAAAACAAGCCTTTCCTTCGGCACCGCCTTTTTCCGGGGCATCGCCTGTAACTGCCTGGTGTGCCTGGCGGTGTGGATGGCTGCCGCAGCCAAAGATGTCATCGGCAAAATCTTCGGCTGCTTCTTCCCGATTATGGCCTTCGTTTTAAGCGGCTTTGAACACAGCGTGGCCAATATGTTCTTCATCCCGGCAGCAATGACCGTCCCCGGAAGCACCATCTCCATCGGCGACTTCCTTCTGGGCAACCTCCTGCCGGTAACTCTGGGAAATATCATCGGCGGCGGTCTGTTTGTAGGCATACTCTTCTGGGCAGCCTACCTGAGAAAATGAGATACCTTCCTGCGGAAGGGTGAAATCTGCCTGCGGCAGGTGAAATCCTGCTTCGCAGGGTGAAATCTCCCTACGGGAGGTGAAATCCCACCTGCGGTGGGGTTGTGGAAGCGTTGCTACGGCAACGCGATCCAATCATGGCTTCGCCTCGAGGAGAAGCTGGCGGCGAAGCCGACTGATGAGGCAGACCTTCCTGCGGAAGGGTGAAAAAATGAAATACCGGCCTATGGCCGGCATGAAATACTGCCTACGGCAGCATGAAATACCTTCCTTCGGAAGGCATGGAGGAAGCATTGCAAAGCAATGCAATCCAAATATGGCTTCTCCTTGAGACCAACTATGAAAAGTCAACAAGAAAAAGAAAAAAATTGGGAAGAAAAACTGAATAACTAAGAAAAAAATATGCAAGGCAAATAAGCCTGAGAAATCCC
>CAKUYE010000030.1 GCA_934702375.1 uncultured Bacillota bacterium | reverse complement strand
CATTAAAAAAATGCTAAACCATAGGTTCTAATCCATGGTTTAGCACTAGTTTTTTGCTTCAACTCCTAAAGACAGGTTATTTGCAAGTCTCTGTCGAAAGAAAAGCGAAAATGCCATAAAAAAACTTATTTTTTACGATAAAGTATCATTTCCGCAAGTTCACAAAGAACCGCTTTTTCCACCGAAAGTCCAGACAATGCGTCTATGGCCCTGTCGGTAGCCTCTTTGGCAGCCCCTTTGGCACCTTCAAAGCCGAGCAATGAAATATAGGTCGTTTTATGATTTTCTTCATCGGAGCCAATGGGTTTTCCCAAGGATTCGAAAGTACCTTCGTGATCCAGAATATCATCAACGATTTGAAAAGAAAGGCCAAGGTAATGACCGTAACAATCCAGACATTTCAGATCCTCTTCGGTGCCGCCGCAAAGAATAGCCGCCGTAATCAAAGATAAACGGATCAAAGCGCCGGTCTTGTCTTTGTGGATATTCCGAAGAGCTTCATGGGTCAAGGGTTTTCCTTCCCCTTCGATATCAAAGGTCTGCCCACGCACCATACCGTTGATCCCGGCAAGATCCGAGGCTACTTCAATGGCACGAAGCACCTTCTCGGCAGGGGCCGCAGCTCCCACCCGAGTCATCATATAAAATGCTTCGGTCAATAAACCGTCTCCGGCCAAAATTGCCTGAGCTTCACCATACACCTTGTGATTCGTCAGCTTACCGCGGCGATAATCATCGTTATCCATCGCCGGCAGATCATCGTGGATCAAAGAATAAGTATGGATCATTTCAATCCCGGCAGCAAAAGGTAAAAGCGGCTCTGTTTCGGCTTTGTAAAGTTCTGCCGTAATCAAAAACAAAGCCGGGCGCAACCGTTTTCCGCCACATTGCAAAGAATAGGCCATCGACTCCGTCAACAGGTTTTTTTCTCCTCGGGGGAGCTTATCCAAATAAGATTCGATTACCATACGCTTTGTTTCCAACAAAGATTTTATATCGGACATCGTTACTCCTTTTTCTTAAAACGGAATTTCATCCTCGTAATCAAAAAACTCCGGTTCCTCCTCCACCGGCGGTTCTTCTGCCGCTGCGGCAATTTCGGCTTTGGTTAAAACCTCAATCCGGCCTTCGGCTTCAGCCAGTTTCTTTTCACAGACCCGCAACAGGCCAATCCCCTTTTCAAAATCCGCCAGCAAAGCGTCCAGGCCAAGGGTACCGCTTTCCATATTTTTGACGGTTTGCTCCAATTCCTTAATAGCTTCTTCAAAATTCATATCCTTAAATTCCATCGCCGGTTTCCTCCTTGATTTCATCGACGCGGCAACAAAGAGATCCTTTGTGCAGCTTTACCGTTACGTTATCGCCAACAGCAGCATCTGCGGCGTTCTTTAATGCTTTTTGCTCCTTCAGGCAAATACTGTAGCCCCGTTCCAGGGTATTCAGAGGGCTTAACACGCTGAGCTTTTCCCGCAACAACAGATAGTTATGTTTGGTGCGTTCGTAATCTTCGGAAAAAGTCTTGTGAAGCCGCTGCCGCAAAAGATCCAATTCCTGATTCTGACTGCGGAAAAGACGATCCTTTTGGGTAAAAACATAGCTTTCACGCAGCTTTTTCAACCGATCCCGCCGCGTCTGCATCGCCGTATTCAATCGCTGCTTCATTGCACTTTCCATCAGGGAAAACCGGGCTTCCATATCGGACAGAGAAGGCACCGCCATTTCCGCAGCATGAGAAGGCGTAGCAGCTCGCCGATCCGCAACAAGGTCTGCAATGGTAAAATCCGTCTCATGGCCTACCGCGGATATCACCGGCAATGCCGACCGATAAATGGCGCGAGCTACAGGCTCGGTGTTAAAGGCCCAGAGATCTTCGATGGAACCGCCGCCACGGCCAACAATAAGCAAATCAACACTGTGGGTGCGATTAAAATACTCAATCCCGGCAACGATTTCACCCTCGGCAAATTCCCCCTGAACCGCCGAGGGATATAAAATCAAGCTGATCGAGGGAAACCGTGCCGTAGCCACATTTTGGATATCGTGCCACACGGCACCGGTAGGAGAAGTCACAACCCCAATCCGCAAAGATAGCTCCGGAATTTTTTTCTTGTGGGCAGCGTCAAAAAGCCCCTCTTTTTCCAATTTGGATTTCATTTGCTCATAGGCCAAATAAAGATCACCCAAACCGGCAACCTCCATGGCATCGGCATAAAGCTGATATTGACCGCTGCGCTCAAAAACATCAATATGGCCGCGGATCACAACTTTCTGACCATTTTCCGGCTTGAATTTCAGTTTGGAAGCGGCGCCCCGAAACATCACGCAGGAAACAAAAGCCTTGTCATCCTTTAACCCAAAGTAAAGATGCCCCGAGGAATGGGCCTTGAAATTGGAGATTTCCCCCTCCACCATCAGATGCTGGAGCTTATCATCCATATTCAGCCGCCGCTTGATATAATTGTTCAATCGGCTGACCGATACCGCCTGTGTCATCATTTTTTTGTTCCTCCAAATCTTTGCAGCGTCAAGGCAGCAACGCCAACGGCGTTATCTGAGGCATAGCGGGGATCGGCAAAATACAATGAAGCCTCGGGCAGCTGCTCCCTTAAATAATTTTTAATATAACCGTTACACATCACACCGCCGGCCAAAAGCACCGTAGAAACACCGGTCGTAGCAAAAAGCTCCTGAAAAACCTTTTTCATTGTTTTTGCAATGGTATGCTCCACGGCCCGTGCTACCGTCGCCGGAGCCGTTCCCTGCTCTGCCATACGGCGAATTGCCGTTTCCTGTCCGGAAAAGGAAAATTCGCCGTCCTTTACCCATATTTTAACAGAAGGGATGTCCCCTTTATGTCCCATAGCCAATTTTTCCAATTCTCCGCCGCAGGGAAATTGCAAACCAAGCAAAACACCGATACGATCCACAAATTGACCGGCATGAAGATCATTGCCAAAGGCTTTTAGAGTCAGATGGTAACGCCCCTGCCCTTCCTTTTCCGCCAGGAGTATTTCCGAAGTACCGCCGGAAAAATGGCATAGCAAAAAGGTATCGGGAATCTGATCCAGCATGCCCAGAGAATACCAACCTGCCATCATATGCCCCTCCTGGTGGCTTCCCGCTAAAAAAGGCACACCGAGGGAGGCCGCCACAGAGCGGCCGATCTTTTCACCACCGAGAAATACCGGCATATAGGAATCATCCACCGGGCGCGGCTTTACACTACAGCCAATGGCCTTGATTTCACGAAAATCATAGGTCTTTGCCAGAATTTCAAGAAAATCGGGAACATTATGTATATGCTGAAAGAGAGCTTCGGACTGCAGCAATCCCCTTTGCTTTGGGGGTACAGCCAAAACTCTCCTCTGATCGCTTAAAAGCGTACCATCGGCGGCCATCAAAGCCACCGATGAGGTATAACAGCTTGTATCAAAAGCTAAAATCATTTTTCTTCGTCCTTCTTTTTCGGTCGGGCATTGTCAAGGATTGCGTTCACAAAGGAATAAGCATCTTCCTCGCCATAGCGCTTTGCCAACTCAACGGCTTCATTTACCGAGACCTCATAAGGAATATCCATATAACGGATCTCATAAAGAGCCAAACGGATGA
Organism: uncultured Bacillota bacterium; assembly: GCA_934702375.1. Classification (GTDB taxonomy): domain Bacteria; phylum Bacillota; class Dehalobacteriia; order UBA7702; family UBA7702; genus UBA7702. The sequence continues at coordinate 12,301 of CAKUYE010000030.1, read as the reverse complement.
TGCTCTTTTCGATGTGATTGATGCGATCCAGAGCCCACCCCTTGGAGTAAGCTTCCATGAATTCATCCAGTTCTTCCTTTTTTTCGCTTACACCGGAAACAAGGGTTAATATATATTTGCACTCACTTTTGGAGATACCGCCATCGGTCAGAGCTTCCTCCATAGTATATTCTGCCATTTCCAGAGGATTTTTGCCAACATCCATCTGAAATATCATTTTAAATGCAGTTTCTCTTGCCAGTTGTCTACTCAAAACTATTCTCCGTAACTCTTACTCTTCTTTTTCCGGTGCCGTTTCTTCCTCTTTACCGGCAGAAACAATGCCTTGTACAACAATGGATACTTCCGATACGTGCAATCCGGTCATACCTTCCACCGAAGATTTTACCGCCGCCTGAACTTCTTCGCAAACCGTCTGGATTTTATAGCCATAGGATGCCAATAAATTCATGTTGATCTTAACATTGCCGTTTTCCACTTCCACTTTCACGCCTTTGGCGCTGTTCTTTTTCCCCAGTTTTTCAATGATATCGCCGGCACGGCTGCCGCACATGCCGCCAACGCCATCAATCTCACCGGCAGCAATTGCCGCAATGGTCGCAACCACATCATCGGAAATACGGACACTGGTAACAGACGCTGTTTCCTGACAAGTTTCTTTATTTTCAAGATCGCTCATGTTGTAAACCTCCACGATACTGATTTTTCTATATTCTTATTTATTATAGCAAATCACAGCGGAAATAACAACGATTTTCTTTTGCAAATCGTGGTCTCCCAAGTAAAAATTATTCGGTATAAAATCATTCCACCGTAAAAATCGAAAGGTTTGCGCCGTCAATCCCGGCATAGGCGGAAACAAAGGCAGAAAGAGAGTTCTTTTCCTCCTCACTCAGCTCCTGTTTTTTTATGATCAATAAGGAGATCGTATCTCCCAAAACCAACAAAGCATCGTCATAATTTCTGCCAACCAAAATCTCTTCGGTCTGATCCTCCAGAGCCATGCGATGATACAAAAGAGAAAGAGCCGCCCGGGCCTCGGCCTTTGCTTCATCACCGGCGGCATCGTCCTGCAATACCGACTGATAAAGCTCCTCATCCCGGTCCCGCTGGGTTCCTCTTTGCAAACGGAATCCGGTAAAAAAATCTTCATAGCTTTCTGCGGCCGGTGCCGACACGGATTTTTTCGGCTCCGTTTCTTCGGTATCCTCTGTAGGTTCATAAACCATGTCATCACGGTCAGCAAAGAAAGCCGCTCCTACCGAAAATACAATCAAGGCTGCCACCAATATAAAAAAGCTTCGGTGCTTTGATTCCATTAACGTACCTCCCTTGCCGTCACTTCGATTCGATTCCTGCCGATATCCAAATAAGCCGAAGCCGCCTGAAAGAGCTGCTCCCGAACACGTTGATCCACTGCCCCCTCGGCAACAATGAGTACACCGCGGATTTCGCCTTTTTCTTCGGAAATCAACACTGGAGCATGGTCATCGTCAACCAGAACCAATTCTCGCCGGGTGTTGGTTTCTTCACTGCCGTTTTCCCCGGAAGTCTTACGAATCTCTTCATTGTAAGCATAGGTGCGAAAGCCATCGGAATCCCGATAAATCTCTACATCCACAGCACCGGCACCCTTGATCTCGGAAAGCAAAGCCCCAAGGGCAGCAGCGGTATCCTCCTCCGAAACAATATCATTTTCCCCCGCATTGGCATCGGATGCAGTACGGTCCTTTCTTTCTCCGATACTGCTGCTGAAAAGCATTAACCCAATCCCCAATAGGGCAAATACACCTAACATCAACAGCTTTTTCCGATCTTTTTTCGCAATATGCATCATTTCTTTCATCATTTGCCCTCCCCCTGTTTCACTTGCACTTTGACTAAATTCCGATCCATTCCGTAATTTTGTTGTAGATAATCTTTGATCTCCGCAACCAAGACTTCCGGCTGCACGGAGAAGCTGCCCACAGCATCGATGCTTACATCGGAAAATCCATCCCGGGTCATGTTTACCTTTACTGAAAACGTTCCGTCTTTGTAGATTGCATCCAATTGGGCAGAGATATCTCCTGCAATTTCCTCCGCAGCCCGGTCATAAATATCCTCCTCGGCAACGGATTCGGAAACACCTGCCACCGCTTCCGCTCCCAGGGCAGAGAAATCCAAACCGGAAAAATCATCGCTGGTAGCCAAAGCCAATACCGGGCTGAGAAACAAGGTAAGGAAATAAAGACCGAAAATAAATCGTACCGGGCCTTTCTCTTCACTTCGGGGCAATAATATATCGCAAAAGGAAGCGATCATGCCCACAATGACCAGATCCTTGACGGTTGTCATGAGTAATTCCATATACCATCCCTCAGCGGAAAAGCATCGTCATGGTACTGACACCGACGATACAAAAGATCAAGAAGAAAAACAACAGCCCGGCAGCGGCTACCAGGGCAAACAGCATCAGGATCACCGAAGAAAAATCAGATAGCGCCGTAACATAACCATCCTCTCCAAAGGGCTGGAGCAATGCCGCTGTGATTTTAAACAGCAAGGACATCAAAAGCAGCCGCAGCGCCGGCCCGATAATAATCACCGCCACGGCAACAATACCAAAAATCCCGATACTGCTGCGAAGGAGAACCCCGGCACCAAGGATCGCATCAAAGGCATCGGCAATATAACCGCCAACAATAGGAATAAAGCTGCCCGTAGCCATTTTTACCGTCTTTAATGCCAGTCCGTCGGCGGTAGCCGCAGCAAACCCCTCCAACCCAAGAATACCGGAAAAGATCGTCAGCAAAAATCCCAGGGCACAAAGGAAAATACTGCGGATCAAACCATAAAATTTTTTAAAGGAATACCGGGGCGACATATTGGAGCAAATAACCAATACAGCCATGATCAAAACCAACGGCAGGAAAAAACGTTCCAGCAAACCGAGAAAAAGAGTGACCACCATCAAAATCGTCGGCTGAACCACCGCAGAAGCAACGGCTCCGCCGGTAAGTGCAAAAGCCCCCAGAAGGATCGGAAACACGGCATAAAGAAAATCCGCCGCCTTATAGATCACATCGGAGCCGATATCCATGGCCGTATAAAAACTGCTTACGGCAACCAGTAAAAAGGCCAGATAAATGACCCATTGACCAACCTTTGCCGCACCCCCCTCCGAAAAGCTCTGGGAAAAAACATGAAATACCGAGGCAATAACCCCAAAAAGCAAAAGCTGGCCGAAAAGAGAAACCGAAACCCGCAATTCCTGAAAGATCAGCTCTTGAACAGCAGAAAGCACCGCTGCCGGAGAGAAGGAAAAATCACCGCTTATCATGTCGTGATACAGTTTTTCCAAAGATAAATGATCTCCCATGATCCGGTCCAGATCTTCCACCGCATCTTCCAAAACGCTAAAGGAATCATCCTCCGCAGCAATTTCCGTACCGCAAACACCTCCGGGAAATAAGAGAAGCAGTAAAATGACCAGACCAACGATGCGTTTTTTTCCGTCCATAATCACCTCAGCCAAACATACTGATTACCGTCGATAAGATCGTTTTCAACAGCGGCAATGCCATAACCATGATTACCGCTTTGGTACCAAGATCAATCTTGGAAGCAAGACTCCCCTCACCGGCATCACGGCAAAGCTGACCGGCAAATTCACCGAGATAAGCCAGCCCCACAGCCTTTAACACCAGCGAAAGATAATCGGTCTTTAAGCCGGAAACAGCGGAAATTTCCTTTACAGCACTTAACAACTCGGAAAAAAAGGGCAGCAGCTTTAACAGAATCAGGATGCCGCCGGTTAAGGATACAATAAGGCCAAGTCCCGGAAATCCGCTTTCCCGCAAATAAATTACAAGGATCAAAGTGATCAACGCCAGAGAAATAAAACCGAAAACCGCACTCATAGCTGCCCTCAATACATATAGATCACAGCGGACACTTCATTAAAAAGCTCAACGACATAGGGAATCACCTTGATCAAAGCCAGAATGATACCGAGGAACAGCGTCAAATAAGCATATTCCTCCCGACCGGCCTGCTTTAACAGCAAATGCAAAACGGTAACGGCGATGGCCAGTCCCGCCAGGAAAAACAGTATTTGAAAATCTCCCACAGCGTCCTCCTTCTTGTCCTATATAAAAACGAGAGCCACAGCAAAGCCCAAAAGCCAGCCGCCACGCAAAAATACTCGTCCCCACCGGTTTTCATTCTGTTCTGCGGTTCTCAGAGCTTCTTCTGCCCGTTCTTCCATGTACCCCAGGCTCTTCAAGGTATTTTCAAGATCCGCAACACCTAACCCAACACCGAAACGACCCATCCACTCCAAATCTCCATCGGTAAGGAACAGATCCTCTCGCATCATCATCAATGCCTTTCCGAAGGCACCGTCATCTTTCTCGGCGGCAATTCCATCGGCGGCAAGAAAAAAAATCTGCGCCATTGTCCCTTCCGCGGCATCCCCTGCCCGGCGAAAACAGACCTCCAGAGAAGGCGCGGCATAACTCATCTCCCGAGTCATAATCCGAATGCCCAACAAAAACTGATCAAGCTCATAATGCCGCATTTTCAAATCCCGACCCAAGATCACGCCGCAAATCCCCACTGACCCGGGAATCAGAAAAAACAAGATCCATTTTACGGTAATCAATCCATCCCTCCTTGATATCACATTGATACAACGCCCTCACCGTACCGGGCCGGGGCAACGGCGAAAGAAATAAAATACGGTGAAATACACCCTCCTGCAAGAAATCTTTCAGCACCGGTCTTGCCCTTAACTCCTCCATGGTATTGCCGTGGGCCGTAAGAAGCAGCGATACTCCGGAACGCAGAGCATCGGCCACAGCAATACGATCTGCATCACTGCCAATCTCATCGGTAACCAGAATCCCCGGTCCCAAAGAGCGCAAGGCCAAAAGCATGCCTTCGCTTTTCGGGAAACCGGTCAAAATATCGGTAAACGCACCAACGTCATGACAGGCTCGTCCCATAAAAACAGCGGCAACCTCGGCGCGCTCATCAATCAGTGCCACATTGTGTCTGGGAGAAAACCTTGTCCCATCGGAAAGCAACCGGGTGAGATCTCGTACCAAAGTGGTTTTACCACCACCGGGAGGCGATATAATCAATGTATTTTGAAAAACGCCGCCCTTAAATAAATAAGGCAAAAACGAAAGGCCGATTCCCCTGCATTCCCGGGAGATTCGATAATTCAGAGAAAAAATATCCTTTTGACTGCGCACCAAGCCGTCGCGAATAACCGCCGTACCGGCGATTCCCACACGGTGTCCGCCCCGAAGCGTTACATATCCCCGCCGCACCTCTTCTTCTAAAGCATAGACCGAGGATGCCGTAACATACCGCCATGCTTCCGCAAGATCATCCGCGGTAAGAATATAACCTTCTTTCGGTTCCACGATTCCTTTTTTTCCAAGGGTATAAATATTTCGCCCGCAGCAGATTGCCACCGGAGCATTCCGACGCAGCCGTATTTCATTGATCCTTAAAACATCCAAATCGGAAAGTTCCAGTAAAATACCTGCGACCGATCGGGGCAGGAAAGCACACAGCTCGTTAAAACGATTTCGTTCCTTTGCAATATCTGCCGCATCCACCCCCATTCTTTAATAACCTATGTAAAAAAAGAATGAGATAGAACCCCAAGAAAAAATAAAAAAGCATTGACCCCGGGCGAAAAAAGTATTATCCTTATAGTTGGATTATTATAAAACACTGAAAAAAGGAGGTGTCGTCTTGATTGCCGTCAATTTAAGTCAATTATCCAAGAAATACGGCAGAAGAATTGGTATCAGCGGCATCGACCTCACGGTGAACGAAGGAGAGATCTTCGGTTTAATCGGCCCCGATGGCGCCGGCAAAACAACGATCTTAAGGATATTAATGAACTATATCTTACCTTCCGACGGCGAGGCCGAGGTTTTTGATATGGATGTTGTAGACGAAGCCAAGCAGATCAAAAAAGAAACGGCATATGTCCCCGGTGAGATTTATTTTTATAACAAAATGAAAGCCGGGAAATACATCAATCTTGTCCTGAAGGCAAATCATCATAAAAAGGATGAACGCTTTAAAAATCTCATGCAGGCTTTCGAGATCGATCCCAGAGAAAGATTTGAGGATATGGATCGAAGCGATCAGAAAAAGATGGCATTAATGGCTGCTTTAGCCGTAGAGCCGCGTCTGCTTTTACTGGACGAGCCTTTCAGAGGTTTGGATGCCAATGTACAAAGCCGCCTTTTCGGTTACCTGAAAGAATTGCAGGAAAACGGCACAACCATTATCATCACCGGCAGAGACGGAAATGAGATCGCACCGATCTGCGACCGCATGGCGATCATTGAAAACGGTGAAATTACCGTTGATGCCGATACCTTTGCCAAAGAAAACCCGGATTTCCTCGGCGGAGATTTTGTCATGCCGTCGATTGATGAGGAACCCGAGGATGCCTTTGAAGATACTTTGGATATCTCCGTGATGGAAGAAGAATCGGAAAGTGAAACCGAAACTGCAGAAGATGAACTGGAAAAAACCATCGTGATTATGCCCAATGCTGCCCCGCTTTCCGAAACACCGGCAGCTGCGGAAGCAGAAATCCCCTCAGAAGCTCCGGAAGAGATCACCCCGGAAGGTGATGCTCCCGTGGTGTCTGCTCCCACAGAGGAGGATGCTCCCGTGGAAGCAAAGCCGGAAAAGGTAGATGCTCCCACCAAAAAAGAGCCGGAAAAGAAAGCTCCGAAGCAGAAAAAGAATCAGCCAAAGGATAAACCGAAACAGGAAAAGGATGCTCCGGCAGCAACGAAAAAGACGAAGCATTATAAGAATATCACAATGAAGTCAACGGGCTTCAAGCGTGATGCCTTTGAAGATATCGGCGCCAAGATTGTCAGTGAAGAAGGCGGCAAGATCATCATGGAATACAGCGGTGATCTCAACGTTTTGGCAAAGCTTCTCTATGATCTGGACATGGACGATATCTGTGTCAGCAGCAAAGACCTGCAGGAAGTATTCCTGCCCTTTTACGAAGGGGGTGAAAACGCGTGAGCATTTATCGCCTTGACTTAAAACGAAACCTTGGTGAGCTGATCAGTTGGACCGTTGTTTTCGCTGCGATCATCGCCATTATGATGTTCCTTCACAGCATGTTCGGCAGCGTATTCAAACCGGAGTCCTTTGCCGCCAGAACCGAAGCATTACCCAATGTAGTCCGGGGGATTCTCGGTCTTACTACCTCTCCCGACCTTAGTCAACCTTTTCAATTTGCAGCCTACATTTATCAATTTATTTTGCTCTTCTCCGGGATCTATGCCTGCCTTATCGGCGCAAAGGCCTTTACCGGCGAAGAAGGCAAAGGAACCATTGAATTCCTCTATTCCCTTCCGGTTTCCAGAGGAAACATCCTGCGGCAAAAAATCGCCTCCGGTATCGTGCGCTACTTCATTTACAGTCTCGTACTTTTCATTGTAACCTGTGTAATGACCTGGTTTTTAAACCGCGATATGAATATTTCCGGTGTAGTAATCGCATTGATTCGCGTCTTTATCTGCACTCTTTTTACCGGTTACGTCTATATGTCTGTGGGCTTTTTGATCTCGGCGCTGTTCCGCAGCAATGCCGAAAGTATTTCCGTAGCATTGGCTCTGGTATTGATCACCTATATCATCGGCATGCTGGGTAAGATCATGGCTCATATGAGATTCCTTGCCTATCTTTCTCCGATCCACGCAGAGCTTCCTCTGGTGGTGTTGAACCATGGCTTTGGGCCGGTCGGCTTGATCTTAGGTCTTGTGGTGATCATCGTGACCACTCTTCTTACAACATTGCGTTATAAGAAAAAGGATTTCTTAGTTTAAGAATTAAAAATAACCAACGGATAAGCACCAAATCAGGCTGCTTATCCGTTGTTTTTATAACATCACATCATTGATTTTTTCACTTTCATTCGCTATAATATACCCCAAGGGTCGGCATTGAAAAGACATAAAAACATTAAAAATAACTCATAAAATGCTTTACAGGAGGTACACAATGAAAAGGCCACTACAAACAGGGTTTCTGTCTTTGGTGATCATGGCAATTCTGGCACTGCTGCCAACTTCTGCACTGGCAGCGGAAAAAGTACCGGAGGGCTGGACTCCGGTTTACTGCATCGCCGATCTGCAAAAACAGGAAACCTACTATCACGACAAGATTATCCTGATGAATGACATCGATGCCAATAATGAAGATTATCGCTTTTATACCGGCAACAGCGATGCCCCCACCCTCTCTTCCTACGGTCTGAGCGAAGACATAACCTTTGACGGCAACGGACACACCATATATAACATGAAATCCGGTATCTGGCGGTATAACAGCGGTACCGTCCGGAATCTCAATATATCCATTCATGACACCGAAGAAGATAGTAAGCACCTCTCAGACTGGGGCACATCCAATTATGTCCATGATATCGATTATTTCGGCATTGCCAAAAGCAACGCCGGTCTCATTGAAAATTGCAATGTGACCATGACCATCGATTTAAAGGATCAATTCCTGCCCTACATCGGCGGCATTACCTTATCGAATACCGGCACAATCCGAAACTGCATCGTCAATATGAATGTTGATCTCACGGTAACGGGATATATTTCCGGCGCAGAAATGGGCGGTATTGCCCAATACAGCAGCGGAGGTGCATCCCTTATTGACCACTGTCTCGTATTGGGGCATTATACTTCCTCGGGCAATCAGTCCCACCGAACCTCCGTCGTCGGTCTGGCCTCTTTAAGCACGGATACCGACCGTTGTATCAACTCAGATTTTGCCATGGAAAAAGTCGAGGTCACCTGCCAAAGTGACTACTATTTTTCTCCGGCTTTCCAAACCTGGACCGGCAGCGCCGCCGGAGCTGAAAACTGCCGTGTTGCCAACGATATCCCCTATATCCACATTGTGACAAACAGCGATGCGGGGAACTCCAAAAATCCGGTAAACGAAAGCGGTATTTTCGGAGAGGGAGATGGTTACACTTTGGCTACCCGAGCAGAGATCCTGGCCGATTGGGATCTAACCAAAGTCCCTGCAGCGACACCGCCTACGCCAATCACCTGGAAACGAATCCCTTTCCATTTTGAAAGCAATTCCGGCTACACCCGTTCCTGGCAATTTGACTATGATGACAACTACTTTTACTCCCAGGATGACGGCTATGGCTACAACCCTGATTTGGCAAAAGCTTCCCTCTGTATGGAAATGACAACTTTCTCCACAAATGCCAATGCCACCTGGAGCAAAACGCTGGAAGAAGTGAATACCATCAGAGCCAATAACATCAAAGAACTTTTCATTCGCATGGGGTTCGATAGCTCCAGCTTTAAGTTCGTCAATTACGATAAACCCTTAACCGATACTTCGGACAAGGTTGGCTATTCCATGGCAATAAAATACATCAACAGCCCCAATGGGGAAACCGATACCCTTATTGCTGTGCCGATTCGCGGCGGCGGCTACGGCGGCGAATGGGCAAGCAATTTCCATTTGTACGGTGATGGTAATAGCAATGACTTAATCAGCCTCAACAGAAACCACAAAGGTTTCCAAACCGCAGCCAATGAAGTGAAAAGCGGCTTAGATGATTACATTCGTAATCATGAGATCAAAGGGGATCTCAAAATATGGGTCGTAGGCTACAGCCGTGCCGCAGCCGTAGCGAATCTCCTGGGGCAAAGCATCAATAATGCCACATTGGGTGGAGAAAAAGCTGATGTTTCCGATATCTATGTTTATACCTTTGCCACACCGGCCGGAGCGGATAAACAAACAACAGAAATGAGTTACTACGCCCCTAATATTTATAATATTGTCAGCCCGGTAGATATGGTTCCCCGCGTAGCGCCTTCCCAATGGGGATTTACCCGTTACGGCACAACGCTCTACCTTCCTTCGGACGGCTCCGATGAGCTTTGGAATACCTTCCGGGATATATCCACCCTCAACGGACACAGAATCGACGCTTCTCAACAGGCCATTCTGGATAACTTCTGCAATGACGCCTTCCGAAATCGCCGCCACCACAGCGCATTACAACAAACCTCTGATGTCTTTGGTCTCATTCCCTACGAAAATATTCAGCAAAAGGTTATGGACAGCGCAGGAAATGCTCTTGGCAAAAATGCCACTCAAAAATTCTCCAATGAAACCGTGGCGGAACTCCTTGGAGCCATAGGCTTAAAGGCGCTTCCCTCAACCGCCAAAGTCGTCACGAAACTGAAAACCATCGGCATGGCACATTATGCCGAACATTACCTGGCACGATTGGAAACCGATGATCTACAGACCGAAGATGATTTTGAACGGAAAAGCCATGTCCGCAGTGTACTGCTGTACCCTATCGATGAAGATCAGATGGAAGCGATCCAAAACAAACCCCTCCCGATCAATGTGGAATTTTGGAATGTTTCCCGTCAGTCCACAGACAGCAATGTGAAATATACCAATGCTTCCGGTCAATCCGTCGGCAGCTATATAGACGGTGTATGCACAAGCGGCGAAGTCTCCGTGGAAATGACGGATATGGGGCTGATCGCCACTTTCCCGGCAGAAAAGGACTATACCTTCACCATGACCGGCACCGATACAACCAATATCGCAATGACGATCTTTGCCCACTGCGGCAGTGCCGATGACAGTCTCAGCCGCACCATAAAATATAAAGATATCCCCATCACAACCAATAAAAGCTATACCGTTTCTATCCCGGAAGATCCTTACGAAGAATTCATTGCCGAAGGTGCCAACGGAGATGAAATATATCCGGACTTTGACAGCGATGTCGATGAATATGAGGAAGAGCTGGAAATGCCCTTTAACGATGTTCCCGAAGGGGCTTACTACTACGACGCCGTTCTCTGGGCGGTAGACCGCATGATTACCAGCGGCACATCGGAAACAACCTTCAGTCCTGAACTGGCTTGCACCAGAGCTCAGGTTGTCACCTTCCTCTGGCGTGCAGCGGAATGCCCGGAACCGGAATCCAATTACAATCCCTTTACCGATGTTTCCTCGGATCAATATTACTATAAAGCAGTGCTTTGGGCTGCGGAAGAAGGCATTACCACCGGCACGACAACCACCACCTTCAGCCCCAATGCCACAGTGACCCGAGGACAAACCGTGACATTCCTCTGGCGCTGGGATGGAAGCCCCGAACCGGAAAGCACCAATACCTTCCGGGATGTCCCGGCAAATGCTTATTATGCCGATGCCGTTTCCTGGGCCGTAGAATGGGAGATTACCAACGGGACCTCCGCCACCACCTTCAGCCCGGAAGAAACCTGCACCCGCGCCCAAATCGTAACATTCCTCTATAGAGACCTCTATTAAACAACACAAAAGCGGCAAACAGGCCAAAACCCGTTTGCCGCTTTTTTTCATTCACAGCAGAAGAACTGCATCATAGCAGTATCTGCCAATCAATAACATTATATTTCTAAACATGAAAACTAATGCATTCAGGAATCTTACTTTCTTCTTGATATACCCCAAACAGTTTATGTAGAAGGCGTAAGGCCATAACATCAATGCACATCTCTGTATCAGTGGTTTTCCAACAGTTCAAAGAATTTTCGATTATGATCGAACCTTCCGCAATCATTTTCTCATAATTTACGTTCACCGGAATTCTTTTTATCATAAGTTTTTTCCTACCGTTTGGCATCTTTTTTAATTTCTCATGGATCTCCGGCTCCTGAAAACAATCTTTTTGAATCAGAATAAGACCGTCACGAACACGCATTCTGTTTGCAAATTCTTCCTCATTTAAATTATAACAGCCGTATTCATAAATTACCGTAGCATCATCTTGAAGAATAAGTTTCCCATAAGCCCCAACTCCAATACTCATCCCATCACCCCTTTAAGACTATTACTATCGATGACAAAACAAGAAATAGCTGTCTATTTCTCCGTATTCGCTTCCAGTTCTAATATGTACCTATCAAAGTCAGACATAAACAATCTGTCCTGAATAATACGATATTTTTCAAACTCGGTTTCCGCATGAAGCTTTGCGATTTCAGCTGATACCTTACCGGCATCCTGCAAAATGCCATGACCACTTTCAAAAAAGCGTACGTTAAGTGTAACTGTCCTTCCGGGCTTATGTTTCATTCTGATCGCGGTTCTCAGTACACTGCCCTTTCTTTTCGAAAACTTTTAGATTCTCTTAATGTTCTTCAGTCGTTTTCAAAAAAGGGATACCCTTTCGATAACGCTTGCTGTGAATGCTTCTTTAAATATCTCA
>CAKUYE010000029.1 GCA_934702375.1 uncultured Bacillota bacterium | reverse complement strand
CTATTTTCATAAAATTTAGTTTCACCCGGCGCGACACCTCATCAGTCGGCTGCGCCGACAGCTTCTCCTCGAGGCGAAGCCATTTTTGGGGCGCATTGCAGAGCAATGCTTCCTTGCGCATACGTACAACATAAATTATCCGGAGAGGGTGCGATAAACGTGCTGAATCGGGTAAACATGACCGAAGATGAGTTTGCGGTGTACTAAGTGGTACCCGCAAGCTCGGCTTTGGGCAGGTTTGCCCGATTCTGTGCGTTTAGCGTGCCCGACCCCCCGTAAAGTGGATGGTGAATTTTGTTCCTTCCCCCTCCTTACTCTGCACCTCCACCGTGGCGCCGTGATACTGGGCGGCGTGCTTTACGATGGAGAGGCCGAGGCCGGTACCGCCGGTTTCTTTGGAGTGGCTTTTATCGACACGGTAGAAGCGCTCAAAGATGCGGTTGAGGTGTTCCGGCGGGATGCCGATACCGTTATCGGCTACGGAAAGAGCGATGCCCTTTTCCTCTTTGGCCACGGTTACGGTTACAGAGCCGTTGGGCCGGTTATATTTAATGGCATTATCGCAGAGATTGAAAAGGATCTCACTGAGAAGGCGGCGCACACCGCGGTACGTAAGGGGTTCCCCTTGGACTTTCAGGGTAATGCCGTTTTTCTCTGCCTTATCGGCAAGAGAAGCGGCGGTATCCTGGGCCAATGCCAGCAGATCCACGGGTTCTGCCGTCAGCTCATCGCCTTCATCCAGCTGGGAGAGGCGGATAATATCATCAATAAGAACCACCAGCCGCCCGGCTTCGCTGCGGATATGGCCGACAAAGCGGGGGACATCTTCCGCCTTTACCAGGCCGTTTTCCAGCAGCTCGGCACTGCCCATAATGGATTGCAACGGCGATTTCAGCTCATGGGAAACATTGGCAGTAAATTCCCGGCGCTGCTGCTCGGCATCGGCGGCATCGGTCACATCGAAGAAGAGCAACACCGCACCGCTGATTACGCCATCCCGCAGGATTGCGCTGGCATTCATCTGGTATTTTCTGCCGTTTCGGGTCAGCAGCACTTCACCGTGTTTTCCCTGAAGGGCAGCTTTTACTGTATTTTGCAGAGCAATGCTTCGATCTACGGTGAGGAAATCACAGCCGATGCTTTCTTTACCGGCGTTGAAAAGTCCCATGGCCGCCCGATTGATGCTGAGAACCTCGGCTTTTTCATTCAGAAGGATCAGGCCTTCATTCATATGATCCGTCACAAGGGCAAATTCCTCCTGTTGCCGCTGAAGGATGGTCTTCTGATCGGCGATTCGTCGCTGCTGGCGGTCGATTTTCACCAGCAACGGGGAAAGTTCATCGTACACATCATTTTCCAGAGGATGATCCAAATCCACCACATTCAAAGGCTCCACGATCCGCTTTGCCACGTTGTGAGCCAGAAGGAAGGAAATGACGATACACACGATAAATACGGCAAAGATGGGCTGTACCATACCGAGAAGGAGGGAAAGCACCGTGTACTGGGTCACGGAAACACGAACTACGGTACCGTCATTTAAAAGCGCCGCACGATACAGGGTCTTAGTGGAAAGGGTGCTGGAGTAGCGGCTGCTTTCGCCGATACCGTTGTCAAAAGCCTCCCGCACTTCTTCACGGTCTTTATGATTTTCCATGGTATCGGCGGCGGCTTCGCTGTCGTAAAGCACGCTGCCGTCGTGATCGATCCAGGTCACACGGTAACCATCGGGGCTCAGGCCTTCAAAATAGGCTGCCCCGTCCAGAGCTTCGCCCCGGACGATCAGGTCGGTCTGATCCTTGAGCTTGGCCTGCTGCACCGTGGAAAAATAGCCGTACATCACCGCCATGATAATGGAGGTGCAGGCCAGAAAGACAATGACCGCCACCAGAAAAATAGAACGAAAGATCTTTTTAGTCATGGGGCACCTCCCAACGATAGCCCACGCCTCGAACGGTGCCGATGCGGTCGCCGTAACGCCCCAGCTTCTGCCGGAGGGTACGAATGTGGACATCTACGGTTCTCGTTTCGCCATCGTAATCCACACCCCAAACATCGGAAAGAAGCTGATCCCGGGTGAAAACGATCCCGGGTCGGGTGAGGAACAACCGCAGCAGCTCGTATTCCTTTAGCGTCAGTTCAATGCGATGATCATTGACGGTTACGGTATGCTCATCGAGGTTCATAACCAGATCATCGGAGGACAAAGTAACATCCTCTTTTTGGGGCATGACCCGGCGCAGTACCGCTTTGACCCGGGCAACCATTTCCATCATCCCAAAGGGCTTTACCAGATAATCGTCGGCACCCAGGTCGAGACTGACGATTTTATCGTACTCCATCCCTTTGGCGGTGGCCATAATCACCGGCAGGGCCTTTGTTTTAGGCGAGGCTTTAAGTTTTTTTAAAATGGAAACACCGTCCTCTCCGGGAAGCATTACATCGAGAATCACAAGGGAAGGCAGCTCTTTTTCCAGAGCGGAAAAAAAGGCGGCACCGTCCACAAAGCCCTCGGCATCAAATCCCGTGGAACGGAGGGTATATACTTCAATATCACGAATACTGGCATCATCTTCAACACAATAGATCAAGGTTCCTGACCTCCTCTGTGAACCCCGGTAATGGAGAATTCCACCCATTCTGCCAGATTTTCGGCATGGTCGCCGATGCGCTCAAAATACTTGGCAATCATCAACAGATCCACGGCATATTCTCCTTCTTCGGGGTGGTTTGCGATCAATTCAATCAAGGTTTTTCGGACTTTAATAAACAGATCGTCCACAATATCATCCTCGGCAATGACCCGCTCCACATCGTCAAGATCCCGGCGAACAAAGGCATCCACACTGTCGGTAACCATCCGGGTAGTAGCATTGGCCATTTCTTCAATGTAGCGATGATCCGAAGTGGAATGGGCGGCAAGGAAGGATATCATTTCCGCAATGTCGGCGGCCTGATCGCCGATACGTTCCATATCGGTAATCATCTTTAAGGCGGCGGAAATCTGGCGCAAATCCTTGGCCACCGGCTGCTGCCGCAGGAGGATTCGCAGGCACAGGCTTTCGATTTCCCGCTCCATACGGTCAATATCCTGATCCATGGCAATTACATCCTTTGCCAGGTCATTATCACGGGCAAGCAATGCTTTGGCAGACATGGAAATGACCTCTTCGCAAAGGGCGCCCATTTCCAACAGATCTTTATTCAGCTCTGCCAGCTGTTCATCAAAACGACTTCTCATCATCCAAACCTCCCGGTAATATAGTCTTCGGTACGCTTATCCTGGGGCGTATTGAACATTTGCTCCGTATCGCCATACTCAATCAATTCCCCCAGGTAGAAAAAGGCCGTTCGGTCAGAAATACGCACTGCCTGCTGCATATTGTGGGTAACGATAATAATAGTATAGCGGTTTTTCAGCATCATGGCAAGCTCCTCCACCTTTGTGGTGGAAATGGGGTCCAGTGCGCTGGTGGGTTCGTCCATCAGCAATACATCCGGCTCCACTGCCAAAGCCC
The DNA here is from genome assembly GCA_934702375.1 of uncultured Bacillota bacterium. Lineage (GTDB taxonomy): Bacteria > Bacillota > Dehalobacteriia > UBA7702 > UBA7702 > UBA7702. Next base: position 13,805 of record CAKUYE010000029.1, on the reverse strand, counting down.
GGGCAATGCAAAGACGCTGCTGCTGGCCGCCGGAAAGACCAAGGGCCGATTTTTTCAGACGGTCCTTCACTTCATCCCAGATCGCCGCATCCTTTAAGGAACGCTCTACGATCTCATCAAGCTTTGCTTTGTTGCGGATGCCGTGGACCCTGGGGCCGTAGGCAATATTATCATAGATGCTCATGGGAAAGGGGTTCGGCTTTTGGAAAACCATGCCGATATCCCGGCGCAGCTCATTGACGTTGACATCGGGAGAAAAAATATTCTTGCCGCGATAGCAGATCTCCCCGGTGATCTTTACCGAAGGGATCAGGTCATTCATGCGGTTTAAGGTTTTTAAAAAGGTGGATTTCCCGCAGCCGGAAGGGCCGATCAGCGCCGTGATGCTCTTTTCCGGAATATTCATGGAAACATCGTGGAGCGCCTGGGAGGCTCCGTACCATAAATTTAAATCTTTTGCTGTAATCAGATCCATATCCTACTCCTTCTTCTCTTTTTCATTTTACATTCTTATGATAAATCCCCGAGGTAAAATCAAAAAGCGAAGCAATGTAAAATCCAGGTAAAGCAAAAAAATCCTGCCCGAAGGCAGGATAAATTTTACAATAGCTCTTTTGTTTTACAAGCAAGATACAGAGGAATATTGGTAATCTCTCCGTCTTTTCGATAACCGCGTTTGGAGTATCGAAGGGCATACCCGGGATGATGGGAAGAAATATACCGTTTAAAGGCCGGCGCCGATTTATCCTCACCGCCTTTAACTTCAATGGGGATGATATCGGTACCGTATTGCACCACGAAATCAATTTCATTGTTTTTTTCGGCGTAATAGCGGGGTTTCGGCTCAAAGATACCGCAAAGCTGCTGCAAAACGTAGTTTTCCGTAAGGGGGCCTTTAAATTGATAATCGGCTTTCAGCAGTATCGCGCTGTTGTCGATGCCCGCCATATATTTCAGCAAGCCGGTATCAAAGAGAAAAAGTTTAAATTGATCCTGCTTATCAAAGGCCGATAAAGGATGCTCTGTTTTCGAGACATTGTACACCCGATTTAACATTCCGGCAGAAACAAGCCATTCAATGGCTTCTTCAAAATCTCTCGCCCTGCCGCCTTCACGTACCGCTCCATACACAAATTTTTCGTTGGCTTTGGCAAGCTGGGAAACGATACTGCGAAAAACCATAAGAATACGGCCGCTGTTCACTTTGCCATGATGCTTGGAAAAATCATTTTCGTAAACCTCAACCAGTTCTCCCTGGATGCGGGAGATCCTTGCGGGATCACGATATTTTAACCAGGAGGAAACACATTCCGGCATACCGCCGATGATGAGATAATAGTCATAGGCTTCCAGCAGGCGCTCATGAAAAATTGCTTCGATAACCTGATCCTTTTGGATCTTTTGATAATAAGCATATAGCTCGGGAGCAATAGCCGCCAAAAATTCATCAAAAGTCATGGGGCAAATGGTGAGAAGGTTCACCATCCCCACGGGATAGGATTTTGGCTGCGCAAGCAATGTCCCCAATAGGCTGCCGGCAGCGATTACATGATATTCATTGGCCTTTTCCCGAAAATATTTCAAAGAATTCAGAGCTTCCGGACATTCCTGGATTTCATCGAAGATAATCAGAGTTTTCCCGGGTAAAATTTGCGTTCCGGATAGCAGAGCCAGCAAATCCAATATGCGCCCGGGGTTTTTATTATTCTTAAAAATAGAGCCCAAAGCTTCTTCTTCGTCAAAGTTAAAATAGACATAATTTTCATAGCAGCTTTTGCCGAATTCCTTCATGAGCCAAGTTTTCCCAACCTGGCGCGCACCTTTCAGCACCATAGGCTTGCGCTCTTCATCTGCTTTCCATGCGATCAATGATTGCATTGCCTTGCGTTCCATAAAGAAACACCTCCCTGCTCAAGCTATATCGTAACACGTTTTTCATGGTTTTTCAAGCTGATTTTGCACGTTTTTCCGCGATTTCAAGATCGTTTTCGCACGTTTTTCCGGATTTTTCAGTGAGAATCTGCACGTTTTTCCTTATTTCTCTTTACAATGCCCGGAGCAAAAAGGCCATATACAGAGGGAGAGTCAGCACCTGCCCCATGGAGCCGACATTGTAATCTCCCAGCTTGATTGCGCTGCGAACGTGGTATTTTTCCGGCTGGCTTAATATCGTCTTTGTACTTTTTGTATTACCGGTTGTCGCCTTTACCTCTACAAGGGTACACTCCCCTTTGTAGCGAATCACAAAATCCACTTCCAAGCCGGAATCCTTGTGGAAATAGTAGAGCTTTCGCCCCATCTTGGTAAAAATGTCGGCAATCAGGTTTTCAAAGATAGCGCCTTTGTAGCCATAGAGGTTGCCTTGGAGAATATCATACTGCGTGCCATCCTCCAGCATACTGACGAAAAGACCGGTATCGCGCATATATACCTTAAAGGCATCCTCTTTGGCGTTGCCGTCCAGAGGCAATTCGGGAACAGAAAGATTATAGCAACGAGCGATGATTCCGGCATCCTCAATCCATTGCAGGCTTCCGGCGCATTTTGCCGCGGTGGCACCTTTGCGAACAACGGAATATTGAAACTTTTTATTTTCTTTAGCCAATTGGCGGGGGATGGATTGAAAACACTCCTTGATGCGGAATTTATCCTTCCGTTCCGCATATTTTACCATATCATCCTCATATGAACGCACAATGTCGCGCTGAAGGCGGAGCACCTCATCCATCTGCCGACTGTCCACAAAGGTCTGTACCACATCGGGCATCCCTCCGACAACCACATATTGAAGCAGGAGCTGTCTCATGCGGTTGTGCAGCGCTTCCGGCACCGGCGTTTCGGAATCCAGGGCATTTTGCAGCATGGCAATGACCGCTTCGGAAATATCATTTGCCCACAGGAACTCTTCAAAATCCAGAGGGTACATATCCACCACGGTTTCTGAGCCCACCGGAACCGATTTTGGCTCTTTGCCATAGCCCTTTACCCCGAGCAGGGAGCCGGTACCAATCACATCGTACCGACCATCGATCCGAAAGAATTTCAATGCGGTTCGCGCTTCCGGGCAATCCTGGATTTCATCGAGAATCAAAACGGTCTCTCCGGCTTCAAAAACGGCATTCTTACCGAGTAACGCCGAAAGCAACATGACAATGTTATCAATATCCAGGGATCCCGCAAAAACAGAAGCATAGTCCGGATTTTCAAAAAAATTGAGATAGACAACGTGCTTATAATTTTTTTTTGCAAAGTCCAGTACGGAATAAGTCTTGCCGCACTGTCTGCACCCTTTCACAATCAGCGGCTTGCGTCCCGGGGTATGCTTCCATTCAAGCAACCGCTCTTCAATTTTTCGCTTCAGCATTACGGTTCCCTCCATATCCGGCTCTGATTTTACCATAGTATACCCCAGTATAGCACAGAATATAAAACTTTTTCAAGGGACTTTTTAAACAAAGTGACAACTTTTTCAATGGAGTTTTTACGCAAAGTGACAACTTTTTCAATGGACTTTTTAAGGCAAGGTGCAATTTTTTTCTTCAATAGACAGTTGCCCGGGGATTTCGGCCCTTTGCCGGTTCATAAAAGGAAACAGAGTCGATGCGGATGGGCTTTTCGGACAGCAAAATACCTTGACAAATGAAAGCGGGATTGCTAATCTAAAAGAAAATGATATGAGTTTAGGGAAAACATAAAACAGGGCTGCTATTTTAACTGCAAAGGTGGGATATTTCGTGATACGCAAAACCTACATTACCAAAATGCCGGACAAAGCCGGGGCTTTTTTACTGGCCAGCAAGATCATTTCGGTCTGCGGCGGCAATATTGTTCGGGCAAACTACAACAAGGCCGTAGATACCCACACCCTTTTTCTGGAGGTTGCCGCCGATTCCGCCCAGCATAAGGCCATCGAAAAGGAGCTTACCGCCTGCGGATATCTTTCCGGTGAGGAAAGCGATAAGCACATTCTGATGATCGTTTTGACATTGCCGGATATCACCGGAGCCATCCGCCCGGTATTGGAGGTGCTGGCTCGGCACAAAGTAAATATCTCCTACATCAGCTCCCAGGAAAACGGCACGCCCTACCAGCACTTTAAAATGGGGTTGCTGATCGAAAACACCAAAGAAGTCACCCTCCTGATCGAAGAGATTTCCCGCATCTGCGAGATTCATATTTTAAACTACGAAGTTACCGACCGCCTGCTGGACGGCACGGTGTTTTACATCACCTTTGCCAACACCATGCGTGAGATCCTGCACCTGGATCAAGAGCAGACCAATACGGTGTTGATCCAGGCGAACCTGATGATGCAGCTTCTGGATGAGCAGAAAAAATCCCCTCTCCAGACCTTTGACTATATCCGCCGCCTTGCCAAGTTTGTGGAGGACCACAAAGGGGCAAACTTCCAACCCGCCATACATACCCTGGGACTGCGGGAGGATTTGGATCTGTATGTTATTGAGCCGCCCTGCGGCAGCAACACCTATATCCTGGAGCACCGGGGAGAGCTGCTTTTTGTCGATTGCGGCTTTGCCTGCTACCGCCGGGAAATGCTGACTTTGCTGCGCCAACTCTTTCCGGGATTTTCCGACATGAAAAAAACGGCGTATATCACCCATGCCGATGTGGACCATACCGGGCTTTTATCCCTCTTTGACACCGTATACATGAGCCAAAGAAGCTACGATACCTTTGCCGATGAACAGCTGGGCCGCCCCAACTACCGGGAGCAGGTACCCAATCACGCCCCCTACTGCGTGCTGAGCAAAATCATGACAGACTATGCGCCGCCGGATCTTCATCACTGCGTTGTGGTGGGAGAGAAACAGGACGACGCCGTACTGTCCCCCATCGGCTCCAGAATGTTCGGTCCCTGGCAATTTGATTTTTACGAAGGAAACGGCGGCCATGTAAAGGGAGAAACGGTAATTGTTTGCGATGAGCTCCAATTGCTGTTTTCCGGGGATATCTACGTCAACATCAAGGGCTTTTCCAAGGAGCAGCAGGAATTCAACATTCTGGCACCGTTCCTGATGACGGGAGTGGACTGCAACCCGCCGGAGGCAAAAATAAGCCGCAAATACCTGCTGGAAACGTACCCCAACTACCGGATCTGTCCGGGCCACGGCACCATGCAAATCAACGAAACCCAAAGCAAAACAAAATGAAATGAAAAATCCGGCATCCGCCGGATACAGAAAACCGCAGCTGCCTTTTGTAAGCAACTGCGGTTACTTTTGTACTTAAGGGTGGGAAAAAATCCGCATCAATCTACCTCGATCAAATCATGCTCGGAAAGCTTTTGGATAAGGGGAGTTTGCTTTATTCTCCGTAGATGATGGTATGGAGGCGGTTTGCGGCATTTTCCAGGTTATAATGCCAGTACCACAGGCCGTCGCTGTCCTTATAGCCGCTGAGGTCGGTTTCGTATTGAGCATCCGGGATCGTATAGCGTTCGATCTCGAAATTTCGGAACATGATGGGCGAAAGCTTCAGGATATCAAGAGAGCCGAGAGAAGTATCGGTAATGGCAAAGAACTTATGCACGAAACGGGGATATTGAAGCACCCCCATGCCCTTTACCGAAGCAAAAATGCCGTTGAGAACCTCCTGCTGCCGGTCGGTACGGGCGTTGTCCGAATCCAGCTTACGGATACGGGAGTAGCAGATGGCCTGATTGCCGTCGAGAACAACGGTACCGGAGGATTCCAAATGAGGAGAACCGGGGATATCGGTATCGAGCATCTGGTTGATGGTGGTCTGTTCCGCTTCGGAAACATCCAGGGTCACACCGCCGACGGCATCCACAATGGCGGCCAGCTGATTGAAGTTTACCGTGACGAATTCCCGAATATCGGTATGATAGACCTGATTGATGGTTTTTACCGCCAGCTCCGGCCCGCCATAGGCATAGGCATGGTTCAGCTTGGTTTCTCCGTGGCCCTCGATGGGCACCTTAGAATCACGAAGAAGAGAAGTCATTTTCATATTGCCGCCGATGGTATCCACGGTGAGGATCATCATGGCGTCACTGCGGCCGGTATCGGTGTCATCCCGGGTATCTACGCCGAAAAAGGCAATGTTGGTAATGCCCACCTTCCCTTTGGTGGAAATGCCCAGGGAAGCGTCATCCTTGGGAAAAGGATGGGAATTGAGGCCGCCCATGGTATAGAACCAAAGGCCGCCAAAAAGCAAAACCAATACGGCAAGAACCACCAAAGGCTTTTTCCGCCGGCGCCGATGTTTTTTTCCGCCGCGGCGAGAAGGAAAGGACAGACGCTCTTTGAGAGAGGGCTTATCCTCAAACATTTCCGCAGCCCAATCCTCCGGTTCTTCGTAGCGAGGATCGTACCGCTCCTCCCGGGGGATGCTCCGTACCGCCGTTTTCCGATGGGGTTTATCGGTATGAAAGATATCTTCCTCCTCCTGCAAATAGGAAACCCCTCGCTGCTTTGGCTTTTCACGGCGGCTTACCGAAGGATCATCAAAAACCGAATCCCCTTTCGTCACACGGGATCTTTTTCCCCCGGAGCTTTTGGTATTTTCACGATTGTTGCGATTATAGTCTTTTTCTCTGTACATAAAAAATTCCTATCGTAAATTCTTTTTTCAAGGTCATTATACCATATCATGGAAATGATGCAAATATTTCCGCAAATATCGGCATGATTTCCAACCCTACAACAGGAATCTACAGAAATTATAAAAAAAGCATAAAATTCCCCACCACAGCTCATACGTCAATAGGAAATTTCCCGGCATCAAATAAAATACCGCCCTTTGATTCCACATGAAATACTGCAATAAGCAGTATCCGTGCCGAACCGAGGGCAGTATTTCATATTTCAAAAGAAGATTTTATATCGTCCTTTACTGCTCCAGCTGGCGGCCTAAAAAGCCTGCGGCAGTCTCTGCCAGCTTCTGTTCCACATCGCCCATGGTCACACTGCGATCCTTGGTGCAGATGATCACACTGCCCACCACATCGCCGCCGGGGATGATGGGTGCAATGCAAAAGGAAGCCACCTCATTTTTTTCCTCTCCGTCGATCAGGGAGAGGAACTCCCGATCCACCTCCCCCTGAACACGGTTTACCAGCAGCGTGCGGCGATCATCCATCACCTTTTCCACAATGGAGCCGATGGGCCGATGAAGGAGATCCTTTTTGGAGCCGCCGCTGACGGCAATGATCTCATCACGGTCGGCAATCATCACCGTGGTTTGCAGGGAATTGCTCAAAGCTTCGGCATATTCCACCGAAAAATCACTCAGCGCCGTAATGGGAGAATATTTTTTCAGGATCACATCCCCTTCCCGATCCACATAAATCTCCAAAGGGTCCCCTTCCTTAATCCGCATAGTGCGGCGGATTTCCTTGGGGATCACCACACGGCCCAAATCGTCAATCCTGCGCACGATTCCTGTTGCTTTCATATCACTTATTCCTCCTGGGTATTACAATTTCCATTTTGTGTATCTTATGGGTAGTATGTGGAAATGCAGGAGAATTATGCACAGAGGAAATTCGCGGAGAAAACGTCAATTTTAGAAGAGATTTTTGCACCTTTTACCACTTTTTTCTTTTTTAACGATATCAACTGCCCGTTATCTTTCCAGAGAATCGGGATCCAGCAGAAAATCATAAATATTCAGCATCAAAATCCCGTATTCATCGTAGTGAGCAGGCACCGGATCTTTTGTAATTAGGATTTTTTTAAAGGAATCATCAACCTTCCGAAAGGGTCGAATTTCCTGAGCGTGCTTCGCCTCATCGGGAATGGAGTACGCAGATTGAATATAATATCTTGCAGAGCCGAGATTACATACAAAGTCAATTTCCAACTGCTTACGAAGGCTCTTACCGGCACTGTTTTTTTCGCTAATCGGAACGACACCGACATCCACATTGTATCCACGCATGCGCAGCTCATTGTAGATCACATTTTCCATGGAATGGGTTTGCTCAAACTGCCGAAAATTGATCCTGGCATTTCGCAGCCCCAAATCGGAAAAATAATATTTTTTCGGTGTTTCGATATAGGATTTTCCTTTAATATTATACCGTTGCGCCGATTCGATCAAAAAAGAATCTTCCAAATAATCCAGGTACTTTTTGATCGTGCCCGAAGTGATTCTCGATTTTTTCATAGACTTAAAGGTCTTTTTCAACTTTTCGGGATTTGTCAGGGAGCCAATGGCAGAGGAAAGAATGTTTAAAAGATCCTCCAACTCTCCCTGATTGCGAATACGGTTTCGCCGGTAAATATCCCGAAGGTAAATCTCCTGAAACAGGGTGCGCAAAAGAGCTGCTTTATCCGGGGCATCCTCCCGAAGAACCACCAGAGGAATGCCGCCGTAAAGCATATATTCCGAGAATCCCATATACTTATCGCCGGGATAGACCGACATAAACTCCCGAAAGCTAAGGGGATACATATGAATCTCATCACCGCGGCCGGCAAATTCGGTAATGATATCCTTGGATAAAAACTTTGCATTGCTTCCGGTCACAAAGACATCTATATTTTCCCGGCGTAAATAACTGTTTAGTACGGCTTCAAAGCAATCCAATAGCTGCACTTCGTCAAGAAGGAGATAATAAGTTTCGGAATCCGTAACCTTGGAGCGAATATATGCCATAAATTTTTCGGGATTTGCTCCGCGTTTTTCTTTTTCCATTTGCAACAGGTCTTCTCCCATGGCATATAAATCATCGGCAGAATCAAAAGCGAAACGAATGATATGCGCTTCGTCCACACCGGAGTCCAAAAGATGGCGGTAAAAAATCGTGTTTAATAAATAGGATTTGCCGCAACGGCGGATACCGGTAATCACCTTGATCAATCCGTTGCCCTTTCTTTTTACCAGCTTTTCCAAATAAAAATCACGACGAATCTCCATTGCACACCTCCGAAAATAAAAAACAGAAGAGATTTTTGCACCTTTTCGCACTTTTCTCTTCTATATTATCATACCGGCGAATAGGAATCAACCGATTCGTCAATTTTAGAAGAGATTTTTGCATCTTTTTACACTTTTCTCTTCTTTAAATTTGATTTTGGGGCGGATTCGGATGGGGATGCGTGATGATGGGGCGTAAATTGGGCGGACAAAATAAACTGCGGCGTGGAGCGTATTGTTGAAAGATACGTTTTACGCCGCAGTCACTACTCGCATAAAATACAGATGCACCCGGCGCGCCACCTCATCAGTCGGCTGCGCCGACAGCTTCTCCTCGAGGCGAAGCCATTTTGAAAGCTACATTTTGAGGACAAATTGCCTGTTAGAAAGCCTTCCCCTTTGAGGGGAAGGGGGACCGCTTGCGGTGGATGAGGTGGCGTGGCGATGGGACATTAATTGACCGAGCAAAACAAACTGCGGCGTGAAGCGTATCGTTGAAAGATACGTTTTACGCCGCAGTTACTGCTCACATAAAATTCAGATGCACCCGGCGCGACACCTCATCAGTCGGCTGCGCCGACAGCTTCTCCTCGAGGCGAAGCCATTTTGCATCGCATCTGCGATGCCGATGCATCCATGCGCATACGTGCCACGTAAATCACCCGGGGGGAATCGCACAACATAAATTATCCGGAAAGGGTGCGATAAACGTGCTAAGTACACCAGTACAACGTAGCTTGCCCAGAAAGGGTGCGATAAACGTGCAGAACTCGCACAACATAAATTGCCCAGAGAGGGTGCGATAAACGTGCAGAACTCGGTAAAACTCGCTGGTTGGCGGCAATGGGCTATACTAAGACGTATGCCCATTGTCGGCAATCGGCGATTTTGCCGAGTTCTGTGCGTTTAGCGTGCCCGAAAGCGCGCCCGGAGAGGGGGCGATCAATGGCTTAGACTCGGCAAAAGCTTTGGGGCGTGGTCGGCAGGTATACTTAGACGTATCCTGACGGCCGCGGCGCAATGATTTTGCCGAGTATCAGCCATTCAGCGCCCCCGACAGAGGATGCGGTAGAATGCTATTGCCAACCCCCAACACCCTAAAAAAATCCAAAACAGGCCGTTCAGGTAGTTTCCCCAGGCCAGGGTTGCAACTACGGTGCCGATGGTACCGATGATGGAGGTGGCAAAGCTGGTAAGGGCCGAGGCAGCGCCGGAGGTATCTTCATGCTGATTTAAGAGAAGCACCATACCGAGGGGGCGGGAAATGCCTTCGGCATAGGTATAGGGCAGCATGGCAAGGAAGAAGAGGATCGGGCTGATTTTTGCACCAAGGCCCAGGCCAAGAACGGTGGCGGCAAGGAGTCCGAAGCAGAGGAAGAGGATCGTTTTACTTTGGAGCCGCCGATCCAGCTTGAGATAAACAAAGGGTGCGGTGAAGGACACGATACAAATACCGCCGTAAAAAAGGCTGTATTGCAGATAGGACATATCGAAGTAATCCATGCAGATATAGGAACAGACGGCGATAAAGGCAAAAAACGGCACGCACATCAGAGAGATCACCGAAAGCAGCAGGGAAAATTTTCGATCCTTGGCGACAATCCAAAGGCCCTTCATCGCCGGAAGGATGCCGCCGGAAACACGGCGGGACGGCGGTAGGGTCTCGGGCAAAAACAGCGCGGAGATAAAAGCCAGAGTGCCGAGGATGCCCAGAGCTGCCATAACCCAGCGCCAGCTGCCGACCATCAGCAGAAAAGAACCGAGAAACGGCGAGACCACCGGGCCGAGGACGATTACCGATTGAATGATGGCCATCGCCTGTTGAAAGGAATCATCGGCAAGATAATCCTTCACCATGGCCAGAGTCACCGCGGTGATGATCCCGGCGCCAAAGGCCGCACCGCCGCGACAAAAGATCAGAAACCACACATTCGGTGCGAATGCGCAGCCGTAACCGAAAATCGCGAAAAAGAGAATCCCTACATAAAGGATGCTCTTTCGTCCGAATTTATCACTTAAAGGGCCGCCAAGCAACACGCTGACAGCGGAGACCACAAAGTAGACGGAAAGAGCCGAATTCAGCGTTGCCGCGGTGGTATGAAAGTAATCCACGATCTCCGGTTGGGCCGGCAAAAAAATATCGCAGGCCATCCAGTCTACGGCAATGAGAAAAATAATAATTGCAACAAATAACTTCGGATGCATTTTTTGCACCATAAAATCATTCCTCCTCTATGGATTCGAGTATTATCTTAGTATGATTTCAGACCACTGTCAAGGGTTCTTTTAAATTTTCCCTGCAAAAAGCCTTACATTTTGACGAAATTTGTGCTATAATTAAATTATCGTGAAAGAATGATGTCTGTATCATGAACCGAGGCGGCAATACCGCCGGAAAAAGAGAAAAGGGAGATAGAGATGTATCAGGTCAATGATGTTGTTGTCTACGGACTTCACGGCGTTTGCCGTGTGACAGAGATCACAGAAAAAGAATTTGCAGGGGAAGCACAACGGTATTACACCATGAAGCCGGTTTTTGACAACCGCAGCACCTTTTTTGTACCCACCGACAACGAAGCCTCCTGCAAAAAAATGCGGCAGCTCCTTACCAAAGAGGAGATCCACCAGATGATCCACGAGATCCCGGAGCAAAGCACCATTGGTGTTCCCGATGAAAAGCACCGCAAGGAAACCTATCAGAAGATTATTGAAAGCGGTGACCGCATGAGTATTCTGCGCCTGGTGAAAACATTGTATAAGCGCAGAGAAGCTCAAAAAAAGGCAGGAAAGAAACAGCACCTGGTCGATGAACGCTTCATGAAGGAAGCCGAAACGGTCCTTTACGAAGAATTTGCCTTCGTTTTAGATATCGACCGCAACAGCGTGCTGGGCTATATCCAAAAGGAGCTTGCCAACGCATAAATAACGAAAAGAATAAGAAGAGAGTGTTTCAAAACACCGCCGGGCGGTATTTCGGAACACTCTTTTTTTTCGTAGTTTATATTTTTATGTCTTAAAAGGTTTTGCGCTTTCCTGCCACGGGAATGCCAAGCTGTTCCCGATATTTGGCTACGGTGCGCCGGGAGATTTCCACTCCCTTTTGTTGGAGTAATTCGGTAAGCTCACCGTCTTTTAAGGGATGAGCGGTGTCTTCCCGGTCAATAAGATCCTTTAACTGTTGCTTGATCCCGAGGGTATTCTGATCGGATCCGGAAGCCACACCCTTGGGGAAGAAATATTTAAAGGAAAACAGCCCCCGGGGTGTTTGAATAAATTTACTGCTGATGGCCCGGGAAACGGTGGATTCGTGAACGTTGATCTCCTGGGCAACATTCTTGAGGTTCAACGGTACGGGGTATTCACTGCGGCCTTCCAGAAAATCCTTCTGGAATTTAATGATCGCATTGACCGTATCGTAAATGGTTTTTCTGCGCTGCTCGATGCTTTTCAGTACCCAAACCGCAGCATTGAATTTTTCTTTGATGTAATCTTCGGTGGACGCATCAATCTGCATCCCCTTCTTTACCAGATTCTGGTAGTAGTCGTTTACCAGTATCTTTGGGACATCCCACTCATTCAAAAGAACGGTCCATTCGCCATCCAAAAGCTTAATGGTGACATCGGGAGCAATATACTCCACACTGCCGCCACCGCCCCAGGTCTGCCCCGGTCGGGGGTCCAAAGCACGGATGGACTCCACCAACTGATTGACGGTATCTATGGGCAGCTTCATCTGCTTTGCAATTTGAGGGACACGATTTGCCGCCACCATATCGAGGTAATCGTTGATGATGGTCTTACGTTCCTCGTAGTGGGCATCCTCGTGGTCCAGCTGAAGGATCAGGCAATCCTTCAAATTCATACAGCAGACACCGGCAGGATCAAAGCGGCGGATCAGCGTCAAGACCTCATCGACTTCGGTGAAGGGCAAGCCCAGCTCCTCGGCAATGGCGGTGGGCAGCAATAAAAGATAGCCGTTATCATCGATATTCGAGAGGATGTATTTGCCGATCCTGCGTTGATGATCGGAAAGCGGCAGGATATTCAGCTGAAACAGTAGGTATTCATAGAGACTGTTGTACGTCTCGGTTCGAGCCTCATAGGTAAAGGGCTCATCCCGATTGATCGTATAAGTGTGGTTGTTTTCCGGATAATCCTTGCTCATAGAGGCGAAAAGCTCCTCCTCTTTGGAGAGCGGCGGGGAATCATCCATTTCCAACATCGGATTTGCTTCCAATTGCTCCCTGACAAATTGCTGTAATTCCATCACAGGCATGGTCAAAAGATCAATGGCCTGTTTCAGCTCCGTGGTCATCACCAGCTTTTGGAGCTGTTTTAATTCGAGATTAATTCCTGACACGTTATCACCTGACTTCGTTTATGCAATAAAACTTACAAAAACATTTTACCCTTTTATTCGTTCAAGAAGATCCCTTTTTTCCCCATATGAACAAAAAAATAGAACCCGGGAAAATCTAAATTTCTTTTTTCCTCGGTGTTATGATAGAAAAAAACAAAAAATGACAATATTTTTTTGTTCTTTTTTATTTTACCAAAAAACAGCGCCTATGTCAATGAATCCATAAAAAGACAAAATTTTCCACAAATATAAAACGCCTGCTAAAAGCCATGCTTTTGAAAGAAAATACCGGTTCGGTCAAAATTTTAATAATTTTTTTTACCGAACCGGCACCTTCCAAAACAAAAAGGATGACACTATATGATTTTTCAAAATTCCGTTTTCAATACTCGAATCAACGCTGCGGCGATGAGCAAACATACAAAGAGCAACGGGAAACCAATGGCGATGGAAACCGATTGCATTGCGGAAAGTCCGCCGACATAGAGCAAAATTGCCGCAATCACCCCTTCGCAAATGCCCCAGAGGATCTTTATCGATC
>CAKUYE010000028.1 GCA_934702375.1 uncultured Bacillota bacterium | reverse complement strand
CGCTCGCTCATTTCTTCGACTCCGCAGCTTCCGCTGCAGACCCTTCATCCGCCTCACATCTCTTGATGTGAGCGATGTTTCACAAGCTCTACTGTTCAGTTCCCAAAGACCGAGGAGACGACTCGAATCATTCTTCCAGCCATCTTCTTTTTCGTTGTCAGCGCTGTTTTTTAGTAGCTCAGCGCGTCAACATTGATATAATACCACTTTTCATTGAATCCGTCAAGCCTTTTTTTGAAAAAATTTCCGTTTTTTTTGTTTTTTCATTCACCTGCATCAAAACACCTGCTTAACGCGTTACGACTCCAAAAACTTTTTTAATCCAATAACACCAACATATCCCCCGGATCCTCAAAAAGATATTTCGATGACAAAGAACGCAACAACTCCCTATCGCGAAATCCCCATGAAACCGAAGCGCAATCCATACACGCGTTATCCGCTGTTGCCTTATCAACCTCAGAATCTCCAACATAAAGACAATCTTTCACCCGAAAACCAAGTAAGTCAACTCCATACAGCAACATATCCGGTGCAGGCTTTGGTGCTCTCTGCGGTGATTGTCCCACTACAACAGAAAAAACACCGGGGAAGAAATCTGAAATCAATGTTTTCACAGCTTCCTCATTTTTGTTGGAAACGACCCCCAGCGGTATTCCTGCATTTCTCAATACCGCCAACAGCTCGGGAATCCCTTGATACGGAACGGTTTTAATTCGACAATGTGAACTGTAATATGCCTTAAATTCTAGAAAGGCAATCTCCAGTTCCTCTGTAGGAGTTCCTGCAGGGACTGCCCTTTCCATCAGCTTATGAATACCATTGCCTACAAAACGCCGGATCTCTTCTACGGTGCGTAATGGCCATCCTTGGGTCATTAAAACATGATTCACTCCGTCCGCCAAATCATCAAGAGTATTCAATAATGTTCCGTCCAAATCAAACAGTATCGCCTGATATTTCATAAACTCATCCCTTTACTTCACCATATATTATAGTAAATCATACCGCAACACACAAAAAAATACAACGGAGAATCCATATCATCTTTTAAATTAAAGCTCAAAATGCAAATGGGGCCGTCGTTATCTGTACAAAACGACGGCCCCATTTCTCAGAATTCATCCATATGCCAGCCTTCGGCCTTTTTTCGAATTTCCACAAACCGGCGATATCGCCCTTCTTCTGCAACGAGATCTTCATGACATCCCTGCTGCACGATACAACCATCCTCCACCACCAAAACTTGATCCGCTTGTTCTATGGTAGCCAATCGATGCGCAATTGTAATAATTGTCTTTCCTCGAGTCAAAGCAGAGATTGCATCCGGGATCAAATGCTCATTTTCCGAGTCGGTAAAAGCCGTGTCCCGCCTATTTATTCCTGATTTTCCGCACTCCTCAATGCATACCGAAAGGAGGAGCGATGATTTCGTCCCCAAACAACATAAAGTATCACCGAAAGAATATCAGCGACAGCCAATGTCGCAAACATCTCATGATAGCCGATACCGGCGATTAACCAGCCGGCAATGCCGCCACCAATACCAAAGCCCAGATCATAAGCACAAAGATAGGTTGAATTTGCCGCTCCGCGGCGATCCGGCGCAGCAAGACGAACTGCCATCGCCTGAAGAGCCGGAGCAATGCCGCCAAATCCATACCCCACCAACACCGCAGCAAAGAGATAGGTTCCCTTATTGCAAGCAAAGGCTAAAAGGAGCAGCGCGACAAACATGGCAACATTGCAGGTATAGACAAAGATACCTTCTCCCCGACGATCAAGAAGCCGAGAAAGACCGGCACGAACCAAAAGCAACACTACTGCCATAATGGCAAAAAAGACACCACCGCCGGGAAGACCTTCCTGTGCCGCAAATTTAGCCAAAAAATTTTCCAAAGCACCAAAGGTCAAAAGGAAAACAAAGGTGATTACCGAAGCCGGGACAGCATCGCTGTCAATCAGAGAATGAAAACTCAGCGGCTTTTTTTCCACTTTCACAACGGGCATTTTCATCCGAGCCATCAAAATCAAGGAAAGGAAGCAAATTGCAGCAGAAAAGCCAAAAAGAACCGAAAACCCCCATTGATTCAATAGAAATAACCCCAAGGCCGGAGCACAAGCTGTGGCCACGGCAATAGACGTTCCAAACATGCCCATGCCCTCCCCAAATCGAGAGCGAGGTAAAAGATCCGTAGCAATGGTATTTGCCGCCGTATTGCCACAAGCCAATGCAACACCATGAATCATGCGAAAGATCAATGCGGTAACGATAAGAGAGATACTCATATAGCCCAGGGGCATCGCTCCCATGCCAATCAAACCAATCGCCAGAACAACGCCGCGTTTACCGTTGTCCAACACCCAACCGATAACAGGACGGATAAACACCGCCACCAGGGAAAAAGCAGCAGCGGCAAGACCTGCCACAGCTTCACTGCCATGAAGGTATTCAATATAGAAGGGAAAGGTCGATAAGATCATCAAATGATTTAAAAAGACAAAGAAGTTGATGATCATAATCAGAATAAAGTCCTTTGTCCAAAGTTTTTCCTGCATAATATTTCGATACTCCTTACCATAAATTTTGGTGATTTTACACAGTTCCGTGCATTTAGCGCTTCCAGATAATCCGTAAAAAACATCTTTTGGAAGTGATAAATGTGCTGAACTCCGGAAAAGCTTCGTGGGGTAGTCGGTCGGTGTACAAAATGGTACCCGAGCGGCTGCGCCTCGATGATTTTACGGAGTTCCGTGCATTTAGCGCTTCCAAAGAAAAAGAGTTGTTTTGCAAAACATAATTGGACTTACGTTTCGCAAAACAACTCATTACTTCTTTAATCTTATAAAATTTTCCGATGAAAATCAACCGGCAAATTTTTGCTTTACTCTAAGGTAAAAAATTCCGATTTCTTTTTAGCTACTGCCATCGCCATTTTCCCGCTGATAACTTCCGGCGTGAAGCAAAACATTTCCACTCGATCAAAAGCCCCTTCAATTTCTTTTTTCTGAGCCACGGCGTCATCAATCCCCAACTGTGCAGCAAGGAGAACAATCGCATCCATTGCCGCATCCCCGGTGATCGGTTTCACGGTTCCCCGGGCAATGATACTGACATAGTCGGTGGAGAATGTTTCCGGAATCACCGTATCACTGTCCACAATGGTGAGGGCGGCTTTGACACCGCTGCCAATTATATCATTTTTATACCCGGTTTTTGCACAGTGAAAATAAAAGCGATCATTGGCATAGGCATAATTCAGGGGAACACCATAGGGCATACCATCCCCATCACAAAGACTCAATACTCCATAAGTATTACGGTGAATCACTTCCATAATCTCCCCTTCAGCAAGGGCTTGTTTTTTTCTTCGCATTTCCATTGATATTTTCATCTTGATTCCTCATTTCTTCTTTTCAATATCCAAGCAGGGCTTCCAATACCTCCCGAGGCGTCATTTCAACAAAGCCTTCTTTATCGGTAAGCACAGCGTTGCCGCTGAGATCCCAGCGCATCTGGTCATATTGAGTAAGATAGGCAGCGTTGCGGGAACTATCCGGATACCGGGCATACCACACCGGGAAATATTTCTTCATATACTCATTGGCCAGGCGAATACCTTCACTGTTTTTGTTGCCACTTAAAGTGGTCGTACCGGAAATCATTACCCCATTGGGGCTGGAGTGGAGCAACACAACACTCCCGTCATCGCATTGTCCCAAGGCCATATACACATGCCCCTTGGTGCTCATGATATCCCCGGGACGATAATCTTTGATTTTTGCCGCTTCGGTATAACGCCCCCAGCCTTTTTCACTAAAAACCTTTGCCATCTGGGTAGAAGACATCACATAACCGGGGCGACCGCTTTCGGACTCCATCACATTGTACAAAGTCCAGCCAATATAGCCGGAGCAATCAAGACCATTGCCCAGCTCATAGCGATGCTTCGTGTAATCATAATTTTTGTCTTGTGCAAGAAAATATTTTTTCCATTGGGGATTCAAACCAATGGTACAGGCATCCACACCGGCACCGTCGTCGGCTTCATTCCAACCGCCGCCATAAACATAGAGGGTGGAGCCTACCGGTTCCAGGGCCGTATTCAGCAAGTTTTTCAGAGTCCTCTCTCCGGGAGTCGGGCCATAATGAAAGGTGTAGGCCTTTCCGCTTTTCCATACCGTCATGATTTTTGCAATCTGCCCCCGGGTCGCCGTAGATTTCGGTGCCAGAGTATCGTTGGTAAAACCATTTACATAAGAATGAGCCATACACCAGGCCACAGCCTTTACAGCCCAGGAACCAATATCATCGCAATCGCTAAAACGTTCCAATATCGCAGTATCGGCAGTGAGCTCCAGCTTTCGGTATTTTCCATACTGATAGAGCATTTGCATCAGCTCTTCTCTGGTCATAACCTGTTCGGGACAAAAAGTACCGTCGCCATAACCGCTAACGATCCCTTCCTTTGCAGCCCACGCCACATAAGGGCCGTACCATTTTTCAATCATGGTATCGGTAAAACCGGTGCTTTTATAAAGATCCGGCTGAATGCTCTCGCAGCGACCAAGAATCGTCACAAACATTCCTCTCGTTACCACCTCTTCCGGAGCGAAGATCCGCTCCGCGGTTCCTGTCATCATATTCTCTTCGGCGCAATAATAGACCGCATCATGATACCAGGAACGTACCGGCACGTCCAGAAAACGAAAATCGGCACCGTAAGCAGATGCCGGCAGCAACAAAAGAAAGCAAAATACCGCCGCGAAGAGCGCCTTTCTCCAAAGGACACTATAGATTTTCATCATCAAGTTACCTCTGCAAAATATGCTCTCCCAATATTACATCGGGGGAGCATATTTATTTTATCATATTACTTTCCGAGGGCTTCCACGGCATCGCCAATGGTTGCTGCCCAATGATCCTCAAAAATATGAATATCACCGGCATCATAAGCCGCAGCAACTTTCGGGTCCAGAGGCAGTTTGCCAATGACCGGCAGGCCAAATTCGGCAGCCGTTTCATCTACATGACTTTCGCCAAACATATAAATCTTCTTATCGCAATCCGGGCATTTGATATAAGACATATTTTCCACGATTCCCAGAATCGGCACATTCATCTGCTGCGCCATATTCACGGCCTTGCCCACAATCATGGAAACCAGTTCCTGGGGAGAGGTTACGATGACCAAACCATCCACCGGAAGCGACTGAAACACGGTAAGCGCCACATCACCGGTACCCGGCGGCATATCCACAAACATATAATCCACATCGCCCCAAACAACATCGGTCCAAAACTGCTTTACGGCGCTGCCGATCATCGGACCACGCCAGATCACCGGTGTATTTTCCTTTTCCAGCAACAGGTTGATGGACATGATCTTAATCCCGTCCTTCGTTAAAGCCGGAATCAGGCCTTCTTCACTGCTCTGGGCCCGTTCATGAATACCAAAGCCCTGGGGAATGGAGGGACCGGTAAGGTCTGCATCGAGAATGGCGGCACGATAGCCTCTGCCATTCATATCCTGGGCCAGCATAGAGGTTACAAGGGATTTCCCCACACCACCTTTGCCGCTGATTACGCCAATCACTTTCTTTACGTCGCTATACGCATTGGTTTTTTCCTTGGGAATCGCTTTGCGGCTATCGCAATCCAAAGTACAGCTTTTGCACTTTTTGGGAGTGCAATCTTCTTTTGCAGTATGTTTTGCCATGATATGGCTCCTTCCTTCTCGTACTTATTTCTTATTATACCTTTATGATTTCATGCTGTAAAGATTTATATGTAAAATCCCAAAAAATTTCCCTTGCGACGTAAAGAAAAATAGCATATACTAAATTTCATATAAGAATAAACAACAGATGAATTTTAAGGAAGTGTTTTTATGAAACCGCAAAAACGTGTTTTAGCAATCCATGATATATCCTGTATCGGCAAATGCTCTCTTACCGTAGCTTTGCCCATCATCTCCGCATCGGGTGCCGAATGCAGCATATTGCCGACATCGGTATTATCCACCCACACCGGCGGCTTTGAAGGCTATACCTTTAAAGATCTTACCGATGAGATCGTACCCATCACGAACCACTGGAAATCCCTGGGCATCAAAGTTGATGCCATCTACACCGGTTACCTTGGTTCCTTTGAACAAATTGATCTGATAAAACAGATCTTTACCGACTTTCGCACCGAAAACAATCTTATCTGTGTAGATCCGGTCATGGGCGATAACGGTGTTCTCTACTCCCTTTTTGATGCCGAGTTTGCCAAAGGCATGGCTTCTCTTTGCGGTAAAGCCGATCTTATCATGCCCAACCTTACGGAAGCATCCTATATGACCGGCCTCCCTTACAAAGAAAAGGATTACGACGAAACCTATATCCTTAACGTATTGGAAGCCCTCCACGATCTTGGCGCAGAAAAGGTCGTTTTAACCGGAGTCTCCTTTGACGATACCCACCTCGGCGCGGCGGCATCGGAAAACGGCAAGGTGACGTACATGATGAATGACCGCATCGAAGGCTACTACCACGGCACCGGCGATGTATTCGGTTCCGCCTTGGTCGGGGCAATGGCCAATGACAAACCTCTGGAAGATGCCGTAAAAATCGCCGTAGATTACACCGTGGCCTGCATCCGCAGAACCAAAGAAGCAGCCACCGAAGCACGGTACGGCGTATGCTTTGAACAGGAGCTTCCCCGGTATATTGATATGCTGAAATAAAAAGAAGAGTCCCAAACCAAATAAAGAAGAGAGAAACCATGGTTAGATCATCCCGGTTTCTCTCTTTTATTTTGCATATACCACCATATCCATATCATAAAGCCATCTGTAATCGCCACAGACACTCCATATATAAGAAAGATATCCGCAAGAACGGATATCCTTTTTGATTTGTTTATTTATTCTGTAAAATCGAACTTGCCACAGCCAAATCTTTTGGCTCGGTAATTTTGATATTTTCTCCGCTCCCCATGGCAATGCCGACGGTCTTCCCTCGATTCAGATAGACCTTCGCACCATCGGTAATCGCTTCTTTTTCTTCGGGAGAAAGCTCTTCCAAAGCGATCAACAATTCCCCTAAACGGAAGGTCTGGGGAGTCTGCACGGCAAACATTTGTTTTCGAAGCGGGATATCGGCCACGGAGGAGCCATCCTTTGAACAAAGGATGGTATCCACCACAGGATAAGCCGTAGTCACAGCATCGTATGCAGACATCAGCCGAATATTTGCGTCAATCATTTCCGGAGTCACAAAAGGTCTGGCGCCATCCTGGGTGAGAACCATATCCTCCGGAGCAATGCCAAAACGATCCCCCAGAAAAATACAGGCATTCTGCATACTGCCCAGGCGATCCACTCCACCCAGGGTAACCGAAAGCCGAGGCTCTTCTCCAAAGGCATCATTCAAAATATCCTCGGTCTCATCCAACCAGCCTTTTGCCGCTGCCACAACAATATGCGCAATCGCTTCACAGCATAAAAAAGCTGCAACGGTATGGACAAGAAGAGGCTTTCCTTCCAGCTCCAAAAACTGCTTGGGCATTTTACTGCCGGACATACGACGGCCGATGCCTCCGGCTAAAATTGCTGCGTAAATCATAGCATCCGCCTCATTCTTCCCCTTGAGCCATATCCATGATCACATCTATGACCGGATTATCATTATCGGCAAGACTGATCAGTTCATAATCATAGGAAGCCCGGTCACTCATGGGGATACGAACAAATTCCGGATCGTAAATTTCCTTAATGAAATCCGGAACGATAGCAACCCCCTGCTTGGAACGAACCATCAAAAGCTGAGGATTGATACTGTTGGTGCGAGTCGTTCGTTCGGGGAAAAAGCCAAATTCCTCCACCAGAAGATTTCGGAGCATATCCATGGAATTGCCGCCGGTATTCTCACAATTGGTGATGAGATATTCATTTTTCAGCATCGCAGTGGCATCGCCTTCGGCATATTTTTCCGCCAGAGCACGATCCACCACGACACAATTCCGCGAGCGGAAAAGATGGCGAGTTCGAATTTCCCGATTCGCAAAGGATTCCTTGCACAAATCAATGGCAATGATAATATCCAACTCACCGTTGCGCAACCGCCGGGTCAGCTCATCATAGGGATATTGATAAACATCAATCTTGATATCCGGATATTTGTTACGCAAAGAAGCAAAGAAATCATCGGTATTGTGATATTCATAAATGCCAATACCAACCTTCACAAAACCGCGGTACATTTCTGCCGCAGCCAAAGTTTGGGCAACGGTATCTTCATAATATTGGTAGATGTGGCAAACACGGCGATAATAAATCTTCCCGGCTTCAGTCAAAGCAACGGAATGAGGGTTACGATTAAAGAGCTTTACGCCCAATCGCTGCTCCAAACCGGCAATATACTGACTAATCGCCGTTTGGCTTACGCCATACTCATTGGCAGCTTTCGTAAAGGAGAGGCATTCTGCCAAAGTAATAAAGTATTGGATTTTTTTATTTATCATAATTTCCCTCTTATAAAGATATAGACTTAAACTCACCTACCATTATAGCATATCTTTTCTAAAATGCAATAATAAAAGGGCTTTCCTATGACATATTGTCACAGGAAAGGCCCAGGTTCACAGGATATTCTACTATTTTAAAAACATTTTCAGCATCTTGAGCTTCCCTTCAGTATAAGGGAAATAGCGAATGGGCATATCCATCCAGGTATATTTTTTCACAATACTGCGATAGTGGGTAAAGACATCAAAGCTCAGCTTTCCGTGGTATTGCCCCATGCCGGACTCTCCCACGCCGCCAAAGCCCATATGAGAGGTGGCAAGATGGATCACCGTATCGTTGATGCAGCCGCCGCCAAAGGAACAGTGATCTTTCACCAGCTTTTCCATGGCCTTGCTACCGGTAAAGAGGTAAAGAGCCAAAGGCTTTGGCCGAGCCTGAACAAAACGAATGGCCTCCATTGGCTCTTTCCAGGTCAGCACCGGCAAAATCGAAGCAAAGATCTCTTCCTGCATCACTTCGGATTCCGGATCCACATCGATAAGAACCGTAGGTTCCAAAAAACGGCGGGTGTCATCAAAGCCGCCGCCAATGGCAACTTTTTGGCCGGCAAGCAGTTCTTTTTTACGGAGATAATGCTTTTCCGAAACGATGGTCACCATATCAGACATATCGCCATCGGGGAAGAATTTTTTCAGCGCCTTGCGATAGGCCTCGATAAAATCATCCCGCACCGATTCCTGAATCAAAAGATAATCCGGCTCCACACAAGTCTGTCCGCCATTTAATACCTTGCCAAAAGCCACTCGTTTCGCTGCCAATTTGATATTGGCCGTTTCGTCAATGATCACCGGACTTTTACCGCCCAACTCCAACGTAACCGGGGTAAGATGCTTTGCCGCCGCTTCCATTACGACCTTGCCGACAGGAACCGAACCGGTAAAGAAAATATAATCAAATTTCTGTTCCAACAACGCACTGTTTTCCGCACGGCCGCCTTCCACTACCGCAATGTAGTTAGCGGGATACGTTTTCTCAATGATTTCTGCAATAATATGGCTCGTTGCCGGCGCATAGATGGAGGGTTTCACAATAGCGCAATTTCCGCCGGAAATTGCCCCAACCAAAGGATCCAAACAAAGCAGGATCGGGTAATTCCAGGGGCTCATGATCAATGTCACACCATAAGGTTCCGGAGAAATATAGCTTTTGGCATGAAACTGGGGCAGCGGCGTGGCCACGGTACGTTCCTTCATCCAGCCCTTAAGATGCTTGATATGGAATTTCACTTCATCCAAAACGAGACCGGTTTCACACATATAAGATTCAAAAAGGCTTTTGTTAAGGTCCTGCTTCATTGCGGCAGCAATAGCGCCTTCATTTTCTTTCAGAGCACGTTGCAATTTTTTCAGAGCATTCAATCGAAATTCATAAGATCGGGTAGCACCGGACATAAAATAATCGCGCTGTTTTTTTACGAGTTCTGCTGCATTCATGGAAACGCCTCCTTACATCAGGAAATTTTAATGGTTTGGATCACTTTACGACAACGTTTGCGGTCATAGATCACCGGAACGGGATATACCGGATTCGCTTCCGCCAAGGCCCAGGTGATCATAGTATCAATATCCTCTTCCCGGATAAAGGCAAAACCTGTGGGAATCCCCATACGCAGGTTCATGGCACGGATCTCGGCAATAAAGGCTTCCGCCTTTTCTTTATCATCTTTGCCGCCAATACCGGCTTCATCGGCAAGACGAGCCAGCTTTTTGTAAACCTTCGCCCCGTAATCCTCCAAAACGATAGGCAAAATCACTGCATTGGCAAGACCGTGAGCCGTACCGTAAAGACCGCCTAAGGTGTGAGCAATAGCATGAACATTTCCTACCCCGGCCCGGGTAAAGGCAAACCCTGCCAGGAAGGAAGCCCAAAGCATCTCCTCTCTGGCGGTAAGGTCATTACCATCGTTATAGGCCCGTTCCAGATAAGTAAAAATCAAGCCCACAGCTTCTTCGGCATTACGCAGACTTTCCTTTGTGTTATAAGTCCAGCAAAGATAGGCCTCCACCGCATGGGTCAAAGCATCCATGCCCGTTGCGGCGGTAATCGGAGACGGCAAACCAACGGTGAGATTCGGATCAAGGATCGCATATTTCGGCACCAGATGCAGATCCATCACCGCAGCTTTATGATGATCCTTTTCGTCGGTAAGAACCGCGGCAATCGTAGTTTCACTACCGGTACCGGCAGTGGTAGGCACGGCAATAAAGGGCGGCATTTTACGTCCGACCTTCAGCAGACCGCTCATCTGCCGCAGGCTGCGTTTGGGCCGGGCAATACGAGCCGCAGCCCCCTTTGCCGCATCAATGGGGCTTCCTCCGCCAACGGCAATAAAACTATCGCACCCCTGGGCCAGATACATTCCCCGGATCTGTTCGCACACGGCAACGGTGGGATTTGGCTCCACAGCATCAAAAACGGCATAACTCAAGCCGGCACGCTCCAACGAAGCCAGGATATCCGGAACAAGAAGCTTGCGAATCGTAGCATCGGTAACAACAAGAGGTTTTTTCACATTTTCGGCAATCAGCAGCTTTGCAATACCATCTATGCTGCCGGAGCCTTTTTTCACCACCGGCTTTCGCCAGGGCAAGCAACGGGCACCAATGTTAAACACAAATTGAAAACTTCGGTAATAGCATTTTTTTAGTGGGTCCATTTTTTAACCTCCTTGCTCTCAAGAAACATTTCTTTACAATAGTAAACAGAGCGCGACATAGCACCCCTTGATGTCAACTATTATAAGGTAGTTTTCATTCCAAGGCAATATCCCCGGCCAAAGCAAATAAAATATTAAAGTTTCCGGAGTAATTTCTGATGAACCGCCACCTCTTCCTTCCCTCCATTATCAAAACATGGTATAATCAACCTATGGATTATTACGTATTTATGGCAGAAGCCATCAGAGAAGCAAAAAAAGCAGAAGAAAAAGGCGATGTCCCGGTAGGTGCCGTAGCAGTACAGGGAGATAAAATCATCGGCCGTGGGCACAACGGCAAGGAAGCAAAAAAAGACCCGGTATCCCATGCGGAAATCGAAGCCCTTCAGGAAGCCGCAAAAGTACTGGGGCGCTGGCGTCTAAACGACGTGACCCTCTTCGTGACCATGGAGCCTTGCCCCATGTGCTGCGGTGCAATCCTTCAAGCTCGGGTAAAAACCGTAGTATTCGGCGCCTGGGATATCCAATGGGGAGCCTGCGGCTCAAAGCTGAACCTGCCGGGAAGTAATCAGTTTCCTCACCACCCGGAGATCATCGGCGGCATTATGGAAAAAGAATGTGCAGCTCTCACCGAGAATTTTTTTCGCCAAAGAAGAAAAGAACTCTTGTAAGAACCCGGCTTTTATGTTAAAATAAAATGTAGCGATTTTCCCGCAAAAAATATGGAGTGGTATCGAAGTGGTCATAACGGGGCTGACTCGAAATCAGTTTGTCGGTAATTCCGGCACGTGGGTTCGAATCCCACCCACTCCGCCAGAAAATAAAACCTTCTACACCGGTAGAAGGTTTTATTTTTTGGTCTATTGGCTGGATTCAAAGTTTATCCTCGTAGGGGTTTCTCCTTTTAGGCAGATACCTTTAACCGGTGTTCCCATATACATATATTGGGAAGAATTCTCGACGAAGAAGTCGATGCATGGTATAATGAAGAGAAATATGAGATTTCGGAGAAAATGCTGTATGAAAAGAATCTTATTCGTCTGTCACGGCAACATCTGCCGTAGCCCAATGGCAGAGTTTGTGATGAAAGATTTAGCAAAGAAAGCCGGGCTTGCATCAAAGTTCCACATCGAGTCGGCGGCAACCAGTCGGGAAGAAATCGGCAATCCGGTCTATCCGCCGGCACGGCGCAAGCTGGCCGAGCACGGGATCTCCTGCACAAACCATGCCGCACGGCAGCTAACAAAGGAAGACTATGACCAATACGATTCCCTCATCGCCATGGACCAGACAAACCTCCGGAATATGAACCGCATCTGCGGCGGTGACTACGCCGATAAAATGTCTCTCCTGATGGACCACACCGCCCATCCAGGCAATGTAGCAGACCCATGGTACACCGTCTGTTTTTATGGCATCGCAGCAGCGGCGGGATTACGACATACCAATGGGAACATCGCTAACACCATTGGGAACATTCGCTGCTGGGATTTTCTCTCTACCCTTACTACAATTTCAAAAAAGTTTTTTGGCCAGTTTTCAGAAAATTGTTTTGAAGGACGAAAAAAGAACGGTCTGCATTGCAAACCGTTCAAAAAACACACACAAGTTTCTTATTCCAAATGATACCTACGAAAGAGTTCAGACCGTGCCCCACCTTTGGAGATGTAAGAAGCAGTCAGCTGGTGCAGTGAACGAACAAATGCCTCATGAGAGCAATCTCACGAGGCATTTGTAACATTTTGCATAGAGGTGCCACGACTGCGATAAATCAAGCCGGTAAAATCATGGTGCATCGATAAAAGTCTCGATTGCGCTGCGCAGCTTCGCATAACGGACGACAAAGTGGATCGCGGGAGTGTTGCTTTTGGAGATCATGGCCCAACGCCCGTCATGGACGGAAATGGAAATGTTGCGGAAATCAGTATAGCAGTGACGAATGGTGTAGCCACTGTGCATACAGGCGAATTCCTGCGTCTGTTCCCGATGCAGGCAGTATTCCTCATAGGTATAACGGATGTCCTTGGGAAAAAACAGCGTGGAAAGAGATAGTGCAGGGGTGGATCGGGCGAATTCCTCCGGTGTCAGCACGGGAAAGGAGTCGGTGATGGGGTTGTGGGAAAGGATCTGCTCCATATGTGTACGCTGCGCCGCAGCATGTTCCAGGATGCGCTGCTGTTCTGCGGCGGGCAGGCCATGGCCGGAGAGCATGGCGCGGAGCGTTTCCTCCCGAAGCGTCCCCAGCGGTGGGGCGGATAGAACCCGGCGGCGCGGTCCGGGCTTCTGTGCGTCGGCCAACTGAAACGCATGAAGAACGGCGGCCTGCTTCTCCCGGTAAATGTCCATCAGTGGAAGCGCCTTTTTCCAAATTGCATCGGCGCGTTCTTGGTAATAGCGCAGAGCCTCCCCGCCTTTGGTCAGTTCATAGCGCCCCCGTTCATGCGCCCCGGCGATGCACTCGCCGGAGAGGGCAGCGCTGCCGGAAACATTGAGGAAATGGCAATAAACATTGTTCTGCACGCCCTTGAGGTAGCATGGCGTGATCTGCCCTGTCATATACAGCGGGATCCACCCCTCCAGTCCCAGCATCAGCTCATGGAACGGTCGGTCCAGATTGTGTACCACATTCAGGTGCAGTCCTTTTTTCAGAAGTACGGCAAGACCGAACATATATTTTTTTGTAAAGTCCCGGTCCTTCGCCATGTCGTCCATTGGCATATCGCTGCACAGGAAGACCGGAGAATCTGACTTTCCCAGCGCCGTTGCCTTGAGAAAGTCCAGCTCCCCGTTTTTCATTTCCTCCAGTCCATAATAGGTTTTGCTCAGCGGGAGCTGAAAGGGGACGGTGGGAACTTTCATATCGTCAAATCGAATGGCTTGCGTATATTCGTTCAGATCAAACTCGTCCAGATGCCTCAGAAAAGTTGCGACATCGTCGTTTCGCTCTGCGTTGTGCCCGCCAAGCCATTGGACCAGGCTGCCATAAAGCACCTCCGCATCCTCCTCCGCTTCTTTCGCATTGATCAGTTCGGCAAGGATTGCGCGTTCCGTCGGGGAATCAAAGCGACGGATCACAAAATCGGCGACTGCGAAAACGAATCGCTCAGGATCCGCAAGGCGGCGCTGTCCGCTGCGGATGCGGGAGAGGTAAGAGGCGTCATAATTGGTGCTGCGCGCCAGGTCGGAGTTGCTGATGGAGAAGGTCGTGAACAGGCTGTTGAGGTTGTCCCGCAAATGCTCTGCGTCAAAGCTCTCCTCGGAGAAAAATGGAAGAAAGGCGGCTGACACGGTCTCCTCCGACAGAGCGGGTATGCCTCGTGCAACGGCAAGCTGAACAATACCGCTGATGAGCTTTTCCCGCTCCGTCTCACTTTCCGGTTTACGCTCACCGCTGCGGTAGCGGCTGACAGTAGCGGGAGACAGACCGCTGGCCTCGGCCAGCTCCCGGCCGGAACAGCCGAGCTGCACCATATATTCGTTGAGCTGATCTTTGAACATCCGTAATCTCCTCCTTGCGCGCGGCAGTGCTTTCAATAATTCTATTATAAAGGCTATTCTGAAAAAAGAAAAGGGCTTCCCGCAGAGTCCGTGACAAAGCGGAAAGTCCAGATGAATTTTGCTTTTTCACTTGGTATAATTTAAGAAAAAATGAATATTGGATATGCCCAATTGATAGAAAGTGAGGAATTATTATGAAAAGACGAGTGATGAGCGCCCTGCTGGTTCTCTGCCTGTGCCTGACTCTGCTGCCGGGGACGGCGAAAGCGGCCTATGAACCGCCGAAGGAGGTCAGCCAGGTCACCCTCAGCGTCACGCCCCCAGCGGTCGGCGGCGCTTTGACCGCCCCGACGGTGGACAGCGACGAACCATACTTCATCGACAGCGACAGCCTGTTTGACAGCAACTTTGCGGACACCTTCTACTGGACCCGCGTGGCCGCCGAGGGCTGCGCCGCTACTGCCGGCTATCTCTATGAGGAAGGCGGGCAAACCCTTGTAAATAACAGCTGGTATCAGCTGCATGCCCGGCTGAAGCTGGATTACGGCTATTCTTTCGCCGAGCAGGTAACGGCAGCTGTCCCCGGCGCGGCAAGCACCGAGGTGGAACGCTATCGGGACGATACCGTCTATGTCTCCGCATGGTTCAAGGTGGGAAATCCGGCTAATCGGCCGACGCAGATCAGCACGGTCACAATCTCTGGTGTGCCGACAGAACGGGCGGAAACGATCCAGGCTTGGACCGATGCCATCCAGAATGCAACGGTCAGCGAAGAGTGCCGGATTTCTTATGTCTCCCTCCGCGAGTGGGACAGCGCGGACAGCCGGTGGCACTACAGCAACAGCTCCGGCTCCACCGACGCCGGCAAGGTCTATGGCGCGGTGCTGACCATCAATCCTCTTCCGGATCATGTCTTTGCGGACACCGTCACTGCAACGGTCAACGGCAGCGCGGCGGAGGTCGCAGAATGCGACATCGATGAAGTCGTGGTATTCATCCCCTTCGACAGTGTGACCGTTGGCACGGTCGAGGTGAAAAGCGCTGCCGTGCCCATCGACGGCAACACCATCCCCAAGGATGCGGACAACTTCTACCTTAACGATTATTTCAGCGACGGCAGCTATCCCTACACGCTGAAGTCCGCGCGATTCCAGATCGAGGACGGCGGCAGCTACCGCGACTTGAGAGACGAGGAAACCAGATTCAGCGGTCACAACAACTACCGCGTCATCGCTGAGCTGGAGGCCAAGGACTATGCATCCTTCGCGGACAGCGTCACCGGCGACTTCAACGGTACGGATGGCGTAAACTGCGAAATCTCCGTAGATAAAAAGACCTGCACCGTCACCCGCAACTGCACAGTTTATGACCGGGTCTATACCTATTACATCGACAAGCCAAACGACCTTATCAATGGCGTTGACTTCTACCTGCCTGATCCTGAGGCTGGCGGAAAGTGTGTGCCGGGCGAATTTGCAGATACAGCGAGAGGAAAAGGAATCGAAAGCAGAAGCACTAAATGCCATGAGGTCCCCTGCGTGGGCAGCACCGAAAGCCTCAGGGAGCTGAAGGATACTGATACCTTTGAATCGGGCAAAGTCTATTGGTACAGCCTGACGCTGAGAAATGCGGATGGCTACCGTTTTGGCGACGGCTTCACCGTCTCCTTCAAGCAGACGGACGGCACCGACAGCAATTACGCCATGATGCAGTGCAAGGAGTACAAAGAATCGAAGGTGTACAACCTCTGGTACACCGTGGGAAATGTGACGCAGACGCCGATCACCAATGTCGCCGTCACCGGCCCGGCGTACCAGAACGGCTCCATCGACATCAGCGACCCCAACGCGTTCCGTGCGGATGCCCCTGTGACCCTCAGAACCCTCACCTATAACAACAACTATCTGGGCTTCACGCTGCTCCCCCAGTCCGGCCATTACTTCGGACGCACGGTGACCGTGACCTATAACGGCAAGGAGGCACGGGTGTCCGACGGCTTCTTCAGCAGCTTTGACACCAAGTATGTCGGTGTGAACTACTCCAGTGAGCCCGCCGCCCCCGTCACCGTCTCCGGCATCACCGCGCAGGATAAGGTCTATGACGGCACCACGGCGGCCACCCTCACCGGCGGCACACTCAGCGGCGTGGCGGAGGGCGACACCGTAGCGCTCGACTTCTCCGAAGCAAGGGCGGAATTCGACAGCAAAGACACGGGAAACGATAAGCGCGTTACAGTCAAGGGTACCCTCAAGCTGACGGGTGCGGACGCCCACAAATACGCCTTTACTCAGCCCGAACTGACCGGTTTGAAGGCCGATATCACCCCCTGCGCCGCTTTCGATGATGCCACAAATAAGAATCAGATCATCTATGTGGGTGAGAATAGCTTCGCCGCGCCCAAGTTCACCGGCATCGGCGGAGAAGAGGTGACGGGTACGCTTCGCTATACGCTGTCCGACGGAAAGACGGAAGCGGAGATCCCCGAAATGCTCCGCGCTCTGAAGGCGGGCGATAGCCTGAACATCCCCTACACCTTCACCGCCTCCGGCAACTACAGCGGTGAAAAGACCGGAACCATTACCGTCACGGCACAGGAGCGTCCGCCCTTTGGCGGCGGCAGCCACACGTCCAGCTATCCTGTGACCGTGTCTGGTCAGACCCAAAACGGCAGCGTAACGGTCGACCGGCGCTCTGCGGGGCGCGGTGACACTGTTACGATCACGGTCAAGCCCGACAGCGGCTATGTGCTGGAAACGCTCACGGCCATGGATAAGGACGGCAGCGAACTAAAGCTCACGGATAAGGGCAGCGGCAAGTACACCTTCACCATGCCGGGCAGCAGGGTCGAGGTCAAGGCAACTTTCATGGAGGACAACTCTGTCTTGAATTTCTTCTACGACGTTCCCAACGACAGCTTTTACTATGAAGCGGTGAAATGGGCGGCCGAAGAGAATATCACCTCCGGCGTTGGCAACAATTTGTTCGCCCCTGACCAGCCTTGCACCCGCGCGCAGATCGTTACCTTCCTGTGGCGTGCTGCGGGCAGTCCGGAGCCCGGGAATTCCGGCAGTTTCTCTGATGTACCCGCAAGCGCCTACTATGCGAAGGCGGTTGCCTGGGCAGTCGAGAACGGGATCACGACCGGCACGGGCGATGGAATGTTCTCTCCTGATGCCGTCTGTACGAGAGCGCAGGCTGTGACCTTCCTCTGGCGTTATGAGAAGGCCCCCGTGGCGAGCCGTAGCAATCCGTTCGCGGATGTTGCCGCCGATTCCTACTATGCCGACGCAGTTCTGTGGGCAGTCAAGGAGGACATC
>CAKUYE010000027.1 GCA_934702375.1 uncultured Bacillota bacterium | reverse complement strand
ATTTCCCTTCCCGATACATTTCCACGCACATCCGCTTGTATTCATAGCTGTATTTCATATAGCAATACCCCCAATACTGGACACCCGGTATTGGGGGTACATATCACAACACGCAGGCGCTTTTGCATGGTCTGTTATTCTGATTTCCGTTAAGCTTCGGTTTCCGGTTCTACCGTTTCTACCACTACTTCTTCTTCGGTCACGGCACTTTTCCGTTTGCCGATGTTTTTGCAAAGCTTCACAACACCGTCAACGATGGCATCGATATTCCCGGCAGGGCTGGCATCGTCGATATGAATGAATTTGACATCATCACTGGTCACAGCAATAAATCCAAGAGGCTGTACGCTGATACCGCCGCCGGTACCGCCGCCAAAGGGCATTTTCAGGTCTTTCCCCTGATTTCCGTATTCACCGCCGCCGCAGCCAAAACCGCAAGCCAGCTTCGTAACGGGAATAATGGACGTACCGTTGGGCAGGTTCAAAGGCTCCCCGATCACGGTATTCGCATCAACAACTTTCTTTAGATTCTCCAATACACTGGCCATTAAGCCTTCAATAGGATGTTCACTCATTTTTTTACCTCCGCTTTTTTCTTCTTCCTCGGTATTATTTTCAAAATTTCCGGAAGCATACCGCCAAAGGCCAGAAGCTCACCAAAAACACAAAACATCATCTCGCCATGGACATCCGCAACGGTTTTTTCGGTACACCATACCGGATACAACCCCACGCGCCAATGGCAATGGCGTAAATCGCCAAAAAATGGCGGTAAAGCAGCATAAATAGCTCCGGTGAGTTCTCCGGTCAAGGAAGGATCCGGAAAACCATACGCCAAATGCAGATTTACCCGCTGTCGCATCATTCCTTTTTTCAACTTGCCGATGAGATTGATTGCCGTCAGCAATAATTCATAAATCGGCGGCAGTTCTTTTGGGGATTTCTGTGCCTCCTCCGCTTCGTTTTTTTCCTTTTCCGACTTTTTCGCTTTTTTCCCTTTTTCCGTTTTTGTTTTTGGCTTATCACTGTCAAATATGGTATAACCAAAACATTTCAGGGTAAATACCGGATAAAGGATCACCTTGCCTTTTGTTTTGTCACCATCGGAAAAAACAGAAAAACCAAAACGCAACGGATAAAAGAGAAATAAAATAAAAAGGCACAAAATCGCGATCCCGACTACCTTCAAGATCATTAAGATCATTCTTCCTCTCCGTCTCTTTGTTCATCACGGATGTTTTCCACCTGAGGTAAATCTGCAAGGGAATTCATCCCCAGCAGCTCCAAAAATTTTTCGGAAGTGCCGTAAAGCACCGGCTTTCCCGGAGTATCTTTACGCCCCAATTCCTTTAGAAAGCCTTTTTCAAATAAATTGGCAACGATAGAATCAGCATTAACGCCGCGAATATTTTCAATTTCCCCTCTCGTTACCGGCTGACAATAAGCAATGATCGCTAAAGTTTCCATAGCCGCTTTACTTAGCCGATGCACCCGAGGTTGATACAATCTTTCCAGACAGGGATACATTCCCGGATCGGTCATAAACTGCCAACCGCCGGCAATTTCCTCAAGATGAAACCCCCGGTCACTGTAAAAATCAACCAGATCGTCTAGAATCTCTTTTGCCGTTGCTTCACTACATTCCACACAAGCTGCGATCTCTTTCAATTTTAATGGTTCACAGGCGGAAAACAGCAAGGCTTCGATCCCCTGCCGAATCTCGGTACTAAATAGCGGTTCCATTATATTTTCTTCACTCTTTCTGCCGGAAATACCATAATTTCCCCATAATTCATTTTTTGCAATACCACAATACGTCGGCGGCGTATCATTTCCAAAAGGGCTAAAAACAGCACAATGACCCGCATCCGTTCACATTGGTCCTGATAAAGAGAGGTAAAACAAATCCCCTCCGGAGATTCTCTGAGGCGCAAATCAATCAAACGAATTTGATCGTCAATCGTAATATTTTCCTTATGAACACGATGAATAATCTCTCGCTGATCCATACGCTCAACAACGCTTTTCATCGCTTCACTGAGCTTATCCAGAGAAAACCCTTTATAGATATCATTCTCATGAAGAAGAGAAACATACATCTCTTCTTCATTGGGGCGCACAAGCTTGCGGCTGCGCTCATCGGCAAGCTCCATAAAAGATGCCGCCAATTCACGATATTTTTTATATTCCAGAATCTGACGCACAAGATCATTTCTGGGGTCATCATCCTCTTCGTAATACCCCTCGGGAAAGGCCTCTTCATCGTCGGAAATACGTTTGACCGGCAAAAGCATCTTCGTTTTAATGGCAATCAGCGTTGCTGCCAAAACAAGAAATTCACTGGCAATTTCCAGATCAAGCTCTGCCATATGGTCAAGGTATTCCAAATACTGCCGAGTAATTTCGGCAATGGGAATATCGTAAATATCAACCTGGTTTTCGTCAAGCAAATGGCAAAGCAGATCAAAAGGGCCTTCAAAATTTTCCAATCGGATTGCCAATGCCATCAGTTTTTTCCAACCTTATCTGTCAATTCATTCCGTTTAAGCATAATCCTATTTCGTTCCTTCATAAGTTATATGGACAATCCGGCCAAAGAATAGATCAACCCGGAAAGATACTGTACCGGAGCATTGAGGATCCAGCTGATTACCGTAGTACCGCCAATGGGGAATACACAGAGAACCAGCATAATCAATGTGCCGTAGCGTTCCAGTAAGTTATAACGATACCGGGCCGAGGTCGGCAAAAATACCGAAACGATACGGGAACCGTCCAAAGGCGGGATCGGAATCAGATTGAAAATCATCAATACGATATTGATTTGGATAAAGTAAATCAAAAACAGACCCACAAACAAAGCAACACCAAAGCCGGATTGGTAAAGCCAACCCTGACCCACAAGCTTCATGTAAAACATCAAAAGGATGCCGCCGATCAATGCCATGCAAAGATTGGAGGCAGGCCCTGCCGCAGCGACCCAAGCCATACCGGTTTTGGGCTTTTTATGCAAAGCATAGGGATTGACCGGAACCGGCTTTGCCCAGCCAAAGCCAATAAACAGCAGGCACAAAGTACCGATGGGATCCAGATGGTGTATCGGGTTCAAGCTCAATCGTCCCTGACTTTTGGCCGTGTTATCGCCCAGGCGGTAAGCAACATAGCCATGGGATAATTCATGAAAAGTCAGGGCAATCAAAATTGCGGGGATCATTGCCAGCTTTTGAAATACCCAGGTCAAACTAAAATCAAACATCGCCGTCTCCTTTATATTTTCCTGCGCTGTAATTGTTCTGTAAAAAAGCAAGCTCTTCCTCTTTTGTCTTTGCGCGTCCTGCTTTTTTTTCTGCCAACAGATCCGCAAGAGCCGGATTCAAGGTGCCGCGTTCAAAGCCTTCCAGCTGACGAATCTCCTGTTTCGTACAGCAAATGCGGTTTTCCCGATAAAAACGGAAAGCATCTATAATTCGCTGCTTCCAGGTAAGACCTGCTTTAATATAGGCGGCAAGGATCACTTCCACAGGGCTTTCATCCATTACCGTATACCACTGCAGATCGGTAAGGTCATCATCATCGGCGCCGTTTCTGGAAAAGACATTTTGCAGCATAATGATAGCATCTCGAAAACTCCTCTGAAGCTGAACATCTTCGAAAAACTCTTCCAGATCCTCTCTTTCCATGGGAAAAGCAATCAGCAAAAATCGAAGCAGACAAATATTGGGCTTCCGCACCAATTTACCAAAGAATGGCATATATCTGGGAATCATCTCAAATTCTTCTTCTAAATGAGGCTGAAAAGGCGCGTGGGGAAACAGATATTTCCAAATGCCGTAATCTGCCGCAGCTTCCAGCATATCATAGGCATTG
Source organism: uncultured Bacillota bacterium (assembly GCA_934702375.1). Taxonomy (GTDB): domain Bacteria; phylum Bacillota; class Dehalobacteriia; order UBA7702; family UBA7702; genus UBA7702. The sequence goes on along the minus strand of CAKUYE010000027.1, from coordinate 14,985 downwards.
CTTTCCTGAAGAATCAGATAAATCTCATGCCAGAGCCGCCGCCGGGAGAGCTTTTGCAAAGCACCGTCGGCAACAGCCTTACGAGCAAGCTCTGCCGTTTCATCGTCAATGGTAAAGCCGTATCTGCCGGCAAAGCGCAGCGCTCTTAAAATGCGGGTAGGGTCCTCAACAAAGCTGAGAGTGTGAAGGACTCGAATTTTTTTATGATACAGATCCTCTCTGCCGTTGTAATAATCAATGAGCAACCCCTTTGTTTCGTAATTCAACGAAAGCGCCATGGCATTTACGGTAAAATCACGACGGAAAAGATCCTGTTTTAAAGTGCTTTCCTCTACCTGAGGTTTCGCGGCGGGATATTCGTAAAACTCGGTGCGCGCACCGGCAATATCAATCTTCACCACACCGTCTACGATAACGGTAGCCGTCCCGAATTTTGCATAGGAGGTCACATTACCGCCTAACATCGCACCGGCTTTTTCCGCAAAGGCAATGCCATCGCCTTCGATCACGATATCCAGATCCACACTGCGCCGTCCCATCAGCAGATCTCGAACAAGCCCGCCGACAAGAAACGCTTTGATCCCCTCTCGATCCGCTAAAGCAGAAATTTCCGCCAACACTCGGAACATGGAGTAAGGTAAGGCGTTTTTCAATTCCGTTAATAAATTGATATAGGCATTCTCTCCATTGCGTTTACGGTACATCAAATGATATCCGTCGTCGATTTCTCCGCCATAGAGAATTTCCATCAAATCGGTACGGGTCACGATGCCGACCAACTTACCGTTTTCCAATACCGGCAAACGGCCGATATTATGCTTCACCAGCAACAACCGAACTTCATCCAAGGTCATATCCGGAGAAGCCGTTACGACATGATGCGCCATATATCCCTTTACCGGAACATTGCCCAAGCCGTGATACCGACACTTTTCTACATCTCGATGGGTAATCATGCCGATCAACCGTTCCCCATCCATCACCGGATAACCCGAATGACCATAGCGCACCATATAGTCTCCGACATCATTTACGGTGATGTCTCCGCGCACCGTCTTTACCGGAGAGGTCATAATATCCTTCACCCGCAAAGCCGGAGCGATATATTTAGGCAGGGAGGCATAAAGCTCCTCGCCAATCTCCGCCGCAGAGCGGGAAAGATCCTTCAACATGGCCGAGGCCGCCAGCATATGACCGCGACCGCCGTAAGGTGCAAGGATATCCCGAACACAAATATCCTTTTGAGAGCTGCGTCCTACAAGATAGATTCGCTGTTCCATACGAACAACGGTAAAAACAGCATCCACCGAAAAGGTATCTTTCAGTTTCATCGTCAACACCGAAAGATCACTGACAAAGTTGGGCCACTCACCGGTGGCAATCAAAATATCTCTCTGCTCCACGGTGACGATTTTATTTTGCCGTAATAAAAGCTGAAAAAGCTCACTTTGCTCTTCACTGATATTCGTTTCGGTATATTCGTTGATGACATCGAGATTTGCGCCCTGTTCCAAAAGCCACACGGCGGCCAGCATATCCCGAGGCGTGGTGCTTTGATAACGAAAGGAACCGGTATCATCATATATCCCCAAAGCCAAAGCCGTTGCTTCCTGGGGAGAGATTTCCAGCTGTTTTTCACGAATTCTTTCCACCAGCTGAGTCACATTGGCCCCCAGAGCTTCATAGTGTATCTCTGCGCCGTCAACATCATCGCTGCTGTCCTCATGGTGATCGTAAACAATAACTTTTACGGAGTCATTGTCCAATACTTTTTTATAATCATTTAGTCGCTTGACCGAGCGGGTATCCACCATAATCAACGTATCGATATCTGCCTTATTGATATAATTTCGGATATCAATGAAATCGCCGTGAATGGCAATAAAATCGTGGACACTGGTGCGAAGCTTTCCCACCGTTACCAATATGGCATCGGGATACAACTTTTGCGCCGCAATCATAGAGGCCAAGGCATCAAAATCAAGATTTGGATGTGCAATAATTGCTTTCATAAATCCCCCTTTTAAAATATAATTATATCAAATAACAAAGGTATTGAAAAGAGATACTTATAGAGGATTTATGAGTTTTTTCGGCACAAAACAAAATATTATTTTTTTTTTAATTAATTTTTACATTTCTGGCAGAAAATAGGATAGATTTTTTGGGGCAATTATTGTATCATTATATCGAATCCTTTTTTTTGATATTTTTAATAGGTATAAATAGGAGTCTTTTTTTCTTGAGTACACAAAAAGTTTTAGGTCTTGATATCGGTTCGACTACCGTAAAAGTCATATTACTGGATGAACATAACAAATGCATTTTTCAATGCTATCAACGCCATTTTTCCGATGTACGCGCAACGGTGGAAGATGTACTGAAACAAGCAAAAGAAGCAATCGGTGATATGCCGGTAGTCATGGCCATCACCGGTTCCGGCGGCTTAAGTCTGGCAGAACATATTGACGTGCCTTTTGTTCAGGAAGTTATTGCCTGTACCAAAGCAGTAGAGCATTTTATTCCTCAAACCGATGTCGTTATCGAACTCGGCGGAGAAGATGCAAAAATCACCTATTTTGGCAGAGTGATGGAACAACGTATGAACGGCGCTTGTGCCGGCGGCACCGGAGCCTTCATCGACCAGATGGCATTATTGCTTCAAACCGATGCCCTGTGCCTCAACGAGCTGGCAAAGGACTACAAGGTAATTCATCCCATCGCTTCCCGCTGCGGTGTTTTTGCAAAAACGGATATCCAACCCTTACTGAATCAGGGCGCCGCCAAAGAGGATATTGCCGCCTCCATTTTCCAGGCGGTAGTTAATCAAACCATCAGTGGCCTTGCCTGCGGAAAGCCCATCCGCGGCAACGTAGCCTTCCTCGGCGGTCCCCTTCATTTTCTGCCGGAGCTTCGCAATGCTTTTATCCGCACACTTCATCTTACCGAAGAAACGGCAATCTTACCGGAAAATGCCCATTACTATGTTGCCTACGGCTGCGCCTTTACAGCACAAGAAGAAAAAACAGCAGAACCGGTTGAGCTCTCTGCTTTGATTCAACGTCTTCAGGCGGTGAAACTCAGCGATTTTAACGAAAAGAACAGCTTGGAGCCGCTTTTTGCCAGTGAGGAAGAACTAAAAGCTTTCCGGGAGCGTCATGCCAAAGCCAAGGTTGGGAAGAAACCGCTCACTGAAGCGACAGGCAATCTTTATCTTGGTATCGACGCTGGTTCCACAACATCAAAGGCTGTTTTGATGGATGACGATAAAAACATCGTCTATTCTCATTACGAAAACAACAAGGGAGAGCCTTTGGATCTCTGCGTAAAAATGCTGAAAGAGATCTATCATACTCTTCCTTCAAACTGCCGCATCGCCAATGCCGCCGTTACCGGCTATGGCGAAGACCTAATTCGCTCGGCATTAAAGGTGGATATCGGGGAAGTGGAAACGATGGCCCACTACAAAGCTGCCGCCCATTTCCTTCCCGGAGTAGAATTTATTCTCGATATCGGCGGTCAGGATATGAAAGCCATTCGCATCCGCAACGGCGTTATCGAAAGCATTATCCTAAACGAAGCCTGCTCTTCCGGTTGCGGCTCCTTTATCGAAACCTTTGCCAAGAGCCTGGATATGTCCGTCAGTGAATTTGCAGCCAAAGCCATCGAATCAAAAAAACCGGTGGACCTTGGCAACCGCTGTACGGTATTTATGAATTCCAAAGTAAAGCAGGCCCAAAAGGAAGGGGCCAGCATTGAAGATATCTCGGCAGGTCTTTCCTACTCTGTCATCAAAAACGCTCTTTACAAAGTCATCAAAATCCGCCGCCCCGAAGAATACGGTGAAAAGATTTTGGCCCAGGGCGGTACCTTCTACAACGAAGCGGTACTTCGTACCTTCGAAAAAGAGACCGGCAGAGAGATCGTACGTCCGGATATCGCAGGTCTTATGGGAGCCTACGGTGCTGCAATCATCGCCAAAGAGCGCTATTCCCAGGATCATCGCTCCACGCTGATATCCCCGGAAGAGTTGGAGACCTTTACCTATCAAAAATCTTTCCGCCACTGCGAAAAGTGCCCCAACCACTGCCTTCTGACCGTCATGGAATTTGCCGACGGCCGCCACTTTATTTCCGGAAACCGCTGTGAGCGCGGTGCCGATATCCAGGTACACAAAAACGATATCCCCAACCTCTTTGATTATAAATACAAGCGCCTTTTCCGATACAAATCTCTGAAAAAGGAAGAAGCGCCCCGAGGTGAAATCGGTATTCCTCGCGTTCTCAATATGTATGAGAATTACCCCTTCTGGCATACCTTCCTCACGGAGCTTGGTTTTTCCGTTGTGCTTTCCGGGAAAAGCGATAAAAAAATGTTTGAAGCCGGCATGGAAACAATCCCTTCGGAAGCCGTCTGTTATCCGGCAAAGCTGGCCCACGGTCACATCGTATCTTTAATCCAAAAAGGCGTAAAAACCATCTTTTATCCTGCGGTGGTATATGAACACATCGAATACAAAGATTGCGACAACAATTTCAACTGTCCTGTCGTATCCGGCTATCCTGAGGTACTGAAAAACAATGTTGAAGATATCCGGGAAAAGGAAATACGTTTCATTCACCCCATCCTGACCTTGGAAGAGAAGGATCGTCTTGACATAGCCTTAGCCGAAGCTTTCCGGCCGATGGGAATCTCCAAAACAGAGATCGCCGCTGCTACAACCAAGGCCTATCAGGAAAATAAAGCATTCAAAGATGATATGCATAAAAAAGGCGAAGAAGCTCTGGCCTATATGGAACAACATAAAATCCACGGTGTTGTTTTGGCCGGTCGTCCGTATCACATTGATCCCGAGATCAATCACGGACTCCCCAATATCGTCACCCATCAGGGAATGGCGGTTCTTACCGAAGACAGCATTGCACATCTGGCAGAGCCGGAGCGTCCTTTGCGGGTGCGCGACCAATGGGCATTTCATTCCCGGCTCTATGCGGCCGCAACTTATGTTGCCGGCCGGGAGGATCTGGATCTGATCCAGCTAACATCCTTTGGCTGCGGTCTCGATGCCGTTACCACAGATCAGGTTGCAGAAATCCTGGAGCGGCACAATAAGATCTACACGAATATTAAGATTGACGAAGGGGATAACCTTGGTGCAGCTCGGATCCGCATCCGTTCCCTAAAGGTCACCCTTGACGAACAAAAGGAACAACAGAAGGAAAAAACACCTTTTGTACCTTACGAAGCACCGCCCAGAGCCGTTTTCACCAAGGAAATGAAATCCCGGCACACGCTGCTTTGCCCCCAAATGTCGCCGATCCACTTCCAGTTTTTGGAAGCTGCCATGGAAGCAAACGGCTATCATCTCGAAGTCATTCCGGAAGTATCTGCCGTTGACGTAGAGGAAGGCCTCCGCCATGTCCATAATGACGCCTGCTATCCATGTATTCTTACCACTGGTCAGTTGGTCAATGCCTTAAAAAGCGGCAAATATGATCTCAACAATGTTTCCGTAGTGATGACCCAAACCGGCGGCCAATGCCGCGCCACAAACTACGTATCCTTCATCCGAAAAGCTTTGGCCGATGCAGGAATGGAGCACATCCCGGTCATCGCCCTTTCCGCCCAGGGTTTGGAAAGCAACCCGGGGATGCAGTGGTCTCCGGCGCTGATCAAACAGTGCCTGATGGCCATCAACTACGGTGACCTTCTAATGAATGTATTGTACCGCACAAGACCCTATGAGAAGGTCAAAAACTCTGCAAACGAACTTTATCAGACCTGGGTTGCCAAGGGAAAGAAAACCGTATTAAAAGGCAGTATACGTCAGTATAAAAAGGACATGAAGGATATCGTTCATGATTTTGACGAGCTGCCTCTTACCGATGAAAAGAAACCCCGGGTCGGCCTTGTAGGAGAAATTCTGGTCAAGTTCTCGCCCGACGCCAATAACCACATTGTCGATATCATTGAAAAAGAAGGCGGCGAAGCCAATATGCCCTCCCTTCTGGACTTCCTCCTCTACTGCTCCTATAACAGCCAGTATAAGAGCAAGCATCTGAAAGGAAAACGCTCCGGCTATCGCCTGGGAAAACTTGCCGTTTCCGTATTGGAAAAATCCCGCAGCACTATGCGCAAAGCTCTGGAAGAAAGCAAACGATTTGATCCGCCAAGCCGTATCGAACACCTGGCAGAAAAGGCCTCCACCATCGTTTCCATCGGCAACCAAGCCGGGGAAGGCTGGTTCCTTACAGGGGAAATGATCGAATTGATGGAAAGCGGTGTAAACAACATCGTCTGTATGCAGCCCTTTGCCTGCCTGCCCAATCACATCACCGGCCGCGGTGCATTAAAAGAACTGAATCGTCAATACCCCAACGGCAATATCATTGCCGTTGACTACGACCCCGGCGCCAGTGAATCCAACCAACTCAACCGCATCAAGCTAATGATGGCGGTAGCAAAAAAGAATATGTAACTCAAAGAGCCTGATCACACCGGAAAATGTGAGCAGGCTCTTTCTTCTTTATCTTAAAAGATTTATAACAAAATACAAGACGGCAAAAAAACAAATCAGCCCGGAACCCCCAAGGCGAAACAGCGAGTAACGATAAAGCACCGTCGGTTTTTCTTTATCATAACGCAAAGAGATCGGATCTCCCGGTTCCGCTAAGTCCGATACCGGCAGTCGATCCTCGGGGTAATAGGTTTTTCCGTTCAGCTTAAACTTTACCTTTGCCCACCTGCCGCGGTTTCCCTTTGCGGTACCATTATCATTAAAGATCGCAGTAATCGTTCCCTCTGTTACTGCAGATCTTTTTTTCACCCGCCATAAAGCGAGAGCATTGATTCCGGTGGAAAGAAAACTGATCACCGCCAATACAAGGGCAAATATCATTTGAGTTGTCATGGTAAGATCCTTTCCAAGAATAATAAAATACAAGAAACGGCCCGCCAATCAAAGAACGATGACGGGCCTCCTTCATTTTTGCACAAAAAGCAAGGTTTACAAACGAGTCGTTTTATAGCTGTTTCCCAGGGATTTCAACACTTTAATCAGGTTTTGCCAGGATATCCAAAGGGTAGCGGTATGCTCATTGGGATGAACCCCCAAGCGATTCTTCCCCTGAAGCTTTTGATCCAGAATAACCTCTACCAAATGCTCACTGTCATTTAAAAGCCCCATCGGCGATACACAACCGGCTTCCACCCCCAAATATGTTTTAAGACGCTCCGGCGATGCAAAGCTAACCTTGCCGATACCTGCTTTTTCACCCAATTCTTTCAAATTGATTTTCGTATCATTATCCGCAACAATAAGGAAATGACGTTTCCCTTTATTATCCTTTAAAAACAGATTTTTGCAGATCGATCCCTGCTTGTCCAAACCCAAGGCAACCATATCGTCCATAGTATAAACCGCTTCGTGTTCCGTAACTTCATAAGGGATCTTTTGTTCTTCCAAATAGCTATAAACAACTTCCTTTGCTTTTGCAATTTCCATAGTCATTGGGGTTCCTCCTTAATTTATAAAATAGTAAGAAACCACCAACATTAACCTCTATATCTCTATCTGTTCTATTTTATTGTAACACGATGCAGATCTTTTAGCAAAGGGTATTTTCATAATCTTCTTTTTTAAATTCGCAGACCCGGTTAACACAATCGTTCTTCAAACAAAGAGAGCATTGTTTAGCGCAATCTGCGGTTTTAAAGCACAAACCGGCAACACTTTTTGCGGGATACATAATATAGCTGGTAGAAAGGTTGATATCGGTACCTTTCCCATAGTTCAAAAGCTTGAAAATCGGATAATTCTGGCTGATTTCCCAATGCTCAAAGGAACCCGGAGTCATACAGGTGCTTCGAGTACCGAGTTTATTATCAACAACCTTCGACAGTTCAACGGAGGACTGAAGCAAATAAAAATGAGCAATATAATCATAATAGAGCATCCGTACCATATCTTTGCAGTTCATGGCATAGTCGTTCAACTCCCTACCGCAGGTGCAGATATAGGGATAAACAGTGTCTACATCCTTTAAAGCATCGGCAAGGTCTTTCCCTTCAAAGAGGACTCCGCCAATCGTCACGGTGTCATCGGTACGTGCTTCAATTTTTGCTTCTCCGTAAAGAAGCTTGGCATTGGCAATGGGCTTTACTTCCTCAATGGCCTTTTCGATATCGGGACCTAATTTATGATCCGGGGGCATACCGAATTTTCTCAGCACATCTTCCTTGGTAACTTCTGCCTGAATATGGTCTAATAAAATAATATCCATGTTTACCTACCTCTTCTCTGTTTCTTCCTTTATTTTGCAGAGTTCAGCAATTCGTCCGCCTGCTGCAAAGATGCCGTACTGTTTCGATCCCCGGAGAGCATCCGGGCGATCTCACTACGGATATCTTCTTTTTCCAAAGGAAACAGCTTTACAACAACGCGGCCTTCCTCTTCCTGTTTTTCAATATAATAGTGATGATCCGCATACACCGCCACCAAAGGCGAGTGCGTCACGGCAAAAACCTGAAGGTCCTTGCCTAATAATTTTAGCTTTTCACCGACTCGGGCAGCAGTTTCACCACCGAGACCGCTGTCGATCTCATCGAAGATCATCGTTTGTACCGCATCAATCTTACCTAAAATAATCTTGGTACCCAAAAGCACACGGGAGATTTCACCGCCGGAAGCAACTTTCGCCAAAGGCCGCAGATCTTCCCCTTTATTCATGGAAGCCATGAAAGTGACCTGATCCTTCCCCTCTCCCGAAGGTGCCGTATCGCGAAGAACAACGCCAAAACGGGCATTGGGCAGCTTCATATCGTGAAGCTGGGCTTCGATTCCGGCAGAAAGACGCTTTCCCTCTTCCATTCGCAAAGCCGTCAACATTTCTGCTTCGGCCATAAATGCTTTATAAGCATCCTCTTCTTTACGGCGGGCCTTGCCCAGGTAAAAATCGGCATCCTCGAAGGTCGCAAGCTCCTCTTCAATCTCGGCTTGATAGTTCAAGATATCATCAATATCGCCGCGATACTTTTTTTGTGCCTTCCTGATCTCACTAAGCCGCACTTCAAGCTCTTCCAACCGGTAGGGATCGATATCAATATTCTCACAGTAGTCCAGAATTTCATTTCTGGCATCCTCAAGAACATAGTAAGCATCCTTTAGTCCCACATAAAGCTCTTTTAAACTTTTATCTTCCTCGGCAATACGACGCAAATGCTCTACGGCATCAAAAACAAGGGACACCGCACCGCCGAAATCACCGCCGTTTAAACATTCATATACCGCCCGTGACTCATCATATCGCGTTGCCCCGGAGGAAAGAAGCTTGATTTCTGCCCGAAGCTCTTCATCTTCTCCGGATCGCAGCTGGTAGCCTTCCAATTCCTTTAGCTGAAATTTCAGATAATCAAGACGCTGCTCTTTTTCTTCGATCTTTTTTTCCAGCTCATTCAGATCTTTTTTTGCTTCCTGCCAGTGATGAAAACCATCGTTGACTTTCTTCTTTTGATCTAAAATTCGGCTGCCGCCAAAGCGGTCTAAGAGCAAAAGCTGTTCTTCCTCTCGGAAAAGTGAAAAATGCTCTGTTTGGCTATGGATGTTCATCAATAACGGAGACAACTGCTCCAGCAAGGATAAAGTAACACGGCGTCCGTTGATACGAACTACATTTTTACCGTCACTGTTCATTTCCCGGGATATCACAATGGCTTCGGGATCAATACCGTTATTCCGACAAAAATCCGTCACGGCAACGGAAAAAGGCCCCGAAAAAGTTCCCTCAATAACAGCTTTTCCGGTTCCCTGGCGAATCATATCCTTATCACCTTTGCCGCCGAGAAGCATCCCTACGGCATCGGTAAGCAGCGACTTCCCCGCACCGGTTTCCCCGGTGATAATATTCAAGCCGCTGTGAAATTCCATTTGCAGATGTTCTATGAGAGCAAAATTCTCAACGTAAATTTCTGCTAACATATCAATCTCCGTCCGTTTCTTTTTTACTTAGCTCATCAAGGCCTCAAACCGGGCGATCACATCACCCATCATTGCTTTTTCTTTGATCACCAGTAAAATCGTATCATCCCCGGCAATACAGCCAACGATTTCCTGCCAACCGCACTGATCAAGACAGGCCGCCAATCCATTGGCCGTGCCGGGTAAAGCCTTAATCACCACCAGATTTTCTGCGCTGTCGATGGATACAGCATTATCAATGAACATGCGCCGCATACGTTCGGCAATGTTGCCTACGGAAATATTTACCGGTACACTGTATTTTGAAAAATTCCCTTCAACAGGAATTTTGATCAAACCGATTTCCTTAATGTCCCGGGAAACCGTGGCCTGGGTCACATTATAGCCATGCTGCTTTAACCGTTCGGCCAGATCAAACTGGGTACCGATCTCTTCTTTTTCAATTATCTTCTGAATCATTTTCTGTCTGGATGCTTTGGTTCCCATGACATTACCTCAACTTCTTTTGAATTACCATCATCAGCGGTGCTTTATTTTTGTTCGGAAAGGATGTTTCCGCCACATCCCATTGAGAAGAAGCCAATCCCATTGCAAAGGATTCCACCGCCAATCGTTCTTCCTCTCCACCGGGATGCCCCCAATATAGGGCAATAAAAACAGCACCGCCGGGACGCAGCAGTGACAACACTGTTTCCAGAGCCGATACTGTTGTTTCTTTCTTCGTTATGATCTCGTGATCGCCCCGGGGCAAATAACCCAGATTAAAAACGGCGCAATCAATCTCTGCTTTTACATAATTTGCAAGGTGTTCGTGACCGTCACAGATCAGTTTTACCCAATCAGCGCAGCCGGCCGCAGACAATCGTTCCGCAGTTTTTTCCAAAGCCAATGGCTGAATATCAAAACCATACACAAGTCCTTTTTCTCCAACAGCCTTTGCAAGAAAAACCGTATCGCCGCCATTACCCACAGTGCAATCAACGGTAATCGCCCCGGGAAAAAGAACCTTTTCCATTTCCCGATGAATCAACTCGCATACCGGCATCACCAATGCACTCATGATCTTTCCCTCAATTTCTCATTCAATACATGGAAGAAGGAGCGGTCATTCAACCGGATAAATCCCGTTGTCATCTCCGATTTTCCAATACAGATGCGATCCTCCGGGTGAATCAGCAGCGTCGCGGTTTTACCGTCAATACAAAGAACGCAGCGCCCCTCTTCCCGATCGGCTCTCAAAGTAATCTCACGGTTTGCGTCAATCACAATGGAGCGGCAATACAAGCAGTGAGCTGAAACCGGTGTTAAGATCATGGCATCCATTTCCGGAGAAACGAGAGGACCGCCGGCCGAAAGGGAGTATCCCGAAGCGCCGGTGGGTGTTGCAACAATAAGCCCGTCTCCGCTGTAGGAAAGGGATTGCTTGTCATCAACGTAAGCCGTGATATTTACCAAACCGTCAAAGGACTTTTTGGTAAGGACACAATCATTTAAACAATGATATTCACGAAACAGCTCTTTTCCACGGTAAACACTAACCCGCAGCATCATACGTTCCTCCAAAACGTAGTCATCCTGCAGCAAACGTTTCAACGCGGGATAAAGCCGGTTATCCGGTTCCACTTCGGCCAGAAAACCAACGTGTCCCGTATTGATACCAAAGATAGGCACATGATAGCGGGCAGCTTGACGAGCCACAGCAAGCATCGTGCCATCGCCGCCCATAACAATCAGACCGTCGCAATGCTGCCCTTTCTCTTGCATAAATTCACGCAGAAAGGTCTGATCTGTCACATCATAATCACCATCGGGAACAATGACCTCGGCCCCTTCCATTTCCAGCCAGAAAATCACATTACGACGTACAGCTTTGCGATCACGTTTAAAATTAGCAAGAACCCCTATTTTTTTCATGACCTAAAAACCTCTAGCTTTTAATATACAATATTATTCCCCTGCTGTAAAGGGTATTTTGCATAATCATTTTGTTTTTTTTATATTTCTTCAAAGGCTTTGGCAACCAATTCGGAAACATTCGGAATGGTTGCATCGGAGCCATCTTTTTTTAGCAATACCAGATATTCACGGTTGCCCTCCGGCCCTTTGATCGGCGAAAAAGTCAACGCAGCCACGGTAAGTCCCTCGGCAGCAAAAAAATCGAGAAGTTCATCAATAACTTCCTGATGTACGGCGGGATCTCTTACCACACCCTTTTTCCCGACTTTTTCCTTTCCCGCCTCAAACTGAGGTTTGATCAGGGAAACAAAAGCTCCCTCCTCTTTCAAAAAAGGAATCAGATGAGGGATCAGCTTTTTCAAAGAAATAAAGGAGGCATCCATCACAATATAGTCGGCTTGCTCCGACACCTGCTCTTCAGTGAGGTAACGGGCATTTACCTTTTCCAAAACGACCACACGGTCATCGCTTCGCAGGGACCAAGCCAACTGACCGTAGCCAACATCCACGGCATAAACTTTTTTCGCACCGTTTTGCAAAGAGCAGTCGGTAAAGCCACCGGTAGAAGCACCGATATCCAAGACCACCTTGTCTTTGAAATCAAGGCCAAACTGCTTTACAGCTTTTGCGAGCTTAAGACCGCCCCGGCTGACAAAAGGCAGATCATGACCGGTCACCTGAATCTCCGCATCTTCCGGAATCATGGTTCCGGCTTTCATTTCCTTCTTGCCGTGAATAATGATGCGCCCGGTCATAATGGCAGTACGGGCTTTTTCCCGGGAAGGAAAAAGATTACGTTCTACTAATAACACATCAAGTCTCTTTTTCATGGTCTTTCCCCAACAATTCCTGAACGATTGACACGATCCCATTCCGTTCCAATCGATATTTTTTAAGAATATCACAGCGTCGTCCCTGGGGGATCATTTCATCGGGATAGCCGATCTGTATCAATTTTCCCGGATAGCATATGCGGCAAAGAAATTCTCCCACCGCAGAACCAAAGCCACCGGTAACCACATGGTCTTCTAAAGTCACGATATAGCGATATTTTTCGCTCAATGCCCCAAGAGCATTTTCATCCAGAGGCTTGATAAACCGAGGGTTAAATACCCCCACTGATATCCCCTGTTCTTCCAGGATCTTTGCCGCGGCAAGGGCTTCTTCTATAAGGATACCTAAAGGCAGCAGCAGAACGTCGTCGCCGGAGCGAACATGCTCCCCTTTTCCCAAGACCAACGGTTGATGCTCAAAATGTTCATCCCAGGAGGAAACGGAACCTCTGGCATAACGCAAACCACAGGGCACACCGGAAGCAAAAGCAAACTCCAACATTGCTTCGGTTTCCTTTGCCGTACCCGGCGCCATCAGCACCATATGAGGGAAACAGCGTAAAAGAGAGATATCGTAGATCCCCTGATGCGTTTCGCCATCCTCGCCGACAACACCGGCACGATCAATACCAAAAACCACCGGAAGCCGTTGCAAACATACATCGTGATAGATCTGATCAACGGCACGCTGTAAAAAAGAAGAGTAAATCGCGACACAAGGTTTCATACCGCATTCTGCCAAACCGGCACCATAAGTTACAGCATGGGGCTCTGCGATTCCCACATCAAAAAAGCGATCGGGGAAGCTGGCCGCAAAGGGTTTTAAACCGGTGCCACCGGGCATAGCCGCGGTAATCGCCAAAATCTTCGGATCCTCTGCCGCCATGGCCGTCAGCTTATTTCCAAATACGGAACTGAAATCCGCTGCATTCTTTTTCTTCTTTGTTTCTCCTGTAAGAAAATCAAAGGGGCCGACACCATGAAACTTATCCGGTTCTGCCTCGGCAAAAGCGTAGCCTTTGCCCTTTTTGGTAAGGACATGGAGCAAAACCGGCCCCTGAACATTTTTACAGTAATTCAGATGCTGAACCAAAATATTGATATCATGACCGTCAATGGGACCAAGGTAAGTAAAGCCAAGCTCTTCAAAAAGCATCCCCTGCACCATAAGGGATTTGATACTGTCTCTTATCCGGCGCATTCCCGAAAGGACTTTTTCACCGCCGCTGGTGCGGCTAAGCACTTTTTTTATATTCTTTTTCCTGCGATCATAATGAGGACCGGTTCGAACCTTTGTTAAATAATTGGCCATCGCCCCGACATTCGGTGAGATGGACATCTGGTTATCGTTTAAGATCACGATAAGGTTCTCTGCGCGGCTTCCCACATTATTCATGGCTTCGTAAGCCATGCCGCCGGTAAGGGCGCCGTCCCCAATAACAGAGATCACGCGGTAGTCATCTCCCTGGAGATCTCTGGCAACGGCAAGGCCGAGAGCCGCAGAAATAGAGGTACTGCTATGGCCGGTGTCAAAGGCATCGTAAATGCTTTCCTCCCGTTTCGGGAAACCGCTGATCCCTCCGGCCTGACGCAAAGTACCAAAATCATCTTTTCTGCCGGTAAGTATTTTATAAGCATAACACTGGTGTCCAACATCAAAGACCACACGGTCTCTGGGGAAATCAAAGGCCAGGCACATGGCAATGGTCAATTCCACAACACCAAGGCTTGGGGCCAAATGCCCACCGGTTTCCGCTACATTTTTTACCATAAAACAGCGTATTTCTTCTGCCAATGCTTTCCACTCTGCATCGGACAGTTTTTTTACGTCGTTGGGGCATTTGATTTTATCCAACAGCATGATCAATCCCCCTTCGTTTTTTTGTGAGAAAACCATCCCACAGATTACATTATATCTATACCGCAAAAAAAAGATACTTAACACATGATGAAAATGCATCAAGTACCTTTTAATATTATACATTTTTTATTCATTATTTGCAAGTCTCTGTCGAAAGAAAAGCGAAAATGCCATAAAAAAACTTATTTTTTACGATAAAGTATCATTTCCGCAAGTTCACAAAGAACCGCTTTTTCCACCGAAAGTCCAGACAATGCGTCTATGGCCCTGTCGGTAGCCTCTTTCCCGTCTTTAGGATATAGCACTATCTTTTTTTGTCGTTTGAAAAGATAATTTTACTGCGAACCAGCATAGATGCT
>CAKUYE010000026.1 GCA_934702375.1 uncultured Bacillota bacterium | reverse complement strand
CCAAAGCCCCGGGGTTTCGATTCCCCGGACCCCAAAACGACTCGGGGCTCGCCCCGAGACCCCTCCCGTTATGTTACGCTACGTTTCTGTTGCTTTTTTGCTACCCTTGATAAAGGTAAAATCAGCTCTATTCCGCACAAAGTACCTGCTAAAATGCCTTCTCCTCGAGGAGAAGGTGGGTCAAAGACCCGGATGAGGTGGCGTGACGGTAAAACAAAAATGATTTTTACAAAACAAACTGCGGCGCAAAGCGTATCGCTAAAAGATACGCCCACGCCGCAGTAACTATTTCCATAAAAAACAGATGCACCCATCGCGACACCTCATCCGACGGTTAACCTTAGGAAATGCCGCAGGCATTTTCAAGGATAACCTAGTGCCCTTCGGAGCCAATGCCGAAGGCATTTGCCCGAAAAGGCAGTCAGCTGCGCTGACAGCTTCTCCTCGAGGCGAAGCCATATTTGGTTCGCATTGCGCTGCAATGCTTCCGGAACCTCACCGAAGGTGAGATTTCACCTTCCGAAGGAAGATTTCACCCGCCCCAGGCGGATTTCACCCTTCCGAAGGAAGATCAGCCTTCCGAAGCCATATCACTCCTTCTCAATGCCAAGCCGCTTCATTTTGCTGTAGAGGACGCTTCTTTGGATATTCAGGCTTCGGGCCGTGGCTGCCCTATTGAAATCGTGGCCGTTGAGAGCCTTGAGGATCAGGGAGCGTTCGTAGTCGTCGATCACGGTATTGAGATCGATATCCGGGACTTTTGTCTTTTTGATCTTCTCCAGGGTCTGGCTGAAATTCGCCGGTAAATGCCGGGTCGTGAGGACCGTTTCCTCCTTTCCTGCCAGAATCACCATATTTTCCACCATATGCTCCATTTCCCGAACATTTCCGGGCCAGGAATATTTTTGCAGGACCTCGTGAACGGCGGGGTCGATTTCCTGAAGTCGGGTGCCGTAGAGCTTGTGGCAGCGTTCCAAAAAATAGCGGATCAGCAAGGGGCCATCGCCCTTACGCTCCCGAAGGGGCGGCAGCTCAATAACAATGGAGGCAAGGCGATAATAGATATCCTGACGAAGGATATTATCCTTAATGGCCTCCTCAATATCGCGATTGGTGGCGCTGATGATGCGACAGCACACCGGGATTTCCTCGTGACCGCCGATCCGCCGCACCTTCTTTTCCTGCAATACCCGAAGGAGCTTTGCCTGCATATTCAGGGGCATACTGTCGATCTCATCGAGAAACAGTGTGCCCTTTTTTGCCTGCTCAAAAAGGCCGGGGCTGTCCTGAGCGCCGGTATAGGAGCCTTTTACCGTACCGAAAAGGGTGCTTTCCAACAGGTTTTCCGGAATAGCGCCGCAGTTTAAGCCCACAAAGGGCTCATTTTTAAAGGCGCTTTCGTTGTGGATGCCCTGGGCAAAAAGCTCTTTCCCGGTGCCGGTCTCGCCGCAAATCATCACATTGGCAGGGAACTGGGCCGCCCGCTTTGCCGTTTGAATGGCATAAAGCAGGGGCAGGCTCTGGCCGACAATGCTGTTAAAATCGTAGCTGGTGCCGTTGCGGCGGAGCTTTTTATTCCTCGACTTCAGCTCCTGCTGGAGCTGGTAGACCTTGGAAATATAGTCGTCCTCTCTGGTAATATCCTTGGACAGGGAAAAGGTACCTTTAATCTCGCCATCTACCACAAAGGGGATCACGCTGTGATGAACGAACTTGACCTCGCCGTTTTTCGTGGTGTAGGTGGTTTTTTCGTCCAGAATCGCTTCCCGGCGCATCATCACCGATTCGTGGTTATGGGTTCCCCAGATTTCCTCTTCCTTATGGCCGATGATTTCACTGCGGTTAATGCCATCGGTAACCTCGGCCTCCCGGTTGGCAAAAAGGGTTGTGCCGTCGGCACCACTGCAATAGACCGCTTCGGAAACGTGATCCAGGATTGTTTCCAGGAGCTGACAGTACCCTACCTCGTCTTTTATCTGTGCTAATGTTTTTTCGCCCATGGTTCCTCCAAAAATAAATTGAGAAAAATAAAATTTTTTACTGGAAATTTTTTTTGATTAATTTGATATCTATACTCAAAATCTACCAAAAAATGTACAAATATAGGACACTTTCCGATTGCACGTTTTAAAACTGTCCTAATTCATTACATTTCATCTATATTATACGTCCAAAATCCATACACTTCAAGTTTTATTGCTTTATATACTTAGGTAAAAAAACGAAAAATCCTGTTTTTGGGCGAAAAATCGGCGGTGTTTTTTGGCACGGAACTTGCAATATTGATAGGTGATCGATCAAATAAATCACTTTCCTCAATGAAAGGAGTAAAAACTCATGGCAAAAGAAAAAAACAGATACCTGGTACTCCTCGTCCTTGCACTGGGTGCCGTTGCCATCTACTTCCTGCCCTACCTTCGTTGGACTTTTTATGATTCTCTTTTTGAAGGGGTAGGTCTCACCAACGCCCAGTTTGCTGCTACCCTCAGCATCTACGGCGTAACATCTATGATCTTTTACGCTCCCGGGGGTTATCTTGCCGATAAATTTTCTCCCCGTAAAATGCTCTCCTTTGCCTTTGTGGTTGCCGGTGCTTTGGGCATCTGGTATGCCACCTTCCCCGGGTTCATCGCTCAGATGATCATTTATGCAGTCTGGGGCATCGTCACCACCGCCTTTATGTGGTCTGCCATGCTGAAGGTTGCCAACAGCCTCGGCACCGGGGAAGAACAGGGCCGGATGTTCGGTCTTTTGGAAGGGGGCCGCGGCATCGTC
This sequence comes from uncultured Bacillota bacterium, assembly GCA_934702375.1. Taxonomy (GTDB): domain Bacteria; phylum Bacillota; class Dehalobacteriia; order UBA7702; family UBA7702; genus UBA7702. Next base: position 21,109 of record CAKUYE010000026.1, on the reverse strand, counting down.
AATGTTATTGTTGCCTTTGTTGCCCTGTACTTTTACGGCAAGCTGGGCGAAACCGTTGCCGGTGTTGCCGGCATCCTCATCGGCACCAGCATCCTCTGCTTTGTTGCGGCGATTCTCGCCTGGTTCATCATCCCGGACAAAGTATCCGGCGCCAGCGATAAGATCCAAATCAAAGACGTGGGCAAGGTTTTGAAGATCCCTGCGGTATGGATCGTTGCCATCATCGTGCTTTCCTGCTACAGCGTTTACATCGGCAGCACCTACCTCACTCCCTACTTAACGGAAATCCTCGGACTTTCCGCCACCGCTGCCGGGGCCATTGCCATTATCCGTCAGTATGTGCTGCAATTTGCCGCGGCTCCCATCGGCGGAACCATTGCCGATAAGCTGGGTTCCATCTCCTTCGTTGTGGCTTGCTGCTTCGTCTTGATGGTTGCCGCTCTGGCCGGTTTTGCCTTCCTGCCCTCCTCTCCGGCAATCCTCACCGTGGCGGTGATCCTGATGCTCCTTTTCTGCGCCGGGATCTTCGCCATGCGGGGCATCTACTTCGCCACCCTGGATGAATGTCAAAAAGTACCCCGTTCCTTGATGGGTACTGCCATCGGCGTGGTTTCCGTTATCGGCTTCTTCCCCGATGTTTACATGAACGCCATCGTCGGCGGTTTGATGGACGCTTACCCCGGTGCCACCGGTTACAAGCACGTGTTCCTCATCATGCTGGGCTTTGCCATTGTAGGGCTGATTGCCTCGGTGGTATTGAACCGCACCATTAAAAAGAGTAAAAAAGAAGCTGCCGCAGAATAACGGCAGCAAAAATAGATGGCAATACGAAAGGAAGTCGCAAATTATGAAATTAGAAATCATCGAACAAGAATCTCTGGATCAGATTTTAGACGCAGGATATCGCGTCATGGAAGAAGTGGGTATGGATATCCACAACGAAAAGGCTCTGGAGCTTTTGAAGGCTGCCGGTGCCAAGGTGGAGGGGATTCGAGCCTATATTCCCAGAGAAGTAACGGAACAGGCCATTGCCAAAGCTCCCAATGTTGTAAACATATACACCAGAGAAGGCGACCTTGCCATGGAACTGGGCGGCCGCAACTGCTACTTTGGCCCCGGGCCCACATGCCCCAACTTCTTTGACCCTCAGACCGGAGAACGCCGCCCTGCCATCAAACAGGACGCTGCCGACACCGCAAAAGTTGCCGATGCTTTGCCCAACATTGACTTTGTCATGTCCCTCTGCGTCATCGGGGACCAAACCAAAACTTTGGCCGATGTTCATGAAATCCATGCCATGATGCAGAACACCGTAAAACCCTTGACCAGCTGGGCCTTTGATGCGGAAAACCTCCAGAGCATCATTGATATGTGCGCCGCCGCCAAAGGCAGCCTCGAAGCCTTGCAGGAAAAACCCTTCCTTATCATCTACAGCGAACCCACCACTCCTCTGGTACACACCAAGGAAGCCTTGGACAAGCTGATGCTTTTGGCAGAAAACAGGATTCCTGCCATTTACACTCCGGGAATGATCATGGGCGGTACCGCTCCCACCACCATTGCCGGCGCTCTTTCCATCGGCCTTGCCGATACCCTTACCGGTCTTGTGATTGCCCAGCAGCTTTCTCCCGGCTGCCCCTTCATTGCCGGTGCTGCCGGCGGCCCCATGGATATGAAAACCATGCAGCACAGCTACGGCGCTCCGGAATGGATGCTCCTCCACGGCACTTCGGCAGAAATCCTCCACAAGCTGGGTCTTCCCGCTTTCCACGCTGCCGGTGTTTCCGACTCCAAAGTCATTGACGGTCAGGCCTGCATCGAAGCAACCATGCAGATCGTTTGTGCCTTGGGTACCGGCGGCAACCTCATTCATGACGTTGGCTTTGCCGATCTCGGCATTACCGGCTCCATTGAATTGCTGGTTATCGGTGATGAAATCATCGGTATGGCTCGTCGCCTCTTCCAGGGCGTGAAGGTGGATGAAGACCAGATTGCCTTCGACACCGTGAAGAAGGTAGGCCCCGGCGGCAACTTCCTCTGCGAAGACCATACGGCAATGCACTTCCGCGAAACCTGGAAGCCGGATCTTATCGACCGTTGGGGCTATGCCACCTGGGAAGCCAACGGCTCCACCACCATCACCCAGCGTGCTCAGAATAAAATGAGAAAGATCCTTGCCGCCCATGAACCCGTAGCCATGACCGCCGAAGCAAAAAAAGCCATCGATGATGTCTTGGCCAAAGCAGAAGCCAGAGTGAACGGCTAAAAAGCAAAAAAATTTAAAAAAATCATATAAAAAAGTACGCGAGTCGTTTTCGGCTCGCGTACTCCACTATATTCGCACGAATTGCGAACACAACCCAAGAAAAAACGCCTCTTTTCTGCACCGAATAAGAACATGACACAAAATTATACGCAACAAATACGAACACTTTTCTCTTTCCTTTTCAAATCGGAGGTCGAAAACTGTGGAAAAACCTCGATTTTAAGGAATATCGCAGTCAGAAAATCTGGCACGCTTTTTGCAATAGATATAGTAATTACAAAACAAAGACAGAAAGGAAGGATCAGCTATGCCCACTGTACTGGGAATCGATACCGGCGGTACCTTTACCGATGCCGTGATCATTGATCTGGAAACCAAAGAGATCCATGCCGAGACCAAAACAGAAACAACCCACTTCCACCTGATCGACGGCATCACCAAAGCCATTGAACAGCTAGAATACGACCGCTACGAAGAGATCGCCTATGCATCCCTCTCCACCACTTTGGCCACCAATGCTCTGGTAGAGGGCCGGGGCTGCCGGGTAGGCCTGCTGCTGATGGGCTTTGACGGGGAACTGACCCTGCCGGAAGGGGAGATCCGCCGGATTCCCGGCACCGTGGATATGCAGGGAACCGTGACCATACCCATAGACAAAGAAGCCACCCGAAAAGCGCTGGCATCCCTTCGGGGCAAGGTGGACGCCGTGGCGATTTCCGGGATACTCAGCGTGCGCAATCCGGAACCGGAAAAGGAAGTAAAAGCCATGGTTCGGGAGATCCTGGGGCTGCCCTGTATTGCCGCCCATGAGCTAAGCTCAACCCTGGGCATGAAGGAACGCACCACCACAACGGTGCTTAACGCCCGGCTCCTTTCCGTTATCGACGACCTCTTTCAGGCGGTAAAGGCAGCTTTAAAGGCCAAGCATATGGAGATCCCCATTATGATCGTAAAGGGGGACGGCAGCCTGATGACGGAAGAAACCGCCAAAAACCACCCCATTGAAACGATCCTTTCGGGGCCGGCGGCCAGCATCATCGGCGCAACTTTCCTCAACGATTGCGAGGAAGGATTGATCCTCGATATGGGCGGCACGACCACGGATATTGCGGTAATGAAAAAGGGCAGCCCCCGGCTGGACCCCATGGGAGCCTGTGTGGGCGGCTGGCGCACCCAGGTAAAAGCTGCCGAGGTCTACACCTACGGTCTCGGCGGCGACAGCCGCATTTGCCGGGATATTTCCTCCGGAACGCTGCATATCGGCCCCCGCCGGGTTTACCCCATTTCCACCATCTGCCGGGAGCATACGGAATATATCAAAAAAATGCTGAAGCTGACGATGCACACCCCGGGGATGCGCAAAAATGAACCCTGCGAAGGCTTCTTTCTGCTGCGCCCCGTCAACGAGGAGATCCCCGCCAACGCCACCCAAAAGCGTATTCTGGAACTGCTGAAGGAAGGCCCCATGACCCTCTCGGAACTCTCCCGGCGAACGGACACCCCCATTGATTTTATCCAAATGGGACCCTTTATGGATCAGGGCTATGTGGCCATGACCGGCTTTACCCCAACGGATCTCCTCCACTGCACCGGAGAATACGGCCGGGGCAGCCGCCGCGGTGCGGAAGTGGCCCTTTCCCTGCTGGCCTCTCGCTGGGGGATGAGTACGGAAAAAGCCATTGCCGCCATCCGCAAGGAATTCACGGAAAGGCTGGCGGAAACGATCCTTGACAGTGTGCTGGCTTATGAAAAAATCCCCACCGATGCCAAAGATACCCTAGAGCTTCAAACCCTGCGAAACCGGGCCTTTTACGACAACGGCGGCCTGATGTCCTTTCTCTGCAAGCTGAATCTGCCGATTATCGGCATCGGCGCTCCCATTGAAGCCTGGCTGAAGGATGCCGCCGAGAAAGTACAGGCTCCGGCCCTTTTCCCCCAACATCATCAAGTAGCCAATGCCGTCGGCGCCGCCGCCGGGAAAATCCGGAATATCTGCCATATTTCCGTCCAAAACCACGAAGCTCAGGGAATTCACGTTTACGCCCCCTGGGGCCGCACCGTATTCAAAACCGACAGCGCCGGCAACGACCCGGTACAAAATGCCATGGATTACGCCCTGACCGAAGGCCGACGCCGGGTAGAGGAATCCCTCCGCGCCGATGGCCTGAATCACTACGAAATCCTCGTGGAGCGCAAAGACCGGCAAATCGGCGGCGATAACGGCGAACAAAAGCTCTTCATCGCCGCAGAAATCGACATCATCGGCGTCGTGACCCCCAACTGGAAGCAATAAAAAAGAAAGACCGACTCCAAGGGATAAGATATCCACGGGAATCGGTCTTTTTATTCGTAGATGCGGCCATCGGGCCAGGGAGCTTCGTTTCGCAAAGCCTCTGCCTTTTCCTTTAAAAAGAGCTGGGCTTTGGCGGGAACGGGGATAAGCTCCACGGTTTCTTTTTGCAGGTTCAGACAATAGATCTCCGTTTCCGTATCGAGAAATACCAGCTTAAACCGGCAGCCCTCCGCAGCCTGCAACGCTGCCAAAGTCTTGCAAAGTTTCTTTGCCCCGGACAAAGGCAAGGGCTGATGAACAAAGAGATACAAGCCGTTGGTATTGCAGCAGCGATAGTTGGTATTAAGCTTGAGGAGCTTGCGGCGAAAGCGGAAGATAATTTTTTCCGCTCCGCCCACGTCGTTGACGCCGTCATCGAGGAGAGCCCAAAGGCGGTCGTTGTAAAAATAGAGCCGCTCCCCAAACCGGGAAAAGGCATCCTCGGGGATCTCCCGGCGCAAACAGCCGAGGTAAGCTTCGAGAAAGCTCTCTTCCTGACCGTCCCGAGGCAACAGCGCCTGGGAAACCTCAATGCCGATGCCGGCAGCATCGTTGCGCCAATCGGGGCTTTCCCCCTTCACAAAGCCCGGGGCATACCCCTGCCACAGATACTTTAGCGCCGTAATTGCATAGATTTCATTATACAGCTTTTCATAAGCCATGGCAGCACCCCCCTTTACTTTATCGTTCCGTGGAGATTTTTATGACCACGGCGGTTTTTTCGCCGTTATTCCAGATGGAGTGAGGGGTCATGCCGTCCACAAATACCGACTCGTTTTTGCCGGCAATGATCTCTTCATCGCCGGAGACGATGCGCACTTCACCATCGACGACGATGAAAATATGGTTATCGCTGTGGGTGTGATTATTTTCCGGGCCGCCACCGTTTTTTCGATATAAGCAATGGCACACCAATGGATCTTCCCCATATCGTCAAAGAGCTTTTTTGCCAAAAATCCCTTATGCCCTTCCGGTGTCATAAACGTATTTTCCATAAGATCCTCCTTCTTTTTCACAAAACAAGATACTCTTTTATCTTACCACGTTTTTCCGCAAAAACCAAGGGGAAGAAAAAGCCGGGAGCAACAAACTCCGGCAGCGGTAAAGCAATGCAAAACAATTTGATATACTATATTGACATATCTTTGCAGATGACATAAAATATGCTGAAGAAATGATTAAAGAGGTGTAACATGGAATTTGCATTGCTGCCTGTAGAAAAAAGCGAATTAAAGGAATACAAAGACATTGCTCAGGAAGCCTTTCAAAAGGGCTTTGAAGCAAAATTCGGCCAGACCGATACCGTCATCTTACCGGAAAAAGACTTGGACAATGCCTTAAACCAAAAAGGAGCCATCGCCTACAAGGCAATGATCGATGGCGAAATGGTCGGCGGTGCCATCATCGCAACAGACGCCGCAACCCAAAGCGGCCACTTGGATTTTTTATTTATCAAATACGGAGTACAAAGCCGCGGTATCGGCAAAGCCATTTGGTTTGAGATCGAAAAAAAGCATCCGGAAATCAAAAAATGGGAAGCCTATACGCCTTACTTTGAAAAACGGAATATTCACTTTTATATCAATGTGTGCGGCTTCCATATCACTGCATTTTACCATGAAAAGTACCCCATGCCCAACCCGCCGGAGGATTTTCACGGCGACGGCGAAGAAAGCATGTTTCTTTTTGAAAAAGATTTGAGATAAAGGACAAAGCACCGATGACGATACGCGAAATATCGACGAGAACCGAAGAGCTTTTGGCGGCCCTTACCGCCCTTTGGGAAGCTTCGGTTCGCAGCAGCCACGATTTTTTATCCGAAGAGGAAATCCTGAAAATCAAGGAATATGTACCCCATGCCTTGGCAGAGGTACCCCACCTGCTGGTAGCAGAAGATGAAAGCCAAAGCCCTCTGGGCTTTATGGGCATCGACGGGCAAAGGCTGGAAATGCTGTTTTTATCTCCGGATGCAATCGGCAAAGGTCTGGGCAAAGCCCTGATAGAGCAGGGCTTTGAAAAGTACGGCGTCTGCGAAGTGACGGTAAACGAACAGAATCCCAAAGCAAAGGGATTTTACGAGCATATGGGATTCGCCGCCTACCGGCGCACCGACTGCGATGAGCAAGGCGCACCCTACCCCCTGCTCTACATGAAACGAACAACGTAAAAAAGCAAGCCTTCCCGAGTAAAACGGGAAGGCTTTGATGATTTAATCCATTGCCACAAATTCTGCGGCAGTCATGACTTTAGGGCATTGCAAACCGGACTCGAAACCTCTCATCCAAGCTCACTTTCCTCACGCACTTCTTTCACCAGTGCCATCACATCTTCTTCCGAAGTCAGGCCGGAGCTTTCCGCCTCCCCTGCCATCTGAGATTGAAGCATCTGCATAGCATATACCGCCGAATTGACCAAGCGGACGCTGCCGTTTTCCACAACAAAGGTTACTCTGTCGCCATTGGAAATGCCAAGAATCTCCCGAACATCTTTGGGAATGGTGATCTGTCCTTTGGCCATGACCTTTGCATTGTCAATAAATGTATTTCCCAACATAGGGCGCACCTCCGTTTCGCATCTATAAAAGTAGGGAATTCCCTACTTTTATTATACAAGAATCCACAAAAAAAGCAAGCCTTCCCGAGTAAAAAAACTGCGGCGCAGAGCGTATCGTTGAAAGATACGCTTTACGCCGCAGTTACTTTTTTCACAAAATAAAGATGCACCCTTCGCGACACCTCATCAGTCAGCTGCGCTGACAGCTTCTCCTCAAGGCGAAGCCATTTTGCATCGCATCTGCGATGCCGATGCATTCGTGCCACGTACATTAACCGAACCGGTTGGCGGCAATGAGCTATACCAAGACGTATGCACATTGTCGGCAATCGGCGATTTTGCCAAGTTCTGTGCATTTAGTCCATCCGCACGGGGTAGCATATTTCTGTTACAAAACTACCACTATCCCCGGTCTCCGCCGGACTCACGTGGTAGATGTTAAACATGGGGCCGGCATATTCATAGCCGTTGGCTTCGACCCAGGCTGCCACGGCGGCAATGGCTTCATTGATACCGTGGTAGGCGCCTTTATAGATGGCGGAGGCGTAGGTTACCGGCGGTACGGTTTTGAATACGACGTGTTCCGTATCGGGGTAGCGGCCTTTTACGGTTTTTTGGGCTTCCACTTCCACATCGGCTTCTTTATATTCTCCGTCATGGAAGGTCACACTGCAGTAGCAGGGTTCGGTGGGCACCAGATGAAGGTCTGCCGTTTCCTTTACAAGAACATCCCAAACCATTCCTTCCTGATCGTAGCAGGGGATCTGCATTCTTACCGATGCCACATAGCGTTCCGGCAGTGTTTTTACGGTTACATTATAAGTCATAGGTTCTTCCTCCTTCAATCGCTCCCGAGCGACATACAGCAGCTGCAAACGATGGTTTACCTCGGCGGCCTGGAGCTGCAGTTCCTCTTCCCGCACGCGCAGGTAGCGGTCAAGCTGCTCCCGGTCATTATAAATCTTCAGGATCTCACCGATGGCACTGAGGCTGAACCCCATATCCTTTAGGGCGGTGATCCGCGCAGCCGTTCGCAGCTGATCGGCGCGGTAATAGCGGTAGCCGCTAAGGGCATCCACCGCCGCAGGGATCAGCAAACCAATTTCATCGTAATGGCGCAGCATACGAATGCTCACTCTGGATAATTTTGAAAATTCTCCGATCTTCAATATAAAAATCTCCTTCCTATCGACAGGCAGTCCTTTTTTTGAGCTCGCTATCAGTGTAGACCATACCACAGTGAGAGAGTCAAGACCTTTTTCTGAAAAAATTTCTTTTCAACAAAACAAGCTCCCCGACCAACGATGCGCACAAAATCGTTGGCCGGGGAGTTTTCATTTTCGGCTTTTCTGCAAGCCTGATTTTATTCCAAATAATCTTTTAATTTTCTGCTGCGGCTGGGGTGGCGCAGCTTTCTCAGAGCCTTGGCTTCGATCTGACGGATACGCTCTCTGGTAACGCCAAATTCCTGACCCACTTCTTCCAGAGTTCTGGTGCGGCCATCGGTAAGACCAAAGCGCAACCGCAGCACCTTGCGTTCCCGCGCCGTTAAGGTACTGAGGACGTCATCCAGCTGTTCTCTCAAAAGAACAAAGGAAGCCATTTCCGCCGGAGCCGGAGCATCTTCATCTTCGATAAAGTCGCCGAGATGGCTGTCGTCTTCTTCCCCGATGGGAGTTTCCAAAGAAACCGGTTCCTGAGCAATCTTCTGGATTTCCCGAACGCGATCCACACCGATCCCCATTTCCTTGGCGATTTCCTCGGGAGTAGGCTCCCTGCCAAAATCCTGCAAAAGCTGGCGGTTTACCCGATGCAGCTTGTTGATGGTTTCCACCATGTGGACGGGAATACGAATGGTACGCGCCTGATCGGCAATGGCTCTGGTAATGGCCTGCCGAATCCACCAGGTAGCGTAGGTACTGAATTTATAGCCGCGATGATAATCGAACTTTTCCACGGCTTTAATCAGCCCCAGATTGCCTTCCTGAATCAGATCGAGGAAAAGCATACCGCGACCGACGTAGCGCTTGGCAATGCTGACCACCAAACGGAGGTTGGATTCTGCCAAACGTTTTTTTGCAGCTTCATCACCTTTTTCCATACGCTGTGCCAGTTCGATTTCCTCATCGGCAGAAAGCAGAGGCACACGGCCGATCTCTTTGAGGTACATCTTCACCGGGTCATCGATGAAAATACCATCGGGAACACTAAAGTCAAAATCTGCTTCATCGATGGGAGGCAGATCATCCGGTGCTTCCAGATGGTCAAGGTCAGTCCCCTCGTCAATAACCACAATTCCCTCTGCGGCAAAAGCCGAGCAAATATCATCATATTGATCCGGGGTAATATCGAGTTCAGACAATGCATCCTGGATCTCGGAGGATTTCAGATAATTTCGGGCTTTGCCGACTTTAACCAGCTTTTTCACCGCATCCAGGCTCATATTGTTGTCTTCTTTCATCTTTTCACCCCTTTCGTACCGACAGGGACTTGTCCCTGCCGCACGCCTTCTTTTCGTTTTAAAAGCCCGCTTTTTTCGGGTGCGAACTTTATCTCCATATATATTCACTAAATATTCCGCAATTCCTGCTGAATCTTGGCAAAATTCCTTAAAAGAACCTCAATTTCACCATTATTTCCACTTTTCTCAGATTCTTTGATACGCTGCTGTATCGCAGCCTTTTCTTTTACCAGGGCTTCCTTGCGAATGGAGCGCCAGCAATCCCGAAACATTTCGCTGCGGTCCTCTGCCATGGCGAAGGGATCTTCCATGATATAGGCAAAGATCATATTTTTATCCTCTTCGGCGGCATAATTCACCAGATCCCGCAAGCGCCAGGAGTATTCCTCCCCATGGTCCCGAAGGATTCGCACCACGCCTCTTTGGGCTGCGGTGTCGAGGAAATTCCAATGGGTCGTGGCTTCGATCTCCTCAAAGATCTCCCGATGCTCGGCGGCAAAGGTCAAAACGCAATCCTTTGCCATGGTGATACCCCGGGCCGCTTTGGCATCCTCCAATACGGCACCGCGGCCAAAATCGTTTCGCCCTTCGGCAGTCTTGCGGCGGATATCGTTCCGCAGCAGCTCTTCGGAAATGTGGAGTTGCTCGCTGATCTCATGGATATACTCGCTCCGCTCCACCATATTGCCGATGGTCATCAGCGACGGCCCCAGAGCCGTCAGGATATCGGCCTTTCCCTCCGGCGTTTCCGGATCAAAGCTGTTCATGGCAAGGCGAATTTTGAAATCCATATAGGTCAAAGCCTTTTCCCGCAGGGCCATCCAGCCCTCCTTGCCGTAGGCCCGAATATATTCATCGGGGTCATGGGGCGCAGGAATCGTCATGGCATAGGCGCGGATGCCGATGCCGTGGAGAATATCCAGAGCCTTATTGGTAGCTCGCTGACCGGCACCGTCACCGTCAAAGGCCACGATAACACGGCTACAATAGCGCTTTAGAATCTTAGCGTGATCCTCGGTAAAGGCAGTGCCCAGAGGAGCTACGGCATTGTCAATGCCAAACTGATGGGCGGTAATGACATCCACGTTCCCTTCCATCAGAAAGACCTCTTCCTCCCGGCGAATCGCCGTATAGGCCAGGTGAAGGGCATAAAGATTGCGCCCTTTGTGAAACACCGGGGTTTCCGGCGTATTGAGGTATTTGGGCTGTCCGTCGTCGAGGACACGGCCGCCAAAGGCAATAAAGGCGCCTTTCTTATCGCAAATGGGGAACATCAGGCGGTTGCGAAAACGGTCGTAGCATTTGCCGCTTTCGGCTTTGGTGATGACACCGGAGGATACCAGCTCCGGCTCTTTATACCCCTTCTGTTTCAGAAAATCCTTCAGCTCCTCCCAGCTGTCCCGGGCATAGCCTAAGGAAAAGCGTTCGGCAATTTCGGGGCTGATCCCCCGTTTTTCCAGATATTGAAGGGCAACGGCAGAATGCTTCAGCTGCTCCCGATAATACTTTGCCGCCAGCTCATTGATTTCCGTCAGGCGGCGCTTTTCGTCCCTGACCCGCTGCTGCCCCGGGGAAAGCTGCTTTTCCGGCAGGGTCACACCGGCCCGGGCCGCCAGCTTTTCCGCCGCTTCAAAAAAGGACAGATGCTCATACTCCATGACGAAGGTCAAAGCCGAACCCCCTTTTTGGCAGCCAAAGCAGTAGAACATCTGCTTTTCCGGAGAGACGGAAAAGGAAGGGGTATCCTCCAGATGAAAAGGGCAAAGCCCCACATAGTTCCGCCCCCGGCGTTTTAAGGGGATATAGGATTCGATCAGCGCCACGATATCGGTGCGATCCAATATTTCTTCGATCAGTTCATTAGGAATATATCCCTGGGTCATAGATGTCACTCCGTAGTCTATACAAAAATGGAAAGATTATGCAAAATTTAAAAATGAAATCCCTTGGGAATAAAGAGATCCTTGTACGTTTCTTCGGCATATTTATCGGTCATCCCGGCAATGTAATCCTTGACCCGCAGCTTTTGCGGAGCATCGGGAATGCCCTCGGGGATCTCCTCGGGATGGGCCATGAAATATTCAAAAAGCTCTCTTAAAATATGGCAGCCTTTGGCCTCCTCTTCCGCAACGGTCTTTTGGTTGTAAAGGTTCTGAAAAAGGAAACTGCGCAGACAATCCAGGGCGGCTTTGCCCAAAGGCGATTGATAAACACGGCTGCGCCCCTCGGAGGTGTCGATGATATCCGCCACCAGCGCATCGATGCGGCTGCCGTGGGTCGTACCGAGAAAATCAATATAATCGGTGGGAAGCTGCTCCTCCCGGAGAAGGCCGATGCGTAGGGCATCGTCGATATCATGATTCACATAGGCAATGCGGTCGGCAAAGCGAATAATGCACCCTTCCAGCGTAAAGGGCAGGACCTCCCCGGTGTGGTGCAAAATGCCGTCCCGCACCTCTTCGGTGAGATTCAGCCCCTTGCCGTCCTCCAGAGCATCCACATCCCGAAGGCTCTGTTCGTTATGGCGAAAATGATATTCCGGCTGCATCAACTCGTCCAAAAGCCGCTCTCCGGCATGGCCGAAGGGTGTATGCCCCAAATCGTGACCGAGACCGATGGCTTCGGTGAGATCCTCATTAAGGTTCAGCCCCCGGGCAATGGTGCGGCCGATCTGGGCCACCTCCAGGGTATGGGTGAGCCGGGTGCGATAGTGATCTCCGCCGCCGGGGAGAAATACCTGAGTTTTGTATTTCAAACGGCGAAAGCTCTTGGAATGAAGGATACGGTCCCGATCCCGCTGAAAAGCGGTGCGGTGAGGACAAGGCCGAGCCGGCTTGAGCCGCCCGCGGCTTTCGCAGCTTTTTGCCGCATAAACCGACAAGATCTCGTATTCTCTTTTTTCCAGATCCTCTCGTTTCATGATATTTTCCGAGCCTCCCCTCTTTTTACGCTATATATTATATATACGTGAGGAACACCTATTTTCCTGCTTTTGAAAAAAAGTACTTGACAAATCCCGGCGAGGGCTGTATTATTGTATTAGATAATTAATACAGTAATACAGAAGAGGTGAGCTGATTGACAGATTTCAACAAAAACGCACCGATCTACCTACAGATCGCCGAACATATCACCAAAGACATTTTAGCCGGCAGCTACGCCCCGGGGGAAAAGCTCCCTTCGGTGCGAGAGATTGCCGCCCGGGAGGGTGTGAACCCCAACACCGCCCAGCGCGCTTTAAGCAGTCTGGAAGATGCCGGTCTGGTGATTACGGAACGCACCAGCGGTCGCTTTGTAACCGAGGACACCACGGAGATTGAACGAATCCGCTGGAACACGGCGAAGGAATTGATCGCGGATTTCAAACGTCACATGGCAGAAATCGGCTTCTCCGCAGAGAAGCTGGCAGTATTATTAGAACAAACGGAAGGAGAAAACACGAAATCATGACACCACTTGTAGAGATAAAGGAATTAAACAAACACTACGGCAAAGTGCATGCCCTGAATAACGTAAACTTAACCCTGGAAAAGGGACACATCATCGGCTTGCTGGGGCCCAACGGCAGCGGCAAAACAACCCTGCTGAAAGCAATGAACGGACTTTTGGAGGCCGAAGGCACATTGAAGATCGACGGCAACGCTCCGGGTCCGAAAACGAAGAGCATCGTATCCTATCTGCCGGAACGCACTTACTTTGATGAGAAAATGACCGTCAACAAGGTCATCGGATTTTTCCGGGATTTTTACACCGATTTTGAGGAAGGCAAAGCAAGAACCCTGTTAAAGGAAATGCAGATTGATGAAAACGTCAAGCTGAAGCATCTTTCCAAAGGGACCAAGGAAAAAGTTCAGCTGATTTTGGTGCTCTCCAGAAAAGCCCGGCTGTATCTGTTGGATGAACCCATCGGCGGTGTGGACCCTGCCGCCAGAGACGTGATTTTGGATCTGATCTTAAAAATGTACGATCCCGAATCCACGGTGGTCATATCCACCCACCTTATCACCGATGTGGAGCGCATCTTTGATGAAGTGGTATTCTTAAAAAACGGTGCCATTGTGGCCCACGATGATGCCGATGTACTGAGAGAAAAACATAATAAATCCATTGATGAATTATTCCGGGAGGTATTCCAATGTTCCATAAATTATTAAAATACGAATTCACCGCCGTTGGCAGAGAACTGCTGCCGGTCTACTTGATGATGATCGCCGCGGCGATCCTGACCAATATCTTTATGCCCATCAAAGCCGTGATCAGCAGCGCTTTTGCCCTGATCTTTCTGGCAATTACCGTTGGGGCCATGGTGGTAACGCTGGTCACCACCATCAATCGCTTTCAAAAAAACCTGTTGGGAGATGAAGGCTACCTTATGTTTACCCTGCCGGTCACTTCCCCACAGCTCCTGGGCTCCAAGCTCCTTTCGGCACTGCTTTGGAATATCATCGGGATTCTCTGCGGTATGGTCAGCGGTTTGAGCTTTATGGCCCAATCCAACCTTAGCTTGGGGGATATTGCCAAGATCCTGAAAGTGGTAGGCGCCAATGCCACCGGCGCCGATTGGCTGACCCTGATCCTGATCTGCCTGAAAATCGTTATGCTGCTGGCCACCTTTATCCTCGCCGTATACATGGCCTTTAGCCTTACCCAGACCGTAGCGCCTCGGATTCGGAACAACGGACTGAAAAAGGTACTCCCCTTTTTGGCCTTTATCGCCGTGTATGTCGTCCATTCCGTCCTTTTCGATCTGCTGTCAAAAAGCGGCATTGCAGATCCGCTGCAGATGACCACCGTAAATTCCGCAATGCTGGTGAGCATGGGGATCACTCTTGGGTTGGATTTGATTTTTGCGGGGGTGTTGTTCTTTGGGTGTAATTATTTATTGACCAGGCATCTTAATTTGGAGTAATTGTGTTTTTGGGGGTTGGGTAGTACGTCGGCGGTAGTTGGCGCAGCGTGCGCGCTCCGGACGCACTAAACACCTGTAACGCGCCAAACCTGGCAAAAGCCAGACAATCGGATACCTCTTGTATACCGATTGCCAGTCTTTCGCCATGTTTAACGTGTTAAAGGCGTTTATTGCATCCTCTCAAAACGATTGTAATCGGGCAAAATCTCCCGGCATTGGGAGGCTTCAGATACGCCTTGTATACTTCGCTCCCAATACCGGAATCTTTTACCCGATTACAACCGTTTATCCCACCCGGAGGTGGTTTTGTGGCGCGGGTTTCTGCGCCGCAGAAAAGTTTTTAGTGCTTCGCGATAGACGCTATACCGTCGCGGAAAAGTATTGGAAACGGTATAAAGTACCTGCTAGAATGCCTTCCCCTTGAGGGGAAGGGGGACCGCTTGCGGTGGATGAGGTGGCGTGACGGGTGAGTGTAATTGATATGAAAAAAAACAAGCTGCGGCGCAGAGCGTATCGTTGAAAGATACGTTTTACGCCGCAGTTACTATTTTCACATAATTTAGATGCACCCTTCGCGACACCTCATCAGTCAGCTGACGCTGACAGCTTCTCCTCAAGGCGAAGCCATATTTGGATCGCATTGCGCTGCAATGCTTCCTTGAGCATTCGTGCCACGTACATTAAACCGAAGAGGATGGGATAAATGTGCTGAATCCCGCAAAATCTTCGCTGAACCGCTGGAGGTGTACTCCTTGTACCCAGAAGCGGTTCAGCAAAGATTTTGCGGGATTCTGTGCATTTAGCACGTCCGAACCTCCGGGAGAGGGTGCGATAAACGTGCCGAACCCGGCAAAACTCGCCGGGCGGCGGCAATGGGCTATACATAGCGGTATGCTCATTGTCGGCGATCGGCGATTTATTAACTCTCCCAGAGGAAAGGATGGGATAAATGTGCTGAATCACGTAAAAGCTTTGTTGAACCGCTGGAGGTGTACTCCTTGTACCCGGAAGCGGTTCAGCGAAGATTTTGCGGGATTCTGTGCTTTTAGTCCATCCGGGAAGGGTGCGATAAACGTGCTGAATCGGGTAAACATGACCAGAGACGAGTTTGCGGTGTACTAAGTGGTACCCGCAAGCTCGGCTTTGGGCAGGTTTGCCCGATTCTGTGCGTTTAGCGCGCCCGGCTAGCACGCCCGGAAAGGGTGCGATAAATAGCTTAGACTCGGTAAAACTCCTTTGGCGGCGGCGAAATACTATACTAAGACGTATGTGTTTCGTCGGTGGCAAAGGATTTTGCCGAGTATCAGCTATTTAGCGCGCCCGGAGAGGATGGGATAAATGTGCTGAACTCGGTAAAACTCGCCGGGCGGCGGCAATGGGCTATACATAGCGGTATGCTCATTGTCGGCGATCGGCGATTTTGCCGAGTTCTGTGCGTTTAGCGCGCCCGGCTAGCGCGCCCGGCTAGGTAGACGAAGGGGGTGTCGGCAATAGCCGTCACCACATAAATCAAAAACGTGGACAAAATGATGGTTGATAAGGTTTTGCCGTCGTAGGTGCCCCAGAAGGCCGCCAGGTTGAAGAGCACGGCATTCAGGAGCTGGGAGGTTATGGTGGCGGCATTGTTGCGGAGCCAGAGAAAGCGTTTGGGATCACCGCAGCGGCGGGTGGTAAAGCTCCACCAGCGATGGTAGATCCAGACATCGAAAAGCTGCACCACGGCATAGACCGAAAGACCGGCAAGCATCATCCGGGGGGTATTGGAAAAGACCTCCCGAATGGCCGGCGATACGAAATCGCCGTCGGCAGGAACATAATAGAGCCAGGATTGAGATACGAGAATAAAAAGACAGGATACCGCTATGCCGATATAGACCGCCTTTTTAGCGGCTTCTTTGGATTCATACTCACTGAGGATATCGGTGACCAGGAAGGTGGAGGCAAAAAGCACGTTGCCAAGGGTCATATCCAGACCAAAGGCCGAAACGAGGATCAGTACCTCGATATTGGCGGCAATGGTGGCAAAAACCGTATAGCCGAAAAGACCGGCGGCACCGAAAAGCCGATAAAATAGGACCACACTTCCGTAGATCACAAAAACAGAGACGATCAGTAAAACTTCATTGATACCCAATGGATTCCCCTTTCTGCACCTTTTTACCGGCGGCGCATTTGGAAAAAGCCAATAAAAAAGGCGCGACTCTTCGCGCAGGGGAAAGCAAAGCACACTTTCCCAAAGAGCCCGTAGTTTTGATAAGGCAGGATGGTTACGAACTGCCGATGGAATTGACTATATTATAGCGAAAAAAACGAAAAATTGCAATAAAAAAATAACAGACAGCGGTGCAAAAATATGTTAAAATGAGGATATCAAAACAAAAGGAGAACCATGATTATGCTGCATATCGGCTGTCACCTGCCGGCATCCAAGGGGTACCTTCATATGGGGAAAACCACGGTGGAGCTGGGGGGAGATACCTTTCAATTTTTCACCCGAAACCCCAGAGGAAGCAAAGCCAAGGCCATCAATGAAAAGGATATCGAGAAATTCCTGGCCTTTGCGGCGGAGCACCATTTTCCCTGCATATTGGCACACGCACCCTACACATTGAACGCCTGCTCCAACAAGGAGGAAACACGGCAGTTCGCCAAGGAAACCATGGCAGACGACCTGCGGCGGATGGAATACACCCCGGGGAACTATTATAATTTTCATCCGGGAAGCCACGTAGGTCAGGGGATCGAACAGGGCATTGCCTACATCACCGAAATGCTTAACGAAATCCTTACCGAGGAGCAGACCACCACGGTGCTGCTGGAAACCATGGCCGGCAAGGGCAGCGAGGTCGGCAGCCGCTTTGAGGAGCTTCGGGCCATCATCGACGGTGTAACCATCAACCACAAGCTGGGGGTATGTCTTGATACCTGCCACGTTTCCGACGGCGGCTACGATATCATCAACGATTTGGACGGCGTGATTGCCGAGTTTGACCGGGTTATCGGTTTGGATCGGCTCAAGGCCATCCATATCAACGACAGCAAAAACCCGCCGGCCAGCCACAAGGACCGCCACGAAAAAATCGGCGAAGGCCATATCGGTTTGGAAGCCCTGACCCGGATCATTAACCACCCGGCATTGAGAGAACTGCCCTTCTATCTGGAAACTCCCAACGAGCTGGAGGGCTATGCTGCGGAGATTGCTCTGCTAAAGTCAAGGTATGTGGAGTGAATGACTTCCCAAATGGCTTTGCTATGTAAATAGTTACTGCGGCGTGAAGCGTATCTTTTTGTGATATGCTTTGCGCCGCAGTTTCTTTTTTGATATCAATTATGTTTTACCGCCACGACACCTCATCCGACGGTTAACCTTAGGAAATGCCGCAGGCATTTTGTATGAATCAGCTTTTTTTAAGGCGAAGATCAGGGTAGATCTTTTCCGCTTTGGCAGGAATACCGCCACTGGATCACATCCCCATCGCTCACTTCATAATGGCTGCTGCTGTAATTGGGGCTCCAATCGTTCACCAGAAATACCCAGCCGGAAAGATCGCCGCAATCAAATTCGTACAAATTGGCGATGCCTTTTACATAGCCCCCATCGTAGCTGGGAGAATCTTCAAATTCCATCTGGATATTGTTTTCTCGGGTCACTTTTTTCAGCAGGTCAAAAACGGTATCTCCGGCTTCAAAGGCCACGGTAGTCTCGGGCAGGATCACACCATCCTCGGGGACAAAGTCTTTTTTTGCTTTGTCCAAAGAAGCCATATTGTCCAAAATGGTTTTACAGTCGATAGAGATCGTACATTCACCGGGCGTTCCGTCATTTACGGCGGTTTTGTCACTACTGTCAACATAGTCCGCATCTCCGGTGGAGATGGTGCCGCAAGCGGCAAAGGAAAAAGCCAGGATCAGCATGAGGGATAGAGTAACCATTTTCGTGAAGAGCTTTTTCATGATCATTCCTCCTTATTTTACGGCAGCTACGGCGGTGTAGAGATCGTAGTAGAGCTTGCCCCAGCCGGGAGCTGCAGCGGTGCGTTCCTCCTCGGAAAGAGCCTGTACCGGCTCAAGGGCAGCGGCAACGGCGGCATCGTCGGCCACCGCTTCGGCTTCCTTGATGAGGGCTGCCAGCTTTTCCCCGGTTACACCGCAGCGGCTCCATGCCATATCCTTCTTTTCATAGAGGACATTATAAAGATCGGCAAACTGGAGATAGTACTGATTTTTATAATAATCGCTTACGTTTTCTTCCCCTTTGAAAAGATTATCGTACATGATGGCTAAAGGATCGGTTTTTGTCCAGGGTTCGTCGGCGGTAGGGTCGCACCCCTCCCTGCCGGCGGCAGTAAGGGCCGTTAGTGCCGTTACCACACAACCGGCGGTGATCCCCCCGGAGCCCATGGAACCGGAAGTAAGGTCTTCCCCAACGGCGGCAACATAGGTATCCGCCGCAGCGGCAATCTGATCCTGATAAACAGGGTCATCCATATAGCGTTTTAAAGCCACCGCTGCCCAGCCCCCGATATCCGGCCCCATGGCCAGCTCGGTCATTTGGGTACAGCAGTAGTCGATGTAGGCGGCGGTAAGGTCATCGCCGATATCCGCTCCGGCAGCCTGAAGGGCTAGAAAGTTTAATACCGGAATGGCAAAAGCACCGTCGGCACCCTGATCCAGAATTTCCCCTACCAGATCGACACCGTCCACATCGTAGGGATTTTCTCCCAGCATCATCAGAGCCAGAAGTTTTGCACCGCGCTGACCTTCGTTTTCGGCGGAAAAATCGTAGGTACGGCCATAAATTTCTTCATCCAGACAGGCGTAAGCCCCAAAGACCTCCCAATAACCGGAAAAGCTCCTTTGATCTTGAAAATGCGCCACCCCGGCTTTGTAGGCTTCGGCAACGTGTTCATCGGTGTCGCCCCCCTCTTTGCTGCCGCAGCCGCTGCACAGCAACAGAGAGAGGAGCACCAAAAAGGCGGCAAAAGCCGTTTTTTGCACAGATTTCATAGAAATTCCCCCGTTTTATTTTACCGTAATGCGAAGGGGAGCCAGAAAAGCGAAGGTTTCGCCGTCTGCCGGGGCATAGGCTGCCAATACATAAGTACCGGCTTCGTCAAAGGACACCGACACCGTACCGTCTTCGGCGGTAACCGTGCCGCTGAGAGCCGTAATGGTGCCGTCTTCCGCCAAAGTGCCAAGCTGCAGGTTTCCTACGGGAGCCAGATATTCTTTGGCAATGGCTTCGGTGCCGTAGGAGCCATAGAAGCTGAAGGTATAGCCTTCCACCGTCAGAGCGATATCTTCTCCCACAGCGGCTTCCAGAGCCGTGACCTTTTCGCCGTCTTTCAGGAACCAGAGGGCAAGATCACTGTAGTTGGTGATATCGGCATAGACCACAAATTCCACGGTATCCCCTTCCGCCACCGGGCTTTGGTTGATATTAAGGGCTTCAAAACCTCCATAGGAGCTGGTTTGGTCGCTGTGAGCCGCTTCGCCGTTGATCATCACCGACCAGGAGCCGGTTTCTTCCTCAAAGGCTTTGCTGATCCAGCCCTCTTCGCTGACGGCAAGGTAATCACCGCAAGTATCGGCGGTGAAGCTGTCGCCATACTTTTCTTCGTGGAGAGCAACAAGAACATCCAGGGCAGATACGGTATCCACATCGAGACCGTCGTTCAAACCGTAGGATTCCGCCAGGTCACCGCCGACGGTCAGCTCCCGGTAGATCACGCAATTCTGTGTGAGCTGAGCATCGCTGTAAACGGTGATCTCTGCCGGTGTGGCGGTATCGTTCTTTGTCCCGGTATCGGCGGCATCCTCTTTGGCACCGCAACCGGCAAAGAGAATCAGAGAAAGGCAAAGAAGCAAGGTAGTGAACAAGTATTTTCGTTTCATATTTTGTTCCTTTCTGAAAATAAAGCAAAAGCTTCTTATTTTATAATCGTATTATATCATTCTCCAAAGAAAAAGAAAAGATGTAAACACAAATCCTTCTCGATTCGCCGTTTTTCTCCCCATACAAGGTGTTTTCTGCATATAATTTTACGTTTTATATGCAAAAAAAGAGATTCATACTTGTTTTTCTGCATATAATATACTACAATTATATGCAGAAAGGACGAAGACCTATGAGAAAATAGGAAAGGTTGCGAACGGACAGGTGAAGGAACAAACACTGGGGAAAGAAATCCGCAAATGCCGAAAAGATAAAAAAATAACCCAGGAAGCTCTGGCAGAAAAGGCCGACCTGAGCGTAAGCTACATGGGAGCGGTAGAAAGAGGAGAAAAACTGCCCAGCCTGGAGGCATTTATTCGCATTGCCGATGCGTTGGAAGTCTCTGCCGACCGTCTTTTATCCGGAATGCTGGAAGCCGAAAGCCCCATGGTAACCAACGAACTTCACCGGAAGCTTTCCAACCTGCCGCCCAAAGAGCGAAAACGAATCTTAAATGTCATCGCAACTATGATCGAGGATAGCGAATCCTCCTGAAATACAGCCGCCGCTCCCCAATGATATGTACCCCCAATACTGGACACCCGGTATTGGGGGTATTGCTATATGAAATACAGCTATGAATACAAGCGGAT
>CAKUYE010000025.1 GCA_934702375.1 uncultured Bacillota bacterium | reverse complement strand
ATACAACATCACGTTGAATAATCATACAGCTATTTTCAGGGCTTTCTTCCCCGTCTTAGCTTAACTTTATTATACAAGGAGAAGCTGTCAGCGACAGCTGACTGATGAGGTGTCGCGATGGGTGCATCTGTATTTTATGCAGATAGTTTCTGCGGCGTAGTGTATGGGTATTATCATTTTTCCGCTGCAGATACGTTTCTCAACAAAGTTTTTATCTACCGTCACGCCACCTCATCCGAGCACTTCGTGCCCACCTTCTCCTCAAGGAGAAGGCATGCGTTGCAGGCACTTTGCTGCAAATCACACATTTTTCGCGACGGCATAGTATGAATTGTGACACGAATTAGTTTCTGCGGCGCACAACATCGCGGTACAAAATACCTCCGGGTGGGATAAACGGTTTTAACGCCGTGAAAGCGAGATGGGACGGGATTGAGCGTATACAAGAGGTATCCGAAAGCCCGGCGCAGCTCGATTTCGCGGCGTTACAATCGTTTAGCACGCACGCTCCACCCAACTACTGCCGACGCACCCAACCACCCCCCCCAAAAAACCTAAAATCCCAAAAACCCCAAGAAAGGAGAAACAGAAAAACATGCTCATCCCCCTCTTCGAACTCCTCGGCACCATCGCCTTCGCCATCTCCGGCGCCATCATCGGCATGGGCCGCCGCATGGATATCTTTGGCGTTTGCATTTTGGGCATCACCACAGCCTGCGGCGGAGGCATGCTTCGGGATATCATCTTAGGCCTCACACCGCCGGCCATGTTCCTGAACCCTCAGTATGTGCTGGTGGCAACGGTCACATCCATCCTCTTTTTCCTACCGGCGGTGCGACGGCTCTGCGGTAAAAACCTGAGGATCTACGATACTCTGATGCTCATCACCGATGCCATCGGTCTGGGGGCATTTACCGTCTGCGGTATGCGGGTGGCCATTGAGGCCGGATATTACGAAAACCTGTTTCTCGTGGTCTTTGTGGGGGTCATCACCGGTGTCGGCGGCGGACTCCTCCGGGATATCTTCGCCGGGGACCGCCCCTATATTTTCATCAAACACATTTACGCCTGCGCCGCCATCCTCGGCGGGCTCCTCTGCTACCTGCTGTGGAAGCCTTTGGGTGCCGATATCGCCATGCTCTCCGGCTGCGCTCTGGTCATCGCCATGAGACTCTGCTCCGCCCACTTCCGCTGGAGCCTCCCCCACTGAGCCTAAAAGAGGATATCTTGGGCTTCCTCCTCAATGGTGCCAAAAAACATGATATCGTAAATGGGGATATAGGTCACCTTCCCCTTGCAGGAGATCTCACGCTCATTCGACAGCACGTAGGCATTTCGGATCGGGTAATCCGGATTCTGCACAAAGGTATTCAAAGCGCTGTGCACGGTGTAATCCTTGCCGGACTTCACCTCCAGAGGAACCACGGAAAGGCTGTCATAGTCATCAATCAGATAATCCACCTCGCCTTTGCTGCGGTTATCGTAGTAATACAGAGGATAGCCATGGGCAATCAGCTCCGAAGCCACAACACTTTCATAAACGGCCCCCAAATTCACCGAAGATTCGTCATCCAAAACACTGCGAATATTATTTCCGTAAAGAATTCCGGTAAGAATCCCCACGTCATTGAGATACAATTTCAAAAGATTTTTACCCGAAGATTCGATCAGCGGAAAAACCGGGTTGGAAACCGCCTGTACATTCAGGGCAATCCCGGCACTGATCAGATAATCAAATTCATCTCGATAGTCGCCAAAGGTCTTACCCTTTTTCCCTTCAATGGCTTGAACGGTGATTCTTTTCTTTTTATTTTCCATATTGGAAGGAATCAGCTCATAGATCCGGCGGATTTTCAGTTTATGCTCGGCATCGTATTTCGATGCATCGGCGGCATAATAATCGTGGATTTCCTTTTGGATTTCCCGAATATGCCGAATATTTTTATCCCGCAAATAGGAATTCACGGCATCGGGCAAACCGCCGACCAGAAGGTACTTGCGAAAAAGATCCATCATCTTTTCATGGGTTGGCACATCCAGAGATTCCAGAGCTTTGAATTTTTTCCCCATAGCGGCAACGGCAAAACGATTCATGCCGTTGGCATAAAGGAACTCTTCAAAATCCAAAGGAAACATTCTCACCTTGCGAATGCTGCCCATAGGAATGGAAGTTGTTTGAGACAAAGTAACTCCCAGAAGAGAGCCGCTGGCAATATACGTAAATTTGCCGTCCTCGGCTAAAAACTTCAGCAGCGTCAGCAAATGAGGGTACACCTGAATTTCATCAAGAAAAATCAGTGTATTTTCCCGGGAGTGCATTTGATCCCCGGCAATCATGCTGACCTGAAGATAAAAATCGTCAATGGTTTTTACATTGGCAAAAAGACGATCCCCAAGGGAATCCTCAACCATGTTCAATTCAATATAATGTGCAAAGAGCTTTTGACCGACATAGCGAATGATATAGGTCTTGCCGACCTGTCGCGCACCGTCGACCAAAAGTATTTTTTTTGTGTCCTGTTGGAGATGATCCTCAATCAATTCCTGTATTTTTCGGTATAGCACAAAAAACACCTCCTGACTTTTCAATATCATATTAGCATAGTTTATGGCACTTTTCAATGAAATATACCGGCATTTTTTATGACTTTTCAATTTTTCGTCAAAATCTCAAAGCACAAAAAAATAACCCGGACAAAATTTCGCCAATCATCGGCATAAAATCACGCCAATCATCGGGTTGATTTTCCGTCAATCGTCGGGTTAGCTATTGTAAGTTCTTATATTTCGTGCTATAATAACACCAAATACAGGAGGTAGAGGCGTGAAACAATATAAACCCAGAATTGCGGACGATCTGTTACAACGAAAGCTGGAAGGAAAAGGCGCGGTTTTGATCGAAGGCCCCAAATGGTGCGGAAAAACCACCACCGCAGAGCAGCTTGCCGCAAGCGTTTTGTATATGGACGACCCTCAAAAAATGAAGCAAAATCTGGAAATGTCGGAAATCGACCCTCAACGGCTGCTAAAGGGCGCAGTGCCCCGGCTAATTGACGAATGGCAGCCGGCACCAAAGCTGTGGGATGCCATCCGCTTTGAAGTTGACCACCGCGGAGAAATGGGGCAATTTATCCTCACCGGCTCGGCGGTTCCTCCGGACAGCAAGGAAATCACCCATTCCGGCACCGGCCGCTTCACCTGGCTGTTGATGCGGCCCATGAGCCTTTACGAATCGGAAGATTCCAATGGCGAAGTCAGCCTGGAAGCGCTTTTCTCTGCGCCGGAACGAATCGAAGGCGATAACCCTCTTTCCCTGGAAAAACTGGCTTTTCTGGTTTGCCGCGGCGGCTGGCCCCAGGCTTTGGGCATGCGTGAAGAGATCGCCCTGGATCAGGCTATGGATTATTATGATGCCGTGGTGCATACCGATATCAACCGCACCGATGACACCACAAAGGACTCGGAACGCGTCAAACGCTTTATGCGTTCTTACGCCCGAAACCAGGGAACTCAAGCCGCCAACACCGTCATTGCCGAGGATGTATTCCGCAACGAAACGGTGCCTCTGGCAGCGGAAACCGTGGCGGTGTACATCAATGCTCTGAAAAAGATCTTTGTCATTGAGGAAATGGCGGCATGGAACCCCAATCTTCGTTCCAAAACCGCCATTCGTTCTTCCTACACCCGTTATTTTGTCGATCCCTCCATTGCCGTAGCGGCATTGGGTACCGGCCCCAGGGAGTTATTGGAAGATCTTAGAACTTTCGGCCTGCTCTTTGAGACCATGTGCATCCGGGACCTGCGCATTTTTGCCGATGCCCTTGGCGGTCAGGTGTATCATTACCGCGATAAGGACGGTTTGGAATGTGATGCCGTGATCCACCTGCGCAACGGCAGATACGGTCTGATCGAAATCAAAATCGGCGGCGATACCCTCATTGAGGAAGGTGTAAAAAACCTCAAAGCTCTGGAAGATAAAATCGACCTCGATAAAATGCATGCCCCTTCTTTTCTGATGGTGCTGACGGGCATTGGCGATTACGCATATCGCCGTACCGACGGTGTCTACATCGTACCCATCGGCTGCCTGAAAAATTAACCCACCGCATCCCAAAAACAAAGCAAACTGTGATATAATTTTACTATGAATAACCTTTACATCGTCGGCATGATGGGCGCCGGCAAAACCTGCATCGGCAAAATCGTTGCCCAAAAGACCCATCGCCGTTTTGTGGACACCGATGCCCTCATCGAAAAACGGGCCGGCATGACCGTGGCGGAAATCTTTGCCGCCGAGGGCGAAGCCGGCTTTCGCCGCAGGGAAACCGCAGCTCTGCGCAGCCTGACCCGAAAGAAAAACTGCATTGTTTCCACCGGCGGCGGCATGGTGGAGCGCCGGGAAAATATCGGCCTGATGCGAAAAAGCGGCACCGTAGTCTGGCTCAAACGGGACCTGAACACAGTCATCCAAAACCCCAGAATCCGGCGGCGTCCTCTGCTGGCCAAGGACCCCAAAGCCATCTTCGGGCTGATGGAAAAACGGGAGCCAATGTACAAAAAAGCCTGTCACTTTGTGGTTTACAACGACAAAGACCGTATGGAAACGGTCCGTCAGGTCCTGCGGATCATCGAATAACGTCTATTTTTCAAAAAAACAGCATAAAATGAGTCAAAGACCACCGCAAAAGGAGTTTTCCCCATGGAAGAGGATTCGATCTACGCCCTGATCGCAAAGTTTTTTTATAAAAAACGGGAGGATATCCACAGCAACACCCGGTTTCGCCGGGATCTCAAAGCCGATTCCATCGACTTTCTCGAGCTGGTGCTTCTCACCGAGGATCGGCTTTCCTGCCGCATCGACGATACGGTGCTGGCCGGAGTGACCACGGTAGGTCAATATATCCAACTGGTGTTGGCTCCCACGGAAAATCTGGAGGAAGAATGAAAGCAACTTACGATATCGCCGTTATCGGCGGCGGCGCTGCCGGACTGGCGGCAGCCATTACCGCCGGCCGCAAAGGCAAAACGGTACTCATCATCGAAAAAGAACAGCGCCTGGGCAAAAAGCTGCTGGCAACGGGAAACGGCCGCTGCAATTTTACCAATCTTCGCAGCGAAGTCTCCCGATACCACGGCAAAGAACCTGCTTTTGTGACCCCGGCAATGGTACAATTTCCGCCGGAAAGCAACATCGCCTTTTTCCGTTCCCTGGGGGTCATGGCCAAAACCGAGGAAGATGCCAAGGTTTATCCCCTGAGCCTTCAGGCCGCCGCCGTTTTGGACATGCTTCGGCTGGAGCTGGAGCGCCTGGCCATCGACGTCGTCAACGACTGCCGCATCCAGAAGATTTGCCCTCAAAACCGCGGCTTTCAGCTGATCGGGGAGAAAGAACGCTTTCACGCCGAAAAGGTCATTGCGGCCTGCGGCGGCATGGCATCGCCGGAGCTGGGGGGCTGCGGCTATGGCTACGACCTCTTAAAGGAGCTGGGGCATACCCTTACCCCCATCGCACCGGCGCTGGTGAAAATCAAAACGGAAAACCGCCTGCCCAATGCGTTAAAGGGAATCAAAATCGAAGGCATCCTGACCCTGAAACGGAAGGGCCGCACTCTGGGGAAAGAAGCCGGGGAAATCCTCTTTACCGATTTCGGTATTTCCGGCCCACCGGTGCTGCAGCTTTCCCGACTGCTGTGCTTTGCTCCGGCGGAAGAATTCACCGCCGAGCTGGATCTGCTGCCGGACTTTTCCAAGGAAGAAGTCACCACCCTGCTGCAAGAACGCCGCAAGCTCCTGGGCACCGCTACTTTGGAGCATTTTCTCACGGGATTGATCCAGAAAAAGGCCGGGATGCTCCTGACCAAGGAAGCCCTAAACACCAAGCTGAGCCGTACCGCAAAGGAGCTTGACGATGGCGAATTGCAAAAGCTTACCGCAATGCTCAAGGGCTTTTCCCTGCCGGTCAAAGGGGTGCTGGGCTGGAAACAGGCCCAAGTCACCGCCGGCGGCATCGACACCGCAGGCTTTGACCCCGCCACCATGGAAAGCCGGCTGGTACCAGGGCTTTTCGCCGTCGGCGAGGTTCTGGATATCGACGGCGATTGCGGCGGTTTCAATCTCCAATGGGCATGGGCTTCGGGGAGATTGGCAGGAACCATCGCCGCCAAGAATCGGGAGGAACGGCAATGATCAAAGTAGAAGGTCTGAAACTGCCCCTAAATTACGATGAAGAAGCCTTAAAAGCGGCTCTCTGCAAAAAGCTGGGGCTGAAAAAAAGCGATATCAAGGAGATCACCCTCCTCCGGGAGGCTCTGGATGCCCGGAAAAAACCCCATCTCTATAAGGTTGTCTCCGTGGCCTGCACCCTTTTCCGCAACGAAGAAAAGCTGGTAAAAACAAAAAAAGCCGCGGCCTACGAACCCTATCACTACACCCTGCCGGAAAACCGCTATGCCGACAGCGAAAGACCCATCGTGGCCGGGGCAGGCCCTGCCGGACTTTTCGGCGGCCTCGTGCTGGCAATGGCAGGAACAAAGCCGCTGATCATCGAAGAGGGCAAAGAAGCAGCCCCCCGCCATCGGGATATTCTGGATTTCTGCAACGGCGGCAAGCTGCTGCCTCAAAGCAATATTCAATTTGGCGAAGGCGGCGCCGGGATGTTCTCCGACGGCAAACTGACCACCGGCACCAAGGACCCCCGGCACCGCTTCATTCTGGAAACCATGATCGCCTGCGGCGCACCAAAGGCCATCGGCTATATGGCCAAGCCCCACATCGGCTCAGATCTTCTGGGGGATATGTCCGCAGCCATCCGGGAAAAGATCCGCGCCCTCGGCGGCAGCTTCGCCTTTGAAACACGACTGGAGGATATCATCGTCAAAAACCGCAAACTGGAAGGTATCGTCCTTGCCGATGCCCAAGGCCGCCGGGAACTGCCCTGCCATCACCTGCTGCTGGCGGTGGGCCACAGCGCCCGAGCCACCATGGAAATGCTCCACTCCCACGGGGTGGAGCTAAAGCCAAAGGCCTTTTCCATCGGCGCAAGGATCGAGCATTTACAGCGGGATATCAACATCGCCCAATACGGCGAAGCCCGGGCGGATCTCACCGCCGACTACAAGCTCTCCACCCATTTGGAAAACGGACGCTCCGTCTACACCTTCTGTATGTGTCCCGGCGGCACCGTTGTCCCTGCCGCTTCGGAGCCGGGAGGTGTCGTAACCAACGGCATGAGCGAATGGGCCAGAGATACCGCCAATGCCAACAGCGCCCTTCTCGTCTCGGTGCGCCCGGAGGATTTCCCCGAAGAAGGCCCTCTTGCCGGGATGTACTGGCAGCGCCAACTGGAGCAAAAAGCCTTTGCTCTGGGGGGCAGCAGCTATTTTGCTCCGGCCCAACGAGTCGGGGATTTCCTGAAACATCGCCCCACCGCCCACTGGGGTAAGGTAACACCCAGCTACCGCCCGGGCGTTACCATGTGCGACCTCGCCGACCTTTTTCCGCCGTTCATCACCGAATCCCTTCGGGCCGCCCTGCCGATGCTGGGGAAAAAGCTTCGGGGCTTCGATGACGATGACGCCGTGCTGACCGCCATAGAAACCCGCTCTTCCTCCCCCTGCCGCACGGTAAGGGACGAAAGCGGCCAATGCAGCATCGCCGGGATCTTTCCGGCAGGGGAAGGCAGCGGCTATGCCGGAGGCATCATGTCCTCGGCGGCAGACGGTATGCGCAGCGCCGAAAATATAATAAAAATTTAAGATTTTCACCCCAGTTTTTTCATCTTTTTCGTGTATAATATAGATATCCGGAGATAAAATGGAGGTATGAAATATGAAAGTCGTAAAATGGATCCTGTTTTCCGTTCTCACAGTGGCTTCGGTAGCCGCCGGCGTTTATGCAGTGCTGCACCGGGCAGAACTTTGCGGTGATTGCGTTACAAAATTTTTGGACAAGATAAAAAGCTTCTTCCGCACCTTTAAAGAACAATACCTCACCGAAGACGATTTCTGCGAAATCGCCGATTGCCACTGCACCGAAGAATAAAACAAAAGCTGCGACAGCAAAAGCTGCCGCAGTTTTTTCATAGAAAAGCAAAGCAAGCTATGCGGCAAAGTTCCGGTAGCATTGCAAAGCAATGCGATCCAATCATGGCTTCGCCTCGAGGAGAAGCTGGCGGCGAAGCCGACTGATGAGGTGTCGCGAAGGGTGCAACTATATTTCATGCTAAAAGGAACTGCGGCGCAAAACGCATCTTTCAAAGACACACTCTCGCCATTCGCGTTATTTAGTGTAAAAATAACCAGATATTCCATTGATTTTTACATGAATATCTGCTATACTATCCATAATATCTCCGGGAGGATAAATCATGTATAGAAAAATCACAAATTTCCTGGAAACATGGAAAGAAAGCAAGCATCGCAAGCCCCTCATTTTGCAGGGAGCAAGGCAAGTGGGGAAAACCTATTCCGTTTTGGAATTTGGCCGCACACACTATGAAAATGTAGCCTATTTCAATTTTGAAACGAACCCCAAGCTAAACAAAACCTTCGAGGAAAATATCAGTCCCGATTACCTGATCCCGATTTTATCACATATCGCAGGTCAAACCATCGTAAAAGAAAAAACATTGATCGTATTTGACGAAGTGCAGCTTTGTGAAAGAGCCTTGACCTCTCTGAAATATTTTTGCGAGGATGCTCCGGATTATCACATCATTGTCGCAGGCAGTCTCCTCGGCGTTGCGGTAAACCGGGGAAAATTCTCTTTCCCGGTGGGAAAGGTCGATATGAAAACACTGTATCCCATGGATATGGAAGAATTTATGGTGGCCCTCGGGGAACAGGAGCTGGTGGAAAAAATTAAAAATTCCTTCGAGACAAATCAGCCGCTGCCCTCGGCATTACACGATGCCGCAATGCTGCTTTACCGGCAATATCTCGTGGTAGGCGGTATGCCCGAATGCGTACTGCAATTTGCGGAAACCGGGGATTACATCCTTGTTCGCCATATCCAAGATACCATACTTGCAAGCTATCTCAACGATATGAGCAAATACAACAACTTGAATGAAATCAAGAAAACCAGACTTGCCTACGACAATATTACCGTCCAGCTCTCAAAAAAAAATACCCGGTTTCAGTATAAGCTCATCAAAAAAGGAGGAAGAGCTTCGGAATTTGAAAACGCCATCGAATGGCTATGCCTGTCGGGCATTGTCTCCCGGGTCTACAAGGCGGAGCAAATCAAAAAGCCTCTGGGAAATTACCGTGATATTGATGCCTTTAAGATTTACGTATCGGATCTGGGACTTCTTTGCGCCAAAAAGGATCTGGCCGCCAACGATATCCTCTATATGGTAGAAGAGCTAAACAATTTTAAAGGCGGCATGGCAGAAAACTATGTCCAGGTACAACTCACCATCAACGGCTATCACACCTACTATTGGGAATCGGAGCGCGGAGCCGAAATCGACTTTGTTATCCAACGCGAAGGACAGCTTATTCCCATCGAGGTCAAATCGGCGGATAACACCAAGGCAAAAAGCTTAAGAGTCTATATGAACACCTACAAGCCGGCCTACGCCATCAAAATTTCGGCAAAAAATTTCGGCATGGAAGATAACAAAAAAACAGTCCCCCTCTACGCCGTATTTTGCCTCTAACAAAACTGCCTCCGGTAGCATTGCTGCGCAATGCGATCCAAATATGGCTTCGCCTCGAGGAGAAGCTGGCGGCGAAGCCGACTGATGAGGCAGACCTTCCTGCGGAAGGGTGGAAAAATGAAATACCGGCCTATGGCCGGCATGAAATACTGCCTAGCAGCAGCATGAAATACCCCTTCGGGGCATGAAATACCTTTCTGCGAAAGGCATGAAGGAAGCATTGCTGCGCAATGCGATCCAAATATGGCTTCGCCTCGAGGAGAAGCTGGCGGCGAAGCCGACTGATGAGGTGTCGCGATGGGTGCATCTGTATTTTATGTAAATAGTAACTGCGGCGTGGAACGTATCTTTCAACAATACGCTCTACGCCGCAGTTTGTTTTATCTTGTCAATTTATATTTCCCGCCACGCCACCTCATCCGACGGTTAACCTTAGGAAATGCCGCAGGCATTTTCAAGGATAACCTAGTGCCCTTCGGAGCCAATGCCGAAGGCATTTGCCCGAAAAGGCCGCGCGCTTCGCGCCCACCTTCCCCTCAAGGGGAAGGCATGCGTAACAGGCACTTTACTGCAAAACATACATTTTTCGCGATAGATTAACGCTTATCGCGATGCACCATAAAATTTACTGCGGCGCACAACGTCGCGGTAAAACATCTCTCCGGGTGGGATAAACAGCCGCCGGCGCACAACGTCGCGGCACAACATCCCTCCGGGTGGGATAAACGGTTTTAATCGGGTAAAAGCTTTCGACAGCGGGAGCAAAGTATACAAAGGTATCTGCAGTCTCCCGGTGGCGGAAGATTTTGCCCGATTACAATCGTTTAGCCCGCACGATGCTCCAAACTACAGCCGACGCACCCCACTAAAAAATCCACAAAGCCAATAAAAACAACTCACCCATTCAACACCCTGGTCACATTAAGCTGCTCTTCCTTCAACCCCCTGTAAAAATTCACACAGGTCATCTGCATATACGGCCCAACATAGAGAAACGCAATCCCAAAGGTAATGCCGCACAGAAGCAGCCAGGGAATAAAGGAAAGCAGCAGCACAAAGTAATCCATCTTATGGCCGTTCATCATACGTTTGCTTTCTTCCAAAGCTTCCTTCCAGCCCATTTCCGGGTGATCCATCAAAATATAGGGCATCTGGGCATAGGAAAAGCTCTTGATGATCCCGGGGATAACAAACAGCAAAGACCAGAGGAAAATGAAGATGTTCATCATCAGGAAAGAAACCGTAAGCCGCATATAGCAGGAAGAGGAGAAGGCCCGATAAGGCAAGGTCACGTTGACGTTCATCCCCCGAACGAAGCGAAGGGAGAAGAATTCATAACCCATGGAAAGAGGACCGACAAAGAAGATTATCGCTGCCAAGGAAAAAAGGCTGCTGAGAATGCCAAGCAGCCCGGCAATGCCGTAAGACTGATAGGAGAGGCAGAGAGAGGAAAAGGTGGAAAGCAACCCCTCCACAAAGCCGATGATCAGGGACGGAACAAAGAGGGCCAACAGCATAGAGCCAATGGCCAACCCCCAACGATTGCTGAGGCCGGCTTTGGCATCCTGCTTCAGCTCTGCACGGGAATAAGTAAGCATAAAAAATCACTCCTTTAAAAAAATCGGTAAATATAGTATAATAGCATTATTAGTATACGCTAAAAGGAAATGGAAGTCAAATAAAGAGAGGAAAAGAAACGCACCTTTGAACCGAAAACAGATCATCGAAAAATACCATATGCGCCCCCATGCCGAAGGCGGCTACTACGCCGAGATCTGGCAGCAGGCCGAAGCCAAGGCCTCTCACATTTTTTATCTGCTGCCCAAGGGGGAAAAAGCCCTCCTCCACCGGATCCGCAGCGATGAGCTGTGGCTCTTTCACCAAGGCGGCAAACTCGTACTCACCCTCTGGGGGAAGGACGATACCCCCAAAAAGGAACGGGAAGTAACCCTGGGGGAAGAAGAGCTTCACTGCCTAATCGAAAAGGATACCTGGCAAAGCGCCCGGGCAGAAGAAGGCGATGTACTGGTTTCCTGTGTGGTAAGTCCGGCCTTTGCCGAAAAAAACTGGAATATATATGAAGGAATGATAGAATGATTTATCTTGTAATCGTAGCCGTAATCGGCGTGATTCTCTTTGTCGCGACTCAATACCGCAGAAGCAAAAACCAGGGAATCGAAAAAGATGCCCTGGCCCTGGCCTGGGAAAAGAAGGATTACGACGCCTACCTTGCCCTTTTAAAGGAAAAGATCGACAGCAACAAAAACAAAAAAGAAAAGAACATCCTCGCCACCCTGCAAATGCAGGTCTTTATCCTCCAAAAGGATTGGGCAAAGATGGATCAGCTGAAAAAGAACGTAAAAACAAAGGAACTGCCCAAAAAGATTCGGGTAACCTTCCTCACCCAATACATCATCGGCCTGTGCCTTTCCAACCGCCCTCAGGCAGCTCTGAAATGGATGGAGATCGAAGAACCCCTCTTCATCGAAGCCGAAGCCAACGGCACCTACAAGCTGTACATCAACACACTGAAGGCGCTGAAAGCCTTTTACACCAAAGACTACGAGGAAAGCAAAGAGCTCTTTACCGAGCTGAAAGAAAAAAACATCCCCGGCGACCTCTACCACCCCCTCTTCTGCGACTACCTGAACCGCATCGAAACCGCAGAAATGAAATGAAATACCTCCCGTTGGTCGGCATGAAATACTGCCTAGCAGCAGCATGAAATACCCCTTCGGGCCATGAAATACCTTTCTACGAAAGGCATGAAGGAAGCATTGCAACGCAATGCGAACCAAATATGGCTTCTCCTCGAGGAGAAGCTGTCAGCGCAGCTGACTGATGAGGCAGACCTTCCTGCGGAAGGGTGAAATCCCGCTTCGCGGGGTGAAATCTGCCTGCGGCAGGTGAAATCTCCCTTCGGGAGGTGAAATCCCACCTGCGGTGGGGTGAAGGTAGCGTTGCAAGGCAACGCAAAATGGCTTCGCCTCGAGGAGAAGCTGTCAGCGCAGCTGACTGATGAGGCAGACCTTCCTGCGGAAGGGTGAAATCCCGCTTCGCGGGGTGAAATCTGCCTGCGGCAGGTGAAATCTCCCTTCGGGAGGTGAAATCCCACCTGCGGTGGGGTGAAGGTAGCGTTGCAAGGCAACGCAAAATGGCTTCGCCTCGAGGAGAAGCTGTCAGCGCAGCTGACTGATGAGGTGTCGCGATGGGTGCATTGATATTTTACAAAAAAAGCAACTGCGGCGTACAACGTATCTTTCAAAGACACACCCCACGCCGCAATTCATTTTACCATACCATTTATGAACTACCGCCACGCCACCTCATCCACCGCAAGCGGTCCCCCTTCCCCTCAAGGGGAAGGCATTTTAGCAGGCACTTTGCCGCAAAACATATACTTTTCGCGACAGTTTAACGTCAATCGCAAAGCACCACAAAAGCAACTGCGGCACACCACCCCGCGGTAAAACATACATCTTCCCAAAGCTACAACGCCGACGTAAAACCCCGCGGTAAAACCCACCTCCGGGTGGGATAAAGAGCCGCCGACACACAACGTCGCGGTGCAACCTACCTCCGGTTGCGATCAATGGCTTTAAATCGTTAAATATGGCTCGGGACGTGCAGCCGGTATACAAGAGGTATCCGGCTGTGCGGCGCGAGACAGATTTGGCGATTTACAGACATTCAGCGCGACCGCTGTACCAACTCACGCCGACGCACCACCCCTTCCCCAAAAAATCAAAAAGAAGAAACCAGCAACCCACCTACCTGACTCAAATACCTGGGCATAACCCCCTCACCCCCAACCCACTCCAGCGTAAACCCCAGCATCTCCGTGGTCACGGCGGTCACATCGCCGCCGAGGGCTTCGATGGAATAGCGCAGGTCCTGCCGGTGGCGGCAGGGGTGTTTCCGGCGGTCACATTCCTTATCGCCACACAGGTGGCAGCTGCCGGGATACAGCAGGAAACTGCCGGGGGTAGCATCCTCTTCGGCCTTGAGGGCGGCATAGAGCTTATCGCTTTCGGCGCGGAGCACTTCCCGGTAGATCTTTTGGAATTCGTCCTTCCCCACCTTTTTCCCGGCAAGGCTGTCGTCAAAAATAATCTTCACTCCGAGAATTTTCACTTCCCGATATTTTTTCCACACCTCAACGGGGTCAAAATCATAGGGCGGACAAGCCCAGCGCACCTCGTAATTGGGGCAGTTGCGGCAATAGCCGAGGAATTTTTTCACATCGACAAAGCGTTCCACAAACTCCGGCACCGCCATGGCGGCTTCGGCAATTTCTGTCGTATAAGCGTAGCTCATTCGCCGTCACCCCCGTTGAACAGGATCAGGGTAAAATAGATGGCGGTGTCAATGCCGTAGTCGTAGGCGATATCCCGATCGGCCAGGGTACGCATGATCTGCACGCCGTAGCTGTCCATGGAAACGATTTTCTGATCCGGCTTTTTGCAGGGCTTTTTCGGGCAGGGGCAATCGTCGCAAAGGTCACAGCTAATGCTGAGGGGCATCACCTTGCCAAACCGCGCCGACATTTCATCGCAAAGGCTCCGCACCAAAGCGGCATGCTCCCGCCGGGCATCTTCGCAGCGGGAGAGGTCGTAGGCATCGGGAACCTCGTAAACGGCATCAAAGAGAAAGGCGTATTCGTAGCAATGGATCTCTTCCATACATTTTTCGTAGCTGGCCGGTGCCGGCGGCACGTTGCGGCGTTCTCCGTACACCGCCGTGTCCTGATTACAAAGATCCTTCACCGCTTCGGTAAAGGTCAATTCCTCGGTTTTCAGCAACAGATATTCGCAAACAGGATAATTATCAATAAATTCACCAATGGCGGCTTCAAGCTTTTCCTTCATTTTTTTCATCCTTTTCAAAAAATATTTTTTCAACTGCTATAACGATACACTAAATTTTGCCGTTTCGCAACCCCAAAATTCTTAAATTTAACGGATTTTTCTCAAATTTAAGTAAATTTTACTTAAATCTTGGAAACTCTCTGAGCTGGGCGTTTATTTGATTTTTCTGCAATTCTGTGGTAAAATGATAAGAAAGAGAACCTCTGTTTTTTTATTTTAAAGAAAAGGAACCGATGCAATGAGAAGCAAAAAAGAAACCATTCTGATCTACCTGGAGATCCGGGAGATGATCGAAAAACTCACCAAGGAACAAGCCGGCACCATTTTCATGGCGATTCTCGATTACTGCGACACCGGCACCATCCCCAAGCTGGATCCCTTTTTGGAGATGGTGTTTATCCCCATCCGCCAATCTCTGGACCGCAGCAAAAAGCAGTACGAAAGCCGCTGCGAAAAGAACCGGGCCGCCGCCCTAAAGCGCTGGGGCAAAACCGAGGAAGCCGAGGAAACAACCCCCGCAGCAAAAAAGAAAACAAAGGGGCATCCTTCGGCGGATGCAAATGGATGCTATCCTGACCCTGACCCTGACCCTGAACCTGTTCCTGAGCCTCTTCCTGACCCTCACACTCTTCCGGAGCCGGAGTCTCCGCTGCCAAAGGAAGCAGCGGCACACGAAAAAAAATGTCCCTACGGAGCATTTCAAAATGTGTTTTTGAGTGAGGATGATTTATCTCGTCTGAAAAAAGAGTTTCCCAAGGACTGGCAAACCAACATCGACGACCTCAGCTGCTTTATCGCCTCTACCGGCAGGAAGTACGAAAACCACCTGGCAACAATCCTCTCCTGGGCAAGAAAGGAAAGCCGCCAGGACAAACGATTTGAACAAAGAGAGCAGAAAAAGCAGGAGATCCACCATCCGCCCAGCCTCATGGTTACCGCAGGCCGCAGAAGAGAACCCCACCCGGAAATTTTCAGCGACGACATCTACGAAATCGGCTGATCCCTCCGGCAAAAGCACCTCACTATGCCGCCTTGGGATGCGGCACTTTGGGGCCAAAGTGTCCAAAACCCCGGGGTTTCGATTCCCCGGACCCCAAAACGACTCGGGAGACTCCGAGACCCCCACCGTTATGTTACGCTGCGTTTCTATTGTTCACTCCAACCGTTGATATCTGTTTCAAATATTTGCAACAAAGGCTTCTATCAGAGCATTTATCTGTTCAGGTTTGTCTGTGTTGGAATTATGCCCGGCTCCTTCGATCCAAGTCAAAGGAATTTTCGTGTTTCGGTGCCATGCCTTGTTGTACCGTTTACACGAACCGGCATGGTCCCGGGCACCGCAGATCAATAAAGCAGGGCACTTGATTTCATACGGCAGATCCTTTTCCATCGCCGCTGCCAAAATACGAAAACCGTGTCCGGCAATTTGTGCATAACGTTTCTGATCGCCATCATAAGTCAACATCATTTCCCGCATGAGATTTCTGCCATAATCAGAGACGGCAACACCTTCCACCCCCGATTTCAGGAGCCATTTCCACGGATAATGCGCATATACCGGCTCCATCCGTTTCAAAAGCCGGATTTCAACGGCAGTCACATAGCTTCGTTGCAGCGGTGCAGAGTCAATGGAAACAAAGCCTGCCGGCTGCTTTGGGTAGAGCTGTGCATAAGCCTGCCCCACATATCCACCCATGGATTGACCAATAATAACGGGTTTTGTGATTCCCTCCTGATTCAAAATGCCATTCAGCCATTTTGCCTTATCAAACAAATCAAAATCAAACTGAAACGGCCAAGAAGATGCATGAGCCGGCGCATCCC
This sequence comes from uncultured Bacillota bacterium, assembly GCA_934702375.1. Lineage (GTDB taxonomy): Bacteria > Bacillota > Dehalobacteriia > UBA7702 > UBA7702 > UBA7702. Next base: position 9,866 of record CAKUYE010000025.1, on the reverse strand, counting down.
ATACCACGATATTATACTTGTGCACAAAATACTGCACTTGCTTATCAAACAATCTATGATCAGCGGTCAATCCCGGCAGAAAAACAAGCGTAACTGCATCCGGGTCAGACACGCTTGCCCAATAGTGAATCGTTCCGCAGCGAGTTTGATAAGTTTTTTCTTCCATTGGGCATTCCTCCACAAATTTTTCTTCTTTGTAAAAAGAATAGCATATAAAGCACCCTATATCAACGCTAAACTTTTTTTATAAACGCCCCTCTCGTCAGGAGAAATCGACGGATCCCTCAAGCAAGAATCACAAAACACCTGCTAAAATGCCTTCCCCTTTGAGGAGAAGCCATTTTTGGTTCGCATTGCGCAGCAATGCTTCCTTCATGCAGACCGCAGGGCGGGATTTCATTCCTTCCGCAGGAACTTTTCTTCACCAATAAAATAGCTCCCGGAGAAACTTCCGGGAGCTTGTTTTAGTACGCTATAAAATCGCTTTCCTTTACGGTGCCGCCTTTAGGCACCAGGATGAAATCGTCGTCGATTTCTCCTTTTACCAGCTTACGCAGGGTGGCGCAGGGTGCAGGGCGTTGTTCCATCGTCATGCCCAGCAATGCGGCCTTTGCTTTCATGGAGTGTTTCAGGGCGGCGACATCGTAAACGCCGCTGTCCAGAAAAACATAGCTGCGGTAATCGCGGTACATCGTTTTCAGCAGCTCTGCGGCGGTGTTCTCACCGTAGCGCGCCGTCAGCGCTTCGTAGCTGTATTCCGAATCCGACGTGCTTTTTACCCAGCTGTCCGTAAGGAAGATGGCGCGTTCCGGGCGAACCCGGGAAGGAAGATCCCTTTCGGAAAGGAGCAGATCGATGCAATCCGCCCCCCGGGGCAACAGCAGTTCTGCCGTGGTGGCACGAAGCCCCACCGTGGCATTGCCGCACCGGGAAGCGGTAATGATCACCCGATCCACAAAGGCCAGACTGTCGATGATACTTTGAAGAAAGGCCCGCATCTTATCCATATCGTTGTGCATTTCCGCCGGCAAAAAGTAAACCGGAAGGGAAACCTTTTCCTCTGCCATGATGGAGAGCAGCTCTTTTTTTATCATCGGGCAGGAGAGGATCACCGTGGAACTCACTTGCGTTTCTCCCCTTCCTTCAGTTCGGGGTAGAGGATCACCGGGGGAACATCGGTTTTGGCTTCGCCGATTCGTTTGATCATGTAGGTCATATCGTACCAACGGTTGAATTTATAGCCGCATTGGGGCATCGTGCCCACATCGGTAAAGCCCATTTTATGATGAAAGAGCACGCTGTCCGGGCACAGGTAGGGGTCCTCGCCCTCCACCGATGCCACCAACACCACCATGAGGAGCACCCCCTGGCGGCGCAGAATCTCGGTAATGGCATCGTAAAGAGCGCGGCCCAGGCCCCGTTTCCGCTGATCCGGTGCAATGTACACCGATACCTCTACACACCAGCTGTAAGCTGCCCGGGGATGAAAGGGATGGGCATAGGCATAGCCTAAAATGCCGCTGTCATCCTCGGCGACAAGATAGGGAAAATGAGTAATCGTCTCCCGAATGCGGCGGCGGAATTCCTTGATTGTCGGCACCTCATATTCAAACGTCACCGCCGTGGTTTCCACATAGGGAGCATAAATATCCAGCAGGATCGGAGCATCCACCATGGGCTTTACCGGTCGAATGATAAAATCCCGGCTCATTTCAGGTTACGGCTGCCGGGTTTGTAGGGTGCCCCTTCTCCGGCTTTGCACATCGGGCATTCATCGGCTTCGTAGCTTACCACTTCCATGGAGAGGACGGGAACCAGCTTCACCCCGAGATCCACTTTTCCGTTGCTGCGGTCTACCAGTACCCCGGCGCCAACCACATCGGCACCGGCTTCTTTGGCAATGTCGATCACTTCCCGGACGCTGCCGCCGGTGGTAACAACATCTTCCACCACCAGAACTTTCTGGCCTTTTTCAATGCTAAAATTACGGCGCAAGGTCATTTTGCCGTTTTCCCGTTCGGCAAAAATGTTGGGCACACCCAGCTGACGGGCAACTTCATATGCCACGAGAATGCCGCCCATGGCCGGCCCGATGACCAACTCTACACCGCTGTCTTTGTAAGCATCGGCAATGACCTTGCAAAGCTTTTCCGTGGCATCGGGATATTTCAGGACCTGTGCGCACTGCATGTAACGGTCGGAATGACGGCCGGAGGTGAGAAGGAAGTGGCCTTCGAGTAAGGCGCCGGATTGTTTAAAGATATCATAGATTTCGTTTTGAGTCATTTTTTGGTTTCTCCTTTTTTTGTTATTTGGGTTTTGGGTGGGTGCGGCGGCGTTATTTGGGTGAAGCGGGCGCGCTAAACGATTGTAATCGCGCAAAATCTCCCAACACCGGGAGTCTTCAGATACGCCTTGTATACTTCGATCCCGCTGTCGGAATCTTTTACCCGATTAAAACCGTTTATCCCACCCGGAGGGATGTTGTACCGCGGCATTGTGCGCCGCAGAAACTTTTGATATGCTTCGCAATAAACGTAACGCCGTCGCGAAAAAAATTTGTTTTGCATAAAAGTGCCTGCTACACATGCCTTCCCCTTGAGGGGAAGGGGGACCGCTTGCGGTGGATGAGGTGGCGTGACGGTAGACAAAAACTTTGTTAGGCAACATATCTGCGGCGGAAAATGTATTGCATCTATGAAGAAACGCCGCCGCAGTAACTATCTACATCAAATACAGTTGCACCCAACGCGACACCTCATCAGTCAGCTATCGCCGCCAGCTTCTCCTCAAGGAGAAGCCATATTGGATCGCATTGCTTTGCAATGCTTCCTTCATGCCTTCCACAGGAAGGTATTTCATGCCCCGAAGGGGTATTTCATGCTGCCGTTAGGCAGTATTTCATGCCGACCGCAGGGCGGTATTTCATTTCCTCAGAGGGCGCTTTCGATATCTGCCACGATGTTGGCCACGGCGGCGGTGCGATCGGCAGCCTTGGTGATGGGGCGGCCGATGACGAGGTAATCTGCGCCGTCGGCCACGGCTTCCCCGGGGGTTTTGATGCGTTTCTGGTCATCGGCGGCGGCATCTCTGGGGCGAATCCCCGGAGTGACGATAAGGAAATCATCGCCGCAGGCTTCCCGAATCAGCTTAATTTCCTTGGCCGAAGCCACAACACCGTCCAAGCCGCAATCCTTGGCCAGCTTGGCCATGGCGGCGACCTGTTCGTTCAGGCTCCGGGAGATCCCCACTTCCCCTTGAAGCTCTTCTTCGTTCATGGAAGTCAAAACGGTAACGGCAATGAGAAGCGGACGTTCCACACCCAGTTTGGCGGCTTCCTCTTTCAGGGCGTCGGCTGCGGCCTTCATCATGGTGCTGCCGCCGCAGGCATGGACATTGAACATATACACACCGAGGTTGGCGGCAACCCGAGCCGCCGATGCCACGGTATTGGGGATATCGTGGAATTTCAAATCCAGAAAAATGCGTCCCTTCCGCTTGGTAACTTCCTCAATGATTTCCGGACCGCAGGCATTGTAAAGCTGCATGCCGATCTTGTAAGCGCCGACCTTATCGCCAAGCTCATCGACGATGGCCAGAGCTTCTTCCTTTGTGGGCACATCCAGTGCCACGATAATCTTGTCTTTTACCATTTCTTTTCCTCCTGTATTTCTGTTATTTCCAGGCCAGACCGATGATCTCATGAACATCGCTATAGCCGTTTTCGCTGAGATAACCTTCGATGCCGTCGATGACCTTCATGGTCAAAGTCGGATCAACAAAGTTGCCGGTGCCGATGGACACCATGGTTGCTCCCGCCAGCAGGAACTCTACGGCATCCTGCCAGCTGGTGATGCCCCCAAGGCCGATGATGGGGAGATCCACCTTCTGTGCCACCTGGTAAACCATGCGCAATGCCACAGGCTTAATGGCCGGGCCGGAAAGCCCCCCAACCACATTCCCCAGCAGGGGTTTTTGGCTTTTGATATCAATAGCCATGCCGAGGAGGCAGTTGATTAGCGTCAAGCCGTCGGCACCGCCGTCGGCTGCGGCTTTGGCCACGGCAACGATATCGGTAACATTGGGAGAGAGCTTTAAAATCACCGGTTTGGTGGTATGGTCCTTCACCACCCGGGTGGTTTCATAAACCAGCTTGGGGTCGGTACCCAAAGCCATGCCGCCGTTTTTCACATTGGGGCAGGATACATTAACTTCGATGGCGCTCACCGCTGATTCTTTTTCCAAAATAGCGGCAACGGTGCCGTAGTCCTCAATTTCCTTCCCGGCGATATTGACGATGATGGGAGTTTCATAGGCTGCCACTTTGGGCAGGATATCCTTAACAAAAACCTCCACTCCGGGGTTTTCCAAACCGATGGAATTCAAGATCCCGGCAGGGGTTTCGGCACACCGGGGCTGGGCATTGCCGGGGCGGGGCTCCAGTGTCGTCCCCTTTACGGTAATGGCGCCCAGGCGGGTAAGATCCACATATTCCGTCATTTCCAAGCCGGAACCGAAGGTTCCCGAAGCGGTGGTGACGGGGTTTTGCACTTGCAGGCCGCCGATATTGACGGCAAGGTTTACTTTACTCATAATCCATGACCCCCATTTTGAATACCGGTCCGTCCTGGCAGACCTTGTGATTTTTATGATCCTTCCCCTTTTTGGAGCAGGAGAGACAAACCCCAAGGCCGCAGCCCATCCGGGCTTCGGTGGAGACTTCCCCTTCCACCCCATTGGCGGCAACTACTTCTTCCACGGCTTTAAGCATGGCTTCGGGGCCGCAGGCGTATACAAAGTCGGCGCCTTCCTCCTTTAGCAGCCGTTCCAAAGGCCCGGTCACAAAGCCCTTTTCGCCGCAGGAGCCGTCCTCGGTGACGAGGATCATCCGTACTCCCAGCTCTTCGTACATGGGCAGACAAGTCAGGCTTTCCTCATCCCGAGCGCCGTAAATCATGGTGATATCCCGATTTTTCTCCCGGAGCACCTCCATCAGGGGGTAAAAGGGAGCCGAGCCGATGCCGCCGGCCACCATCACAGCCCGGCGGCCGTGAAAGCCCGTGGAAAAGCCGTGGCCCAGAGGACCGAGAAGATCCACGGTTTCACCGTTTTCCAGTTTGGTCATCATGGCAGTGCCTTTCCCCACCACCAGATAGAGAAGGCTGATGATGCCGTTGGCGGCGTCGATGCCGTGGAGACTGATGGGGCGGCGCAGCAGGGGCTGATCCAGCTCATTCAGGCGCACATTGACAAACTGCCCCGGGGCGGCAGCGGCGGCGATCCGGGGAGCTTTGATCTCCATACGCCAGATATCCTTGCCGACTTTTTCGTTGATCAGTATTTTTCCGGATTCGATCATTTCGTTACTCCTTTATTTCACGATCTTCCATAACGATCTTGCCGCTGACCACGGTCATCATCGGCCAGCCGCTGAGAAGTCTGCCATGGAAGGGGGTATTTTTGCCTTTGGAACAGAAGCGGTGCTTATCCACGGCAAGAATGGTTTCGGGGTCAAAAACCGTCACATCGGCGGCGGCACCCACTGCCAGAGAACCGGCGGGGAGGTTCATCACCTTGGCAGGAGCACAGCTCATAGCCCGGATCAGCTCCTCGGCGGTAAGGCGGCCGGTCTGCACCAGCTCCGTCCAGAGCAGGGGCAGCGCCGTTTCAAAGCCGGTGATGCCGTTGGCGGCAAAGTGATATTCCACCACTTTATCTTCGATGGTATGGGGCGCATGGTCCGTTGCCACGCAATCGATGGTGCCGTCCTTCAAGGCTTCGATGAGGGCATCCACATCTTCTCTGCGGCGGAGGGGCGGATTTACCTTGGTATTGGTATCGTAACCCCGAACGGCCTCTTCGGTAAGGGTGAGATGATGGGGGGTGACCTCGGCGGTGATATTCAACCCTTCGGCTTTGGCTTCCCGAATCATCTGGGCGCCCCGGGCGGTGCTGACATGGGCCACATGGAGCCGTGCTCCGGTGAGCCGTGCCAAAATGATATCTCTGGCGATCATCGTTTCCTCGGCGGCGGCAGGATTTCCCTTTAACCCCAGCACCGTGGAAACGTAGCCTTCGTTCATATCCCCTTCGTCCACCAATGCCGGATCCTCTTCGTGGGCGATCAGGGGCAGCTTGGTGATGAGGCTGTATTCCATGGCCAGCCGCATCAAACGGCTGCTTTCCACCGGGCGGCCGTCATCGGAAAAGGCCACCGCACCGGCATCGGCCATGGCGCTCATTTCCGCCAGTTCCAGCCCTTTGCTGCCTTTGGAGATAGCGCCGATGGGGTACACATGAACCACACCGGTTTCTTTGGCGCGATCCCGAACGTACATCATGGAAGCGGGGTTATCCGCCACCGGGGCGGTGTTGGGCATGGGGAGCACCGTGGTAAAGCCCCCGGCTGCGGCGGCTCTGGTACCGGTAGCAATGGTTTCCTTTCGTTCCAGACCCGGTTCTCTCAGGTGGCAGTGAATATCCACCAGACCGGGGCAAAGAATCATCCCGGCAACGTCCTTCACTTCGGCATCCTCTGCCTTCAGATTTTCGCCGATGGCGGCGATTTTACCATCCCGAATCAGCACATCGGCAACGGTATCCATATTTTGACCGGGGTCGATCACACGGCCCCCTTTCAATAACAAATCAGACAAGGTTTTCACCTCCACTCATCAGATAAAGCAATGCCATGCGGCATGCCACGCCGTTGGTAACCTGCTCTTCTACGGAGCACTGGGCGGAATCCGCCACCGCCGAGGGGATCTCAATGGTGCGGTTCATAGGGCCGGGGTGTTGAATCAGCACATCGGGTTTGGCCCGTTTCAGCCGTTCTTCGGTCATGGCGTAATTTTTGGCATATTCTTCAATGGTCGGGAACAACCCCTTATGCTGGCGTTCCAGCTGAATCCGAAGGACGTTTACCACATCGGCATCCTCCAGAGCTTCGTCAATATCGTAGCTGACCCTTACCCCCATTTTTTCAATATCCTTGGGCATCAGTGTCGGCGGTCCGCAAACGGTAACCTTGGCGCCAAGCTTGGTGAGGCTCCAAATGTTGGATCGTGCCACCCGGCTGTGGAGGATATCCCCAAGGATCACCACATTCTGCCCGGCGATGCTCCCCTTCCGTTCCAGAATGGTGAACATATCGAGAAGAGCCTGGGTGGGATGGGCATGCATGCCGTCGCCGGCGTTGATGACCCTAGCCTTTACGGCTTCCCCCAAAAGCTGGGGAGCGCCGCTCATGTTGTGACGGATCACGATGATATCGGTGCCCATGGCATCCAGGGTGCGGCCGGTATCCTGAAGGCTTTCCCCCTTCTGCACCGAGGAGGCCGAAGCCGAGATGTTGCAGGTACCTGCGCTGAGGTACTTTGCCGCCAGTTCAAAGGAAAGCCGGGTTCTGGTGCTGTTTTCGTAAAAGAGGGTGGCCACGGTTTTCCCTCTCAGCGCCGGAACGGTTTTAATGTTGCGCTGCATTACCGCTTTCATCGGCTTGGCCGTGTCGAGAATTTCCCGGATTTCTTCGGCAGTGAGAAATTCCAGGTCAATGAGATCTTTTGTTTTGATTGCCATTGGTTCCTCCTCAATATTTTTCCTTTTGCAGAACAACGGTGTCGTAGCCGTCGCATTCGTCAAAGCGCACCACCACATTTTCCGTATGGGAGGTGGGGATATTCTTCCCAACGTAGTCGGCACGAACCGGCAGCTCCCGGTGGCCCCGATCCACCAGCACCGCAAGGCGTATAAAAGAGGGCCGCCCCAAATCAAACACTGCATCCAAAGCAGCTCTGACGGTTCGACCCGTAAACAATACATCATCACAAAGGATCACCTTTTTGTGATCCAAATCAAAGGGAACATCACTTTCTCCCACCACGGGGATGCCGCCTTTGGCAGCAATATCATCACGATAAAGGGTGATATCAAGGGTACCCACAGGCACTTTCAACCCCTCTACCTCATCAATGATGGCAGCCAAACGCCGGGCAAGAAACACTCCCCGGGTGCGGATGCCCAGCAATACCAGATCCTCGCCCCCCTGATTCTTTTCCAGAATTTCATGGGCCATACGGGTCAGGGCGCGTTTGATATCGGTTTCGCTTAAAATTTCCGTTGTGATTTCCTTAACCAATGGATCTCCCACCTTTCCTTCGTTATCGCAAAAAAAAACAGTCCTATTCCCCGAGGAATAAGACTGTACGCAAACAGACGCCAAGCGCCGAAACATATCTTTAGAAAACTGCATACGTAACCCTTATTGCCTCACGGGACAATTTAAAGCATTACCTTGTTGCTTCTTTTCCTGTATTATACTACACCAAAATGGAAATTTCAATGGTTATTTCGTAATTTTTTCATGACTTCCTGCATGTCCTCGGGAGGTTCTGCGGAAAATTCCATATATTCCCCGGTGGTGGGGTGTACAAAGCCGATGGTCCGGGCATGAAGGGCCTGACCGTGGAAGAAAAAGGGATTTTTATCCCCCTTGCCGTAAAGGGGATCTCCCAGCAGCGGATAGCCGATGTACTTCATATGAACGCGGATCTGATGGGTGCGCCCCGTTTCCAGCTTGGCTTCGATCAAAGTATAGCCGGGAAACCGTTCCAAAACCCGGTAGTGGGTCACGGCACGCTTGGAGTTTTTTTCCGTTACCGCCATTTTTTTCCGTTCCGAAGGATGGCGGCCGATGGGGCAATCCACAATCCCTTCGGGCTCTGCCACCATACCGCAAACAATCCCCTGATAAACCCGGGTAATGGTATGCTCCTTGAGCTGCTTCGCCAGACTGCGGTGGGCAATATCGTTTTTCGCCACCAAAAGCAGGCCCGAGGTGTCCTTGTCGATGCGGTGGACAATGCCGGGGCGCAGCACGCCGTTGATGCCGGAAAGATCGGTACAGTGGGCCATCAAAGCGTTGACCAGGGTATGATCCGCCGTACCCGGGGCAGGATGTACCACCATCCCCCGGGGCTTATTCACCACAATCACATCGTGATCCTCATAAACAATATCCAAGGGGATATCCTCAGCCTCCACCGTGGCCTCTACCTTTTCCGGAATGTCATAGCTGATTTCATCGCCGGAAACAAGGCTGTAACCGGCTTTGACCTTTTTGCCGTTGACCAGCACCGCCCCTTCCTTGATGAGCTGCGCCACCCGACTTCGGGAAACATCGGGGAGCACACCGGTAAGAAAAACATCCAACCGAAGGCTCTCCTCCTTCTGAAACGTAATATGATCCATAAAACTTTCTCCTAACCAATTCCCACCTGCGGTGGGGTGAAATCTCGCCTGCGGCGAGGTGAAATCCGCATGTGGCGGGTGAAATCTTCCTTCGGAAGGTGAAATCTCACCTGCGGTGAGGTTGTGGTAGCATCGCAAAGGCGATGCAAATATGGCTTCTCCTTGAGGAGAAGCTGGCGGCGAAGCCGACTGATGAGGTGGCGCGAGGGGCACATCTATATTTGATGCGGTTTGTCTCTGCGGCGCAACACCTTCCTACGGAAGGGTGAAATCCCGCTTCGCGGGGTGAAATCCGCCTGCGGCGGGTGAAATCTCCCTGCGGGAGGTGAAATCCCACCTCCGGTGGGGTTCCGGAAGCATTGCTACGCAATGCGATCCAATATGGCTTCTCCTTGAGGAGAAGCTGGCGGCGAAGCCGACTGATGAGGTGGCGCGATGGGTGCATCTGTGTTTGATGTAGATAGTTACTGCGGCGAAAAGCGTAGATATCTTCCTTTTTTCGCCGCAGACACGCTAGCCGTTAAAGATAGAAACTACCGCCACGCCACCTCATCCGACGGTTAACCTTAGGAAATGCCGCAGGCATTTTCAAGGATAACCTAGTGCCCTTCGGAGCC
>CAKUYE010000024.1 GCA_934702375.1 uncultured Bacillota bacterium | reverse complement strand
GGCTGCCTACTGTCTTCATGTTTAGGTAAATTATAATTCTTTCCAACCTCAATTCCGCATTTTCTCTTTACCTGTGAGATATACAGATTGGAAACCTTCATGCCGGCATTATGTTCCGCCACATACTTCTTTATCTCATCATATGTTGCCTTAGTCTCTGCAGATGTTATATCCACATCATCAAGTTCAATCGTGACATCAATGTAATCATCCGGCTTTTGTTTCAGTTGGGACAAAAGAACAACCGTCTCAACGTGGCTGGTTCTGGGGAACAGGTCGAAGGGTTTTGCGGATATCAGCTTATATTTTTCTGAAAGTGCTTTCAGGTCCCGGCTTAGGGAAGCCGGATCACAAGAGATATAGAGGATCGTTTCTGCGGCATATTCCAGCAAAATTTCCGGAGTATTTTTTTGCAATCCCTGTCGGGGTGGATCCAGAATCACGAAATCTGCTTGGGGGATCTGCTTTAAAAAGGACCTCAGCTGCTGTTCCGTTTTTCCGGCAAGATATTTGGCCTTAATTCCATTGTTTTTTGAATTTTCTCCGGCAAGGATTACCGCATCTTTTACAATCTCAATCCCGTAGAGTCGATCCTCGGGAGAAGCCAGATACAAACCAATACTTCCAACGCCGCAATAAAGATCCAGAATGCGCCGATGAGTACAGCTTTCCGTAAGGGTACGGCAATACCGCAGCATGGACAAAGCCGCTTCGGTATTGACTTGGAAAAAGCTGCGAAAGGACACCTTTAACCGGCGTCCGTCAAAATCATAATAAAGGTACTCATCACCGTAGACCCGTGTTCCCTTTTCCCACACCGTCACGATTCCGGTAAATATCTCATGTTTTTCCAACACATCGGCAAGATCCCTTTTGATATTGCCATAGATCACCGCCACAAGATGGCCGGTGTTATCACAACGCAAAGCAACGGTATCAGCTTCCTTCAAAGCCAAACCGTTTATCACAAATAAAGCCTCATTTAAAACCGGTTCCAGCAAACCGCACTGCTCCACCGGCACATGGCGGTGGCTTTGGGCTTGATAAAAACAGGTGCGCCCCTCCTTCATCTGAAAGGTGGCATGGTTACGATAGCCGTAAATTTGCTCTCCTTCTGCCAAAGGAAGAAATTCAAAGTCATCCATGCCGCCAATTTGTTTCAGGGAGCGCAAAACATGATTTTCCTTTGCCGCAACCTCCAAGCGATAATCTACATGTTGGAAATCACAGCCGCCACACTGACCGTAACAGGCACAAAAAGGCTTTTGCCGATAGGGAGATGCCAAACAAATCTCCGTAGAGACCCCTTTGGCATATCGCTTTTTTTCTTCGGAAAGCCGATAATGGATTTCCTCTTTAGGCAAAGCATTTTTAATAAAGCAGCACTTTCCCTCTTGATGCAAAATGCCGTTGCCGAAAAAATCCAGACTTTCCACTTTTCCGTATTGATCCATTCTATACTCCAAAAGGGTGCCTCAAAATTCTTTGAGGCACCCTCCGTTTTTCTTTATTTTTTCTTGATAATGTCCTTCGCCTTAGCAACAATATCCTTAGCAGTAAGGTTGTACTCTTCCAACAGAGCATCGGGCTTACCGCTCTGCCCAAAGCGATCCAGCACACCAACGCGTCCCATAATACAAGGATGTTCCTCTGCCAGCACTTCGGCAACGGCAGAGCCTAAGCCGCCGATAATGCTATGCTCCTCTGCGGTAACAATAGCGCCGCATTTTTTTGCATAAGTCACAACGGTATCACGGTCAAAAGGTTTCAGAGAGGATGCATTGATAACCGCGGCATCAATCCCTTCTGCTTTCAATGCCTCCGCAGCCTCTAAAGCCTTGGAAACCATCAAACCGCAGGCAAACAGCGCAACATCACTGCCATCCTTCAAAACAGCAGATTTACCCGGTTCAAAACAGTAGGAATCATCAAACAATACCGGTTGTCCGCTTCGACCCAAACGCAAATACATGGGGCCAAAATGATCGGCCATATAACGAACCATCTGCGTCGTTTCCACGGCATCGGCAGGCACAAAAACCTGCATATTGGGAAGAACGCGCATAATTGCAATATCTTCAATACTCTGATGAGAACCGCCGTCCTCACCAACGGTAACCCCGGCATGGGTTGCCGCAATCTTTACATTAAGATTGGGATAACAAATACTGTTGCGGATCACTTCAAAGCAACGTCCGGTAGCAAAAACAGCAAAGCTACTCATAAAAACGGTATCACCGCCAATGGCGAGACCTGCGGCGGTAGCGGCCATGTTGCTTTCGGCAATCCCCATATCAAAAAAGCGTTCCGGGAAAGCCTTGGCAAAAATATTCGTTTTTGTTGATTTGGAAAGGTCAGCATCCAATACCACAATGCTGTCGTTAGTTTTACCGATCTCTGCCAAAGCATTTCCGTATGCCTCTCTTGTTGCAATTTTTTCCATAATCTCAGCCCTCCAATTCTGCTTTTGCTGCAGCAAATTGCTCTGCATCCATTGCTTTTCCGTGCCATCCGGCCTGATTTTCCATAAAGGAAACACCTTTGCCCTTCACTGTTTTGGCAATAATTGCCACAGGCTTGCCGGTCACAGCCTTCGCTTTGGCAAAAACATCCTGCAAAGCTTCGATATCATGACCATCTACATGGAATACTTCAAAACCAAAGGCTGCAAATTTTGCACCGATATCACCGAGAGCCATAACCTCATCATTGGAGCCGTCAATCTGCAAACCATTGTTATCAACAATGGCACAAAGATTATCCAAATGATAGTTGGCGGCACACATTGCAGCTTCCCAAATAATACCTTCGTCAAGCTCGCCATCACCAAGAATGGCATAAACACGGTTGGGCTTCTGCCGCAGTTTCATCGACAAAGCAATGCCGTTGGCAATGCCAAAGCCCTGCCCCAGAGAACCGGTAGAAGCTTCGGCACCGGGCAATCTTTTGCGATCGGGATGCCCCTGGAGACGAGAACCAAGCTGACGCAAAGTTTTCAATTCTTCTTTTTCGATCAGACCACCTTCACAAAAGGTGCCGTACAATACCGGTGCACCATGACCTTTTGACAATACAAGATAATCCCGATCCTCTTTTTGGGGATCTGCAAAATCAAAATTCATCACGTCAAAATATAAAACGGACATAATCTCCGCCAAATCCAAAGATCCGCCGGGATGACCGCTTTTTGCCTGACCTAACATTTCAATAATGTTTTGGCGAATGTGCTTTGCTTTTTCTGCCAACAACGCTTTCGACTCCATTTTCTGATTCACTCCTACTTAAAACTTCTCTTTCAAATATCCATGGGGAATAAAACGATATAATCACCGGGCTTGATTTTATGGCGCATATGGACAAGACTGCCGTTTACGATTGCCTTTTCCACCGCTGCGGTGTGAATCCCGGCTTCAAAAAGGGTCTTACCCAGATCATAGTCGCCGCCTTCGATATCTTCTTCTTCCGGCAAGCTGATTTTTAAAGAGGTAAGAAAGCCATGCAATTCCAATGTGACAGCACCTTCTATAATTCTGACATCATCCATAAAAATGCCCTCCTTTTCTCACTACAGTATAACAGATTTTGCGAATTGAAACAAGAATTATACTACCAAAATTTTTTAAACTATGATATGATATATTATAGTATCATCATTTCACTATTTTATAAGGGGTAATTTAAAATGGAAAAAAGAAAGAATTTTGACAGATCCATTTCTCTTCTGGGCTTAGGCACCATGCGTTTGCCTGTCCTGAACGGAAAAGCGGATCAAATCGACAAGGAGCAAACCGCAGCAATGTTCGATTACGCCATTGAAAACGGTGTAAATTATTTCGATACAGCCTATATGTACCACAACGGTATGTCCGAAGCTGTCACCGGAGAAATGCTCTCCCGCTATCCCAGAGAAAGCTATTATCTGGCATCAAAAATGCCGGCCTGGATGGCAAAGGATGAAGCAGGGATTGCCCGGATTTTTGAAGAACAGCTGCAAAAATGTAAAACAAATTATTTTGATTTTTATCTCTGCCATAATCTGAATGACTCCTATTATCCCTATTTTAAAAAATATAAAGCAGTGGAATATTTAATGAAAAAGAAAGAGGAAGGCCTGATCAAACATCTCGGTTTTTCCTTTCACGATACCGCCGACGTTTTAAGAGGCATTATCGAAGATTATCCTTGGGAATTTGCCCAAATTCAGCTCAATGCCATTGACTGGGAGCTTCAAGATGCAAAGACCCAATATGAGATTATTACCAAAAAGGGACTGCCGATCATCATCATGGAACCTCTTCGCGGCGGCGCCTTGGCAAATCTCTCTCCGGAAGCTGTGGCGCATCTAAAAGCCACCCATCCTAAGGAAACACCGGCATCTTTAAACCTGCGCTATGCAGCCCAACTGCCAAATGTGATGACAGTTTTAAGCGGGATGTCCAACCTCACCCAGCTGAAAGAAAATATTGCCACCATGGCAAATTACGCACCCTTAAGCGAAAGCGAAGCCAAAGATCTGGAAACCGCCATCAATATTTTCAAAAAGAACAAAATGATCCCCTGTACCGGTTGCCGTTACTGCGACGGCTGCCCTCACGGTGTGGATATCGCCTCGTTATTTGAGATCAACAATCATTACCGCATCGGCGGCACCGTTTGGGCCTATGTGGAAGAATACGAAAAAATCAAAGCCTCTGCCCATGAAGATAACTGCACCAATTGCGAAAAATGCGTGGAAAAATGCCCTCAGGGTTTGGATATCCCCGCTTTGCTGGCAGAAACAGGCGAAATGATCAACGAAGCCTACAGAAAAAGTTAATGTTCCCGGAGGAATCAACATTGGATACGACATTTTTTAATAAAGAAAAAGAAACAATGAAACGCAAGGATATCGAAGCCTTGCAGCTGGAAAAATTAAAATGGACCATCAACCGCTGTTACGACCATGTCCCCTACTACAAACAATGCATGGACAAGGCCGGTGTACAGCCTAAGCATATTCAAAAACTCAGCGATATCTCCCGGCTGCCATTGATGACCAAAGCCGATCTTCGCGATAACTACCCCTTCAATCTCTTTGCTTCTCCCATCGAGGACATCATTGAAGTACATGCTTCCTCCGGGACTACAGGAAAACCCGTTGTCGGCGCTTACACCAGAAACGACATGGAAGTCTGGAGCGAATGTATGGCCCGTATCATCACGGCCAGTGGTGTTACCGCCAAAGATATTGCACAAATTTCTTTTGGCTACGGATTGTTTACCGGCGCTTTCGGTCTTCATTACGGCTTGCAAAAGGTCGGCTGCATGGTAATCCCCATGTCCAGCGGCAACAGTGAAAAGCAGCTGATGATCATGGAGGACTTTGGCTCTACGGTTCTGATTGCAACTCCCTCCTACGGTGTATACCTCAGCGAATTGGCAAAAGATCACGGCATTTCCGACAAATTAAAACTCCGGGTGGGATTATTCGGCTCGGAAATCTGCACCCCGGAAATGCGGGATCAGATCGAAAAGAATATCGGCATCATCGTTACCGATAATTATGGCCTAACGGAAATCGGCGGCCCCGGCGTATCCGGGGAATGTCTCGAAAGAAACGGCCTCCATATTAACGAAGATTACTACCTCTGCGAAGTAATCGATCCCGATACCTGCGAAGTCCTGCCCCAGGGCGAAACCGGAGAACTGGTAATCACCCCCCTCTTTAAGGAAGCATTCCCTATCTTCCGCTACAGAACCAAGGACCTTGCCCGGATTACCTATGATCCCTGCCCCTGCGGCCGTACAACGGCAAGAATGACAAAGGTCATGGGACGCACCGACGATATGATGATCATCAAAGGCGTCAATGTTTTCCCCTCGCAAATCGAAAGCGTTCTTTTCACCATGCCTCATATCGGCCCTCATTATCAGCTTATCTTACGGAAAAAGAACTTCATGGATACCCTGGAAGTCCAGGTGGAACTGGTCGATGCATCTCTGCTGGAACGCTACAGTGAGCTTGATGCTTTGCAGCACAAGATCCGGGCAGCATTAAAAACCGTACTTGGCTTGGATTGCAAGGTTACACTGGTACCCCCCAGAACCATCAAACGGTTTGAAGGCAAAGCAAAACGCATCGTAGACCTCAGAAACGAAGGCAACAATTAAGGAGGAATTTCTTTTATGTATATGAAGCAGATCTCAGTTTTGGTCGATAACAGGGCCGGCGCAATTTTTGAAGTGATTTCCTTTTTGGCAGAAAAAAAAATCAATATCTTCGCTGTCAATATGTCCGATACTCCCAATTTCGGGATTCTTCGTTTCATCGTCAATCAACCCGATGAATGCAAGGAACTGCTGGAACGCGAAGGTTTCCTCGTATCCGTTTGCAGAGTCTTGGCCGTGGGGCTTACCGACCTTCCCGGCGGTTTGACAAAAGTCACAAAAATTCTTACGCAAAACGGCATCAGTCTGGAATATATTTATGCTTTCATCAGCAATTCCGAGCAAAAAGCCTGCGTGATTCTGAATACCGCCGATATCGAATTTACTGAACAGATCCTGCTGAAATCCGATATTCCCATCTACGGTGATGAAATTTTTGACCTATAAATCCATTTCAATCATAAAATATTCATATTGACATAACGTTTCTATGATGGTAAAATAACA
The DNA here is from genome assembly GCA_934702375.1 of uncultured Bacillota bacterium. Taxonomy (GTDB): domain Bacteria; phylum Bacillota; class Dehalobacteriia; order UBA7702; family UBA7702; genus UBA7702. The sequence goes on along the minus strand of CAKUYE010000024.1, from coordinate 20,710 downwards.
CCCATAAAACAGAAAGGCTTTGACGGGAAAAAAGTAAGCACATTGGAATTTTCAGAGAGTTGCCGGTTGGTGCAAGGCAATAAAGGAAGATGATGCTGAATACATTCCCAGAGCTGTGCACCGAAAGGAAACGAGTAGGCTGCAACGGGTTCACCCGTTATAGTGATAGAGTATAAGCGTGAAAACGTCGTACTTGATAAGGGATCGTTGCTGTGAAGTAGCGATAATATGAGGTGGTACCGCGGATCATTCATCCGTCCTCTAAAAAAATTTAGAGGACGGATTTTTTATTGTCCTCGGAAAGAAGGAACGTCATTATGGCAATCAAAATCATCATTCTACTGACCTTTTTTATCGTTATGATCGGTGTCGGCCTTTATTGCAGAAAACACGCCACCGATGTAAACGGCTTTGTACTTGGCGGCCGCAGCGTCGGCCCCTGGCTCACCGCATTTGCCTATGGTACATCCTACTTCTCCGCTGTAATCTTTGTGGGTTATGCCGGGCAGTTTGGCTGGAAATTCGGCATTGCCGCCACCTGGATCGGTATTGGGAATGCTCTTCTCGGCTCTTTGTTGGCCTGGGTCGTTCTGGGACGACGCACCAGAGTCATGACGCAACATTTAGCCAGTGCTACCATGCCGGATTTCTTTGGGAAGCGCTTTGACAGTCAGAACCTCCGCATCGTTGCTTCCGCTTTGATCTTTATTTTCCTGATTCCCTACACGGCTTCTTTATACAATGGCCTTTCCCGCCTTTTTGAAATGGCCTTCGGCATCGACTACACCATCTGTGTAATCGTCATGGCCGTTCTGACAGGAATCTACGTCATTGCCGGGGGCTACATGGCAACGGCGATGAATGACTTTATTCAAGGCATCATTATGCTTTTCGGTATCGTTGCCGTCATTGCCGCCGTTTTACACGGTCAGGGCGGTTTCATGAATGCCATCAACGAACTGGCCAATGTTACGGATCCCGAAACCACAAGCCAGGTCGGAGCCTTTGCCTCCTTCTTTGGTCCGGATCCCTTCGGTCTCCTCTGTGTTGTAATCCTAACCTCCTTGGGCACTTGGGGATTGCCTCAGATGGTACAAAAGTTCTATGCCATCAAAAGCGAGCAGGCCATTGCCAAAGGCACTATCATTTCTACCGTATTTGCCTGCGTTGTTGCCGGCGGCTGTTACTTCCTCGGCGGCTTCGGCCGTCTCTTCTCTACACCGGAGATCGTTGCCCAAACGGGTTTTGACGCTTTGATTCCTACGATGCTGGAAAACCTGCCGACACTCATCATTGCCGTTGTAATCGTTTTGGTACTTTCCGCCTCCATGTCAACCCTTTCCTCTCTGGTATTAACCTCCAGCTCCACGTTGACTTTGGACTTTTTAAGCAACAATCTGCTGAAAAAGGCGGAAGAAAAAACAAAGCTTCTCACCATGCGCGGTCTGATCATCGTCTTTATCGGCATCTCCGTTGTAATCGCCATCGTCCAGTACAAATCCAATATCACCTTTATTGCTCAGCTCATGGGGATCTCCTGGGGGGCTTTGGCCGGAGCATTTCTTGCTCCCTTCCTCTTCGGTCTATACATGAAGCGCACCTCCAAAGCTTCGGTTTGGTTCTGCTTTATCTTCGGCGCAGTTATTATGACCTTAAATCTCTTCTTCCGCAGCGCCTTTCCCACAGTCCTTCAATCCCCCATCAACTGCGGCGCCTTCGCCATGATCGTCGGCTTAATCGCCGTTCCGATCATCAGTTTGACCACCAAAGCACCGAAGAAAGAAGTTGTGGACAATGCTTTCTCAGCCTATGAAGAAACAGTAACCGTAAAAGTAAAAACATCCTTAAAAGAAAATTGATCTCTACATTAAAAGAAAATTGATCTCTACATTTTCTTATAAAAAACCAGGAACAGATTTTCGTCTGTTCCTGGTTTTATTTTCTTTAGTCAAAGTATTTCACGCCGGAGAGGAAAATCTTTTGGTCAAAATCTCCGGGGATATTTTTATACAGACCTTTCCGATAGCGTTCAGAGTGGCCCATTTTTCCAAGGATCAAACCGGTTTCATCGGTGATCCCTTCAATAGCCATAACGGAACCGTTGGGATTATCCGGTGCGATCATCGTTGTTTTGCCTGCGGCATTGACATACTGGGTGGCGATTTGCCCTTTGGCAATCATATTCCCCAGAACACCCATGGGAGCCACAAAACGGCCTTCACCGTGAGAGATGGGAACGGTGTAAATTTTTCCCAACTCCGCTTCACTGTACCAGGGAGAAAGCTTAGAAATCAGCTTCGTCCGAGCCATGGTGGAAATATGGCGGCCAATACGATTAAAAGTCAGGGTGGGGTCTTCATCACTGAGATCACGAATTTCCCCGTAAGGCAACAGCCCCAGCTTTACAAGAGCCTGGAATCCGTTGCAAATCCCTAAAATCAGATTTTTCCGGTCAAGGTGCGCTGCCACAGCTTCTTTCAAAGCAGGATCACGGAAGATTGCTGCAATAAATTTGGCAGAGCCTTCCGGTTCATCCCCGGCGCTGAAGCCACCGGGAAGCATCAAAATCTGACTTTCCTTGAGAGCCTTTGTCAATTCGCAAACAGAAGCAGCCAACTCATCAGGGGTCTGATTCCGCACCACAACGATGTTACTTTCAGCACCGGCAAGGGTAAAAGCATCGGCACTGTCGTATTCACAATTGGTGCCGGGAAATACCGGAATCAAGACCTTGGGTTTCACCTTGCCATCGCTATGTACATGAATCTGCTTGTCCCAAGTGGGGCAAATGGTACTATCCCCATCTCCGGGAAGGAACGGCGGATAGATGCTGTTCATCGTAGTAAGATAAGCTTCCACCAAATCCATGAGAGAAAGCTCTTCGTTTTTATAGCGAATCACCCGTTCTTCAATGGTTTTACCCACGGGAATCAACAGCAGATCGGTAAGATCCGTATCCTCTGTAACTTCCAGTAAGATCGAGCCATACTTCGGAGCCAAAATTTCATCAAGATCCATTTCGTTCAGTTCCACACCTACGGCATTCCCCAAGGTGCAGTGGATCAGTGCTTCACCGATCCCACCGGCCTTTAAGCTGACCGCAGAAAGGACCTGTCCTTTTTCATTCAGCTCCATGACTTTTTCAAAAATTTCTTTTTGGCGCTGAAAATTCGGAATCAAATTTTCATCTCGTTTGGATTGAATGAGAACAAGGCGATGCCCGGCCCCTTTGAATTCGGGACTTAAAACCTTGCTGTCCTCGGTAATATCTACCGCAAAAGACAACAAGCAGGGGGGAACGTGGATATCCTTAAAGGAACCGGACATACTGTCCTTACCGCCGATACCGGGAAGCCCTAAAGCCTCTTCTGCCGTAAAGGCACCGAGAAGCGCCGACAACGGCTTACCCCAACGGCGAGGATCCTTCTTTAATTTTTCAAAATATTCCTGCAAGGTCAAACGTGCGGTACGGTAATCACCGCCCATGGCCACAAGCCGGGTTACGCTGTCCAAAACAGCATAAAGTCCACCGTGGAAAGGACTCCAATGGGCAATGATGGGATCAAAGCCATAGGTCATCAAAGAAGTCGTTTTGGTTTTTCCTTCCTTAACCGGCAGATGAGCCGCCATCCCTTCGGTGGGCGTCAGCTGGTTTCTGCCGCCAAAAGGCATTAAGACGGAAGCAGCACCAATGGTGCTGTCGAACATTTCTCCCAAACCCTTTGAAGAACCGATATTGGGGTCGAGAGCCATGGCAATCAGACTTTCCGACAAAGAGCCACGGTTACGTAATTTGCCCAAGGCCGAAATAGGACTCTGGGGTTCCGGAGGCAATACTTCAATATCAATATGTTGGCGAACACCGCCGCTATTTAAGAATTCTCTGGAAAGATCCACAACCTTCTGCCCGCGGAAAACCATTTCCAAACGGCCGCTATCGGTTACTTCCGCAATGCGAGTGCATTCCAGATTTTCCTTTGCCGCTTTTGCCCGGAATTTATCTTCGTTATGAGCTTCAATCACAACGGCCATACGTTCCTGGGATTCGGAAACGGCAACCTCGGTACCGTCAAGCCCGCTGTATTTTAAAGGAACTTTATCCAAATCAATGAAAAGGCTGTCTGTCAACTCGCCAACGGCAACGGAAACACCGCCGGCACCAAAGTCATTGCAGCGCTTAATCATTCGGGTCACTTCCCCATCTCGGAACAAACGCTGAAGCTTCCGTTCTGTAGGCGGATTTCCCTTCTGAACTTCCGCGCCGCTTTGGGTGATGCTTTCTTCGGTATGCTCTTTGGAAGAACCGGTAGCACCGCCAATGCCGTCTCGACCGGTGCGCCCGCCGAGAAGAAGAACAATATCGCCTTTTTCCGGAGCTTCTCTCCGCACGTGATCCTCAGGAACGGCACCGACCACGGCACCAACCTCCATACGCTTGGCAACAAAGGCATCATCATAGATTTCCGCAACTTTACCCGTCGCCAAACCGATCTGATTACCGTAGGAGCTGTAGCCATGAGCAGCTTCTTTACAGATCTTCCGCTGAGGCAGCTTACCGGGTAAGGTTTTTTCCACCGGAGTACGGGGATCTGCCGCACCGCTTACGCGCATGGCCTGATAAACATAGGCACGACCGGAAAGGGGGTCGCGAATGGCACCGCCAAGACAGGTGGCCGCACCGCCAAAGGGTTCAATTTCCGTAGGATGATTATGGGTTTCATTTTTAAAGAGGAAGAGCCAATCTTCATCCTCTCCGTCATGATCCACTTTGATCTTGATCGTACAGGCATTGATCTCTTCACTTTCATCCAAATCATTTAACTGACCGTTTTTCCGCATTTCCTTCATGGCGATGGTGGCAATATCCATGAGGCAAGCCGGTTTTTCTTTTTCACCATAAACTTCAACTCTGGTATCCAGGTATTTCTGCCAGGCCGCCTTGACCGGATCGGTGAAAAATCCCGGCTGAAATCGAACACTGTCAATGATCGTCATAAAGGTGGTGTGACGGCAATGGTCACTCCAATAAGTATCCAAAACCTTGATTTCCGTCATTGTCGGCACACGATTTTCTTTACGGAAATACTCCCGGGTAAAGAAGAAATCCTCTTCACTCATGGCCAAAGAAAGACTTTCATAAAGATGACGGAAAGCTTCGTCATCCATCGTCAAAAAGCCTTCAATCTCCGGTACCGGAGCAGGTTCCGGTGCATCGGTGCGAATAGATGCCGGTTTTTCCAGAGGGATTTCTGTAGAATCCACCGGATTGATTGCATAGGCTTTGATCTTTTCGATATCGGCAGCGGTCAGTTCTTCTCCGCCCAAAGCCCACACACGGCAGCAGCGAAGAGCATCAACCCGATGACCGGTGATGATTTCCAGACACTGAGAAGCAGAATCGGCTCGCTGGTCATACTGACCGGGCAAATACATAAAACCAAAGGCTTGTTCCCCTTCATAAAGGGGGATCGTTTCTTCATAGCAATCATCGGCCGGGGGTTCGGAAAAAACAAGGGTCTTACCACGTTCCAGCTCCTCTTCACTCAAACCTTCCACATCGTAGATATGAAAGATCCGCAAAGATTCCAGAGCATGGATCCCAAGGGTGTTTACAAGATCCGTTTTGACCTGTTCCGCCTCAACATTAAAACCATCTTTTTTTTCAACGATGATCCTTTTGATTTCTCCCATGAGAATATCCTCCTACTTGATATAATCAAGAAATTCTTCTTCTGTCATAATATGAATACCCAGCTTCGTTGCTTTATCCAGTTTGGAACCGGCTTTTTCTCCGGCAACAAGGTGGGACAGATTCTTACTCACACCGCTGAGGATACGTCCTCCGGCGGCTTTCACCATCGCTTCGGCTTCGTGCCGTTTTAACGTCGGCAGAGTGCCGGTAAAGAGGAAGGTTTCTCCATTGAGTTTTCCTTCCACAGCTTTGGCCGCCGTCATATCCACTCCGGCAGTACGGAGCTTTTCAATAAGCTCCCGATTTTTTTCTACCCGGAAAAACAGGGAAACGCTGTCGGCAATTTTTTTCCCCACTTCATCCAAATCCGCCAAAGCGGTGGAATCCTCCTTTTGAGCTTCTTCCATCAAAGCATCTACGGAGCCAAAATGGGAAGCAATATTTGCCGCCGTAACAGCACCGACATGACGGATCCCCAAACCAAAAAGAACCCGTCCCAAACCGGCTTTTTTGCTTTTTTCCACCGCAGCAACGAGATTATCGGCACTTTTATCGGCAATCTTATCCAGCTGCAAATAATCCTCTTTCTTTAAGCTGTAGATATCACCAACATCGTGGATCAGGCCATTTTTCAATAAAGCATTGGTAATAGCCGGGCCAAAGCCCTCAATATCCATAGCATTCTTCGATACGAAATGCTTGATATTTTCCTTGATCCGACCGGGGCAGCTTTCGTTAACGCAACGCAAAGCGACTTCATCCTCAAGGCGCACAACCTCTTCCCCGCAAACAGGGCAGTGCTGAGGAAAAACGAAGGGTACCGAATCACTGCTTCGCTTTTGCGGTAAGGAACACACAACCTCAGGAATCACATCGCCGGCTTTGTGGATGATAACACGATCGCCGATCCGCAAATCCTTTTCCTGTACATAGTCGCTATTATGCAGGCTAACCTTACTGATCACAGAACCGGCCAGAAGCACCTGCTCCAGAATACCCAAGGGTGTTAAAACGCCGGTACGTCCCAAAGTGATCTGAATATCCTTTAGTGTCGTTTCCTTTTCTTCCGGCGGGAATTTATATGCAATGGAAAAACGCGGAGCTTTGGCCGTATAACCGATGCGATCCCGGTATTGAAAATCATTCAGTTTAAAAACGAGACCATCGGTATCGTATACCAAATATTCCCTGGCGGCGGCTTTTCGTTCCAAAAGCTCAGAAACCCCATCCATATCCCGAATCAGCTCATGATCGGGATTCACAAAAAAACCCTGCTCTTTCAAGAATGCCAATGTATCTCTTTGGCTTTGGGGCAACTCGCCTTCGCCATAAACGATATCGTAGGCAAAAACCGCAAGGTGGCGCTTTGCCGTGATTTTGGGATCAAGCTGCCGCAAGGAACCAGCAGCGGCATTTCGGGGATTGGCAAAAAGAGACTCTCCGGCCTCTTCCCGCTGTTGATTCAGTTTTGCAAAATCTTTTTTGGGCAGATAGGCTTCACCGCGAACAACAAGCTTACCGGTGAAAGGAATTTGCAAAGGTACGGTAAGAATTGTTTTGATGTTTTCCGTGATATTCTCCCCGATTCGACCATCTCCCCGGGTAGCGCCCCGGACAAAGAAACCGTTTTCATATTCCAAAGCTACGGTAAGCCCATCGATCTTCCACTCCACAACGTACTCCGGAGAATCCACGCCTTCTTTTATCAGGCGATGGTGAAAATCCTGCAAATCCTCGGCGGAAAAAGTATTTGCCAAAGATAACAGAGGCAAACGATGCTCTACGGTTTCAAAACCGGCCACAGGATTTCCGCCTACCCTTTGGGTAGGACTATCCGCCCGTTTCCATTGAGGATACTGTTCCTCCAAAGATTCCAGCTCTTTCATGGCCTTATCATAAACGGCATCGGTCACAACGGGACGATCCTCTTCATAGTAGGCCTTGTTCCATTGATTCAACTGCTCCGTTAAAGTGTCAATGCGTTCTTTCATTTCAGATCTTCTCCAGTTTGGCATAGGCTAAAAGAAACTCCTTAACACCAAGGTCAGGAAAAGCCACTTTTGCCTTGCCGGCATTATTATCAATAAAGACGATGACGCCATCTCCAAACTTACAATGACGCACCTTATCACCAAGGGCATATTCACCGTAATCCTCGGAAGGCTGGATCTCTTTTTTCTCCTTCTTTTCCGTTTCCTTTGCCGACGGTTTGATATTCATCTCCTCCAAAAAACGGGAAGGCTTGTTATACATGGTCCGGCCCCAAAGGGTACGGCGATAGGTACGCAGGATCTTTAAAACATCCATAGCCCGGGTCACACCAACATAGCAAAGCCGCCGTTCCTCTTCAATTTCACTCTCATCACCGGAAAGAACGGAACGTACATGGGGAAATACCGATTCTTCCATCCCCACAAGAAACACCACCGGAAACTCCAATCCTTTTGCCATATGGATCGTCATAAGGGTCACATAATCATCGCTTTCCTCAATCTGATCCAGATCCGAGCTTAAGGAAATCGAAGCGAGAAAATCTGCCAAAGCACCGGCGCTTTCCTCTTCTTCAAATTTTCCATCCACGCTTTTATCGTAATCCGAAGTTACGGTGAGAAACTCTTCCATATTTTCCAACCGAGCCGTATTTTCGACATTATCTTCCTTTTCCAAAACAGCTTTATAGCCCGTAGCCAACCACATTTCCGCCGTAGTAGCGGTTACGCTATGATCTTTCGCATAGCTTTGCAGATGCTTAATGATTTCGGTAAACTGTACCAGAGCACGCTTTGCCGCCGGTTTAAAACCGGCATCCTCCAAATCGTGGGTAAGAATATTCCAAATAGAAACGGCTTTCTCTGCACTGAGGTCTTCCAGCCGTTCCACCGTGGTACCGCCGATCCCCCGGCGGGGTTCGTTGATGATTCGAAGCAAACTGACATTGTCATCGGGATTCATTATAACCCGCAAATAAGCAAGGGTATCCTTGATTTCTTTTCGATCATAATATTTCAAACCGCCAAAGACTTTATACGGGATCCGCAAAAATTGCAATTTTTCTTCGATGGCACGGCTTTGGGCATGGGTACGATAAAATACCGCCATATCCGCATAACGATATCGCCCCTGCTCTACATAGCTTCGGGCCGTTCTGGCCACGTAAAGAGCTTCGTCCTTTTCATCGGCCACAAGGGTTGCTTCGATATTTTCACCGCTGCGATCGGTATAAAGATCCTTTTCCAATCGCCCGCTGTTATTTTTGATCAAAGCATTGGCGGCATTCAAAATCTGCTGAGTGGAGCGATAATTCTTTTCCAAACGAAAAACCGCTGCTCCGGGATAATCCCGGTGATAATTCAGAATATTTTCGATTTTGGCACCACGGAAAGCATAAATGCTTTGATCCGGATCACCTACGACAAAAAGATTCCCCTGTTTCCCGGCGAGAAGGCGCAAAATACGATACTGGGCATCGTTGGTATCCTGATATTCGTCCACCAGAATATAGGGGAATCGCTCCCGATATTCTGCCAAAACATCATGGCAGGTAGAAAACAGCTCTACCACGTAAAGAAGAAGATCATCGAAATCCAAAGCGTTATTGGCGCGTTTTTGTTTTTCATAAAGCTTATATGTATGGGCAACAATCTCCTCTTCCGAGGTAAAAGCCGTTTCCTCATAGGCTTCGGGGCTGTACATATTATTTTTTGCATCGGAGATCATCCGCAAAGCCGCCGCAGGCGTTATGGTATCTTCCACCCCCTGCTGTTTCAGCAGTGATTTCACAAGAGAGCGCTGATCGGCATCATCGTAAATCACAAAATTGGGGTCTACGCCGATAGCCTCCCCTTCCATACGCAAAATGCGCAGGCAAATCCGATGGAAGGTTCCTACCCAAAGACCGTAAACATCCTCTTCCAACAAAGAGGCAAGACGTGTTTCCATCTCCTTGGCGGCTTTGTTTGTAAAGGTCAGCGCCATGATCTGGCGGGCGGAAACGCCCATTGCATCCATCAGATATGCAATACGGTTGGTTAAAACCCTGGTTTTCCCACTGCCTGCCCCGGCAATCACCAAAATTGGGCCATTGCCTGCGGTCACTGCTGCATACTGCTGTTCATTCAATCCTTCCAGATACTGCGCCATGTTTTATTCTATCTCCTTATTTCAAATGACGGAAGGCTTTTTGTCCGATATCCTTCCGATAATGACATTCCTTAAAGTCAATGGTTTCTACTCGACGATATGCTTTGTCAATGGCAGCTTTCAAGTCACTGTCCAGAGCTGTTACACCTAAGACACGGCCGCCGTTGGTCACAAATACACCGTTTTCTTTTTTCGTTCCGGCATGGAATACAAAGGTATCGGGCTGATCTTTTTCCAAACCGAAAATTTCGTCCCCTTTTACGGGAGCAGCAGGATAGCCCTTTGCACTCATCACAACGCAAACCGCATAACCGTCTTTCCATTGGATTTCCTGTTGATCCAATGTACCGTGGTTGATCGCTTCGGTGATATCAATAATGTCCGAATCCAATAACGGCAGCACCGCCTGGGTTTCCGGATCGCCAAAACGGGCATTGAATTCCAATACCTTAATATCATTGTCCTTAACCATCAATCCGGCATAAAGCACTCCGCGATAGGGTTTCCCTTCCGCAGCCATTGCGGCAACGAGAGGCTTCATTACCTTTTCCATGGCCTTTTCAATAATTTCGGGAGAGCCGACCGGAGCCGGAGCATATGCTCCCATGCCACCGGTGTTGGGACCCATATCGTCATCGTTGATGCGTTTATGATCCTGAGAAGGGATCATCGGGAGCACCGTTTTGCCATCGGTGAAAGCCAAAAGGCTCAGTTCTTCTCCTTCCAAAAATTCTTCAATCACGATGCGGCTGCCGCTCTCACCAAAGATTTTATCTTCCATCATGCTTTTCACTGCCAATACGGCAGCATCTTCATCTTCGGCAATCACAACACCCTTCCCGGCGGCAAGGCCATCGGCCTTCACCACAGTAGGATAAGCGGCATCATGCAAATAGGCAATGGCTTTTTCCGCATCGTTAAAAACTTCGTAAGCACCGGTGGGAATGCCGTATTTTTTCATGATATCCTTGGAAAAAGCTTTGGAACCTTCCAGCTCTGCTGCGGCTTTTTGAGGGCCGAGAACCATCACGCCGGCAGCAAGCAATGCATCGGCCAGACCATTTAAAAGGGGCACTTCCGGACCGATAAAGACCATTTCGATACCATGATCTTTCACAAAAGCTACGATATTTTCGGTATCGGTCACAGCATAGGGTACTCTTTCGGCAATATCGGCCATGCCATCACTGCCCGGAGCAGCGTAAAGCTTTGATAAACGGCTGCTTTCTTTGATTTTTGCAGCGATAGCGTGTTCTCTGCCGCCACCGCCGATCACCATTACATTCATAGTCCCTCTCCTATTTTTCACAAAGCATTTTAACAACGGCAGGATACAACTGGTGCTCCTGCTCTAAAATACGGGCAGAAAGTGTTTCTTCGGTATCGTTATCCATTACCTCTACGGCTCGCTGAGCAATGATTTTCCCGGTATCCATCCCCTCATCCACATAGTGAACGGTACAACCGGCAATCTTCACCCCATATTCCAGGGCCTGACGTTGGCCGTGAAGCCCCTTAAAGGAAGGTAATAATGCAGGGTGGATATTGATGATCTTATTGGCAAAAGTCGCCACAAATTCCGGCGGTACGATGCGCATATAACCGGCAAGGAGCACATAATCAGGAGCATAGCTCTTAACCTTACCGATAAGCCATTCGTTGTATTCCGGGTTTTTGGCATTACCATAGATGGCTTCGATCTCATGCTCCCGTGCCGTATCAAGGGCCTTGGCATCGTGATGATCGGAAATCACGGCAACAATCTTACCGTTGATATGACCGGCTTCGATCTCATCAAGGATGGCTTTGAAATTGGAGCCGCGGCCGCTGGCTAAAACAACCAATCGTTTCATATATTTACCCCCAGAATTTCTGTTTTCCCTTCACCGGGTTCCAGATAACCTACGCGCATAAAACGAGGATCATCGGCTTCAATCTTTTCCGCCGTATCCAGATCACAGATTACGATAAAGCCTAACCCCATATTGAAAACGCGATGCATTTCCAAGGTAGATACCTTACCGATTTTCTGTAAATAACGGAAAACCGGAGGCACAGGCCAATCCACATCAATAACGGCATTGATCCAGGGATTGATGCAGCGGGGAATATTTTCGATCAAGCCGCCGCCGGTAATATGACTCATGGCTTTGATCTCATATTTTTGCAGCAAAGGCAAAATATCTTTTACATAAATATGGGTGGGAGCAAGAAGCTCTTCTCCAAGGGTGCAGCCGAATTCATCAATATAATCATTGACGGAAAGACCGGCAGTATCAAATACCAGCTTCCGCACGAGGGAAAACCCGTTGGAATGAACACCGTTGGAGGGTAAAGCCAGCATTACATCGCCAACCTCCGTTTTGCTGCCGTCAATGATCTTCTTCTTATCAACCACACCTACGGCAAAGCCTGCGATATCGTATTCATCTTCGGCATAAAAATCCGGCATTTCCGCCGTCTCACCGCCAATCAGAGCGGCATTGCTCTGACGGCAGCCTTCGGCAACACCGCCGACAATCGAAGCAATCTTTTCCGGTTCCAGCTTACCGCAAGCCAGATAATCCAGGAAAAAGAGAGGTGCGGCACCCTGAACCAGAATATCGTTTACACACATGGCCACCGCATCAATACCAATGGTGTCATGCTTGTCCATAAGCATAGCGATCTTGAGTTTTGTACCGACACCATCGGTACCGGAAACAAGAACCGGTTCCGGGCAATTTTCCGTATTCAACTGAAATAAACCGCCAAAACCGCCAATATCAGTGAGAACACCTTCATTGAAGGTAGATTTTACGTGATCCTTCATCAGACGGACGGCTTCATTCCCTTTATCAATATCTACACCGGCGTCTTTATAGCTGATTCCCATTACGAACTCCTTTCGGGACAGGACGACAACTTACTTGCTGAGACGTTTCAAAATCTCTTTATAAGCATCCTCAACATTGCCAAGGTCTCTGCGGAAACGGTCTTTGTCCAATTTTTCGTTGGTTTCGGTATCCCAGAAGCGGCAGGTATCCGGGGAAATTTCATCGGAAAGCATCACTTCGCCGTGGAAAAGACCATATTCCAATTTAAAGTCAATAATCTTGATATTCCTTTCCAACAGGTATTCCTTCAAAATTTCATTGACCTTAAAGGAAGTATCGGCAATAAATTTCAGCTGTTCCGGCGTAGCCAGCTCCAAAGTGGCAATATGATAGTCGTTGATCATGGGATCCCCAAGCTCATCGGATTTATAGCAATACTCCAGAACGGTTTTTTTCAATTCCGTGCCTTCGGGGAGACCAAGGCGTTTGGCAAGAGAACCGGCGGCAACATTTCGCACAATAACTTCCAAAGGCAAAATGGTGTTTTTCTTTACCAACTGTTCTGTATCGGAGATTTTTTCAATGAAATGGTTTTTTACGCCATGCTCTTTCAGCATGGTAAAAAAGATGGAAGAAATTTCGTTATTCAAATGGCCTTTCCCGATAATAGTACCTTTTTTCTTACCGTCAAAGGCAGTGGCGTCATCTTTATACTCGATCCAGATAACATCGGGATCACTGGTCAAAAACATTTTTTTCGCTTTACCTTCATAAAGCATTTCTTTCTTTTCAACATTCATGATAAAGAACCTCCCTTACTCCAGGCCAATACGTTTAAAGATATAATCAATATTCTTCAAATGATAATCGTAGTCAAAAATAGCATCAATTTCATCTTTATTAAGATAACGAGCAATATCGGCATCTTCGGAAACAAGATATTCAAAATCAGTCTTTGTCTGCCAGGCATAGAGAGCATTGCGCTGTACCCATTCGTAAGCTTTTTCGCGGCTCATACCTTTATCAATTAAGCTGAGCATCACTCTCTGAGAGAATACAAGGCCCAAAGTGCGATCCAGATTCGAACGCATATTATCTTCGTGAACCACGAGATTTTTGTAAATGCGAATCATCAGGTGAAGCATATAGTCGAGAAGCAGGCAGGAATCGGGAATAATGATTCGTTCCACCGAGGAATGGGTAATATCTCTTTCATGCCACAATGCAATATTTTCCAGCGCAGCCTGAGCATTGCCGCGGAGCACGCGGGAAAGACCGGCAACTCGTTCGGCAGTAATGGGGTTCTTTTTATGAGGCATTGCCGAAGAGCCTTTCTGCCCTTTGGAGAAGGATTCTTCCGCTTCCAGAATATCGGTACGCTGAAGGTTGCGGATTTCCGTTGCCATTTTTTCCAAACTGCCGCCGATTACTGCCATGGTGGACAAAAATTCCGCATGACGGTCTCTCTGGATCACCTGAGTAGAAACAGGCTCCGGTTTTAATCCCAAACGACTGCAAACAATTTCTTCCACGCGGGGGTCAATATTGGCAAAGGTTCCCACCGCACCGGAAATCATTCCCACGGAAACGGCTTCCTTGGCAGCTTCCATTCGTTTGATACTGCGATCCATTTCCATAACATAAAGAGCCATTTTCAAACCGAAGGTCACCGGTTCCGCATGGATCCCATGGGTGCGCCCGGTCATAATGGTCATTTTGTATTTTCTGGCCAAACCTGCCAAAATTTCACGAAATTCTTTCATCTTTGTTAAAAGAATCTCGCAGCTTTCTTTCATCTGTAAGCCAAGGGCGGTATCAAGAACATCCGAGGAAGTCATACCCATATGGATATATTTGGAGTCTTCCCCTACATTCTCACCGATACAGGTCAAAAAGGCGATCACGTCATGCTTGACCACATCTTCGATCTCTGCAATGCGTTCAACATTAAAGGTTGCCTTTTCACGGATGTTTTTCGCGGCTTCTTCCGGGATATGCCCCAATTCCGCCATGGCTTCCGAAGCGCAGATTTCCACTTCCATCATTTGGCGAAAACGGTTTTCCTGTTCCCAGATAGCCTGCATCTGAGGTAAGCTGTAACGAGCAATCATACTTTTTTAATCTCCTTATTTTTTCTGTTCTAAATATTCCGCTACCGTCATAGAGGATAGTTTTTCATCCTTGGCACAAACACCTTCGGCCATTTTCTGACGATAATCTTTTAACACTTTTCTCAGGGAAAGATCCTTTACAGATAAAATTTGAGCGGCAAGGATCCCTGCGTTTTTTGACCCGCCAATAGCTACAGTCGCAACGGGAATCCCCGGAGGCATCTGCACCGTGGAGAGCAAAGAATCCATACCGCCCATCATATTTGTCGAAATCGGCACACCAATAACGGGAAGTGCCGTATGCGAGGCAACAACTCCGGCAAGATGGGCTGCCCCACCGGCCGCGGCAATAAATACCTCTGCACCTTCTGCTTCTCCTTTTTCTACAATTTCATGGGTTCTTGCAGGTGTTCTGTGAGCAGAGGACACATGAATATCATAGGGAATCTGGAACTCGTCCAGAATATCTGCGGCAGCCTTCATCTGACCAAGATCAGAATCGCTGCCCATAATAATGATTACTTTTGCTTTTTCCACAATAACCTCCAAAATTAATGTATCATTCTGAATATAAGGAATAAAACCCCAGTATCATAATATATCAATTTTAGCAAAGTTTTGTGGTTTCGTCAAGAAATCTACGCAGTATTCACACGCTTTTCTACTCCGCATAAATTATTACCAAAAAACCCGACAGCATTCGTCATTATCGATATTCCCGGGGCAAAGCCTCAACAACATCGCGAATTTTCTCGGTTTGATCCCGGGGGCAAATCAACAAAACACCATGGTCTTCCACAACCACCAGATCCTTTACACCGAAGGCAACGGTCAGTCGATTGTCGGTCAGGATCACCGTACGTTCCGTATTTGCCGTAAATACATTTTCTCGGCAAATATTTCCATGGCGATCCTCCGGAAGTACCGAGGAAAGCCGTTCAAAGCTCCCCACATCATCCCAGGGAAAGTGAGCAGACAAAACATAGAGATACCGCTCCTTTTCCAAAATACCGTTGTCAAAAGATATCGGCTCCAACATCTCATATGCTTTTTCAAGAGCCTCTTCGTCACCGAGAGAAACAGCATCCAGAACCGAAACCAATTCCGGCATATAACGCCGGTAGGCGGAAAACAGCACCGAAAGCGGCGCAACAACAATACCGCTGTGCCAGAGAAATTTACCGTGTTTCAAATATTTTTTCGCCCTTTCTCTGCCGGGTTTTTCCGTAAAGCTCAAAGCACGGTAGCAATGATCTCCTTTCTCTCCTTCTCTGTGACCTTTTTCAATATAACCAAAGCCCGTTGCAGGATAGCGAGGAGTCACCCCAATGGTTACCATGGCTTTCTTACGAAGAGACCATGATGCCGCAGCGTGAATCCGATGCAAAAAGACTTCCTGATCACCGATAAAATGATCCGCAGGCATTATAACAACAACGGCATCACCGTCTTCCACTCCCATATGGCGACAAGCCAGATAAATTGCCGCAGCCGTATTTTTACCCCGAGGTTCGCCAATAAAACGGTATCCCCCATCATAGGTTTTCAAACAATCGGCAACCAGGGGATATTGGTCTTTGCTCCCGACAATCCGGGGGATTCCCCCCGACATCACGCCCTGGGCGCGTAAAAAAGTTTTTTCAAGCAACGACATCTCTCCGTCAAGAGACAAAAACTGCTTTGGATAATGCTCCCGGCTCAAAGGCCAAAAACGGCAGCCTTTGCCGCCGGCAAGGATCAGCGGTATGATTTTTTCTGCCATAAAAAACCCTCCTTTTTTAAAAGCTTACGGAGAAAAAGGAGGGTTTAGCACTACAAGATATTCACTTTAAAATTTTCCGTCCACAAAGCTGCGGCTGAAATCAAAGTTCGTCACAAGATGACGATTTCCCTGTTTTACCGCCAGAGCACTGCGATCCAAAAGCGTCAAAGCCAATTCTTTTGCCTGAATCATCAGGTCAATCACCGAATCATGACATTCCCTTCGGTCACCATGATGATACCACGCCGTTTTTTTCAAATTCAAACAATCCTGCCGAGTCGGCGCTGCTTTGGCAGAAAGCTCAAAAAGATCCGGACAGGTCCGGATCACCTGAGGGATCATGATTCCATGGGGTTTCAAAACACCGTTTGACTGATAGAGCATATCATTGCGCCAAACACCGTCAATAAAACATTCATCGACAATTTTAGCCTGAATACGAATGCCGTATACATTCCAGAGGATTCGGGCGTAAAGCCCTCCAATGGAACGGCGTAAATTTTTATCGGCCATATAGTAATCTTCCACAGTGACAGTAGAAACCGGCATATTTTCGGCAATATCATTCCATTCATGATCGATGCCGTCCTCCACATACCAGTGAGCACCGGTGAAATGCTTTGGGTCTCCGGCAGCATCTTCGATTTGTTTTTGCAAGGAAAAAACATAGGGATGCAGCTTGCGATCAAGGGAATAATGACAACAAAAGCCATAGTAATAGGCAAGAAGCACATCGAAGTCGGCACACTTTCGATGATTCAAAAGATCCTGGGCAAGAAAAGTAAATAACGTATTTGTTTTCTCTCCGTGGATCATCTTCCCATAGGTAGGCAATTCACTGAATTCATCAATACGTCGATGAAAATACAACAGGTCGGCACCCTGAAGTCCCCAGCAAAAGGCACTGAGATTCATTTCCGCCAACCGGGCAATTTGGGAAGGGGCATCCTTCAACACTTGCTGACCAAAAAGATGGTGTGCGGTAAAATGTGACATAGCAATACTCTCCATAAAATACAAAATTTTCTACTTAAGATTATATCACATTTAACATTAAAAAGATAGACTATTTTTGCCAACCATTGTATAATGGTAAAAACGGATGTTACTTCGTTTTAGATTATAAGGAAGTGTTACCATAATGAAAGAGAAACTGGAAAAATATCTTTCCAAAGAGCTATTGGGTCTCACCTTTATTGTCTTTGGAGGGATACTATTTTATTTTCTGCTATCCCGAATCGAGGATGTTCTCTCCTGGCTGGGGTGGCTGATATCAATTTTCAAGCCCTTCTTCTGGGGATTTATCATTGCCTACTTTGTCAACTTTTTTGTGGTGTTTTTTGAAAAGCGATGCTTTAAAAAGATCAAGAAGCCAAAAACCCAGCGCTTCATTTCTCTGCTTTGCGGGTATATTTTAGCCGGGATTATCGTTGCCCTCTGTATCAGTATCATCGTACCGCAAACCATCAACAGCCTTTCCACTCTCATCGACAATGCCCCGGTATATATCGATAACTTTGTCCATTTCGTCAGCAACTACGCGGAAAATCACAGCTGGGCCATGAATATTTCCGACTGGGCAACGGCAAAACTGATTGATATTGAAAACTCCATTCCCACGTTTCTTACTGATTATATTCTGCCTTATACCGTAAATATCACGACAAAGGTCACGGGAACCGTAGTCAACCTCTTCATTGCCATTGTAGTATCCATTTATTTCATTGCTTCCAAAGAACGGTTTTATGCTCAAATCAAAAAAATGCTCTATGCTCACATCAAAAAAGAACGCGTTGACCGTTTATTGGAATTGACCAACCTCAGCAACGAAACCTTCAGCAACTTTATTTCCGGAAAGCTGATCGACTCTCTCATCATTGGGATCATTGCCTTTATCTGCATGTCGATTTTCCGTTTTCCCTATGCTTTACTGTTGTCGGTCATCATCGGGATCACCAACATTATCCCCTTCTTCGGACCGATTATCGGGGCGATTCCTTCCTTTTTTATCATCATCATTATCGACCCCACCAAAGCCTTTTGGTTCCTTCTCTTTATTTTGGTTTTACAGCAGGTTGACGGCAATATCATCGGGCCAAAAATCCTTGGCTACTCCATTGGTCTTCCCGCTATTTGGATTGTCTTTGCCATCGTTATCGGCAACGAGCTTTTAGGCTTTGTCGGCATGGTCATTGGGGTTCCGGCCTTTGCCGTATTCTATCTCCTCTTTAAGAAATGGAGCGAAAAAAAACTGGAAGAAAAAGGCCTCCCCACCAACACCGAGGACTACGCAACAAAAGAAAACGAAATACGCTTTTAGAGCTACATGTAAACGAAAAAATGCTGATGGAAAAGGACCCGGAGATCATGGCGGCCCAACTCTGCTTGCCGGTCTCGGTCTGGATCAATCTTTGCGATCGTGAACCGGAACGCGAAGATGAAATTATAAAGCTGATAGAAAAACACGTCCGACAATTTTTCGAAATGTACCAAGTGAAACAAAAAAAGGCCATAAACTCCGAAAATAACCAAAACACAAAATAATCTTATTTTTTGAAAAAACTTCTTGGGAAAAGCGGCTTTCATAGGTGCAAACTCCGCTACCTATTGCTAAGCTTGCTGATCCCCCTCCTATATCTGCTCATCCCTTATATGATATACTGGTTGATCTATCCTGAAAACTTTGCATATCATGGGGTTGCCCTTTGGCGCATCCTTAAAGACCTTGTCCCTGTCATGCTCCTGGGGACTCCGGTTTCCCTGCTTTCCGAGTTGGGGGAAGAAATCGGCTGGCGCGGTTTTATGGTCCCGGCACTCTATCAACGTTTGGGGCTCAATAAAATGCTTATCATATCCAGTTTATTCTGGTGCTGTTGGCATATCCCGTTGCTGATCGGCGGCGGATATATGGCGGGAACATCCCTCTGGTATCAGATCCCCGCATTTTTGCTCTGCATTTTTCCTGTAGGCATCATCATAGGGATTCTTACCATACGCAGCGGAAACGTATGGCCGGCTGCTTTTCTCCATGCCGCCCACAACAACTACGATCAAGCTGTTTTCGACCTGATCACCCAAGGCAGCAACAAAATGTATTTTGTCAGCGAAACCGGTGCAATCACCATCCTCTGCGTCTGGCTTTTGGCCATCGGCCTGTACCTGTATACAAAGAAACAACAAAGCGTATAACCTGCGATACAAACCATCAAATCGCTACTCGACCATAAAAAATAAAACGAAAAATAAGGGAAACAGATGAAAAAAGAAACTCAAAATATTTTATACTACCTACTCTTAATCATTGGCTTTTGGCTATTTACATTTGTGTCGCTAAATATCATCTTAAAGCCCTATTCCATCGCCTATATACAAACCGGAGCGATCACACCGGGGTATTTGGCCTATGCCATAATCGGTTTATTGTTTTCTACCCCGGCACCGTTTTTTTCCGTTCTGATGATAGCTCTCTGCCGGGAAAAGCTTCATCTAAAAGCGTTTTTGAAAGATTTATTCTACACCGAAGCACCAAAGGAAACCGTCTTATGGACCGCAGGATTTTGTCTCCTCGCCTTGATTTTTGCCCTTTTCCGGGGCACTCCCAACGGTTCGCCTTGGTATATGCTGCCCCTCGGTTTTCTCGTTATGATTCCCTTCGTCGGCATTGCAGAGGAAACCGGTTGGCGCGGATTTTTACAGCCCCGGCTGGAAAAAATCATGAAATTTCCATTCAGTATTCTGACGACGGCGGTAATCTGGGATATCTGGCATATCGACCAATGGCTGGATATCACTTCCAATCATTACGGCGACAGCTTTATCGGCTTCACGATCACAATCCTGATTTGGTCCTTTGCCTTGGCCGCCCTCTATAAAGTAACAAAAAGCATTTTGGCTTGCGCCATTTACCATGCCTTTATCGACGCCATCGGTGCGATATACGATTGGAATACGCTTTTCGACGCCTTTCCCGGGGATCTATGGACAAATTTATACCGTATTCTATGGCTTTCCCTTTCCATTGGGTTATGGCTCTACGCCGATAAACGCGATAAAAAGAGAATTTCACAAAAAGAACCATCCTTTTAAAGCGCAAAAGCGCCGGGCACATCATTTGATATGTACCCAATTATCTGGACAGCGCCGGTAGAACTGAATAATTAGTTTTTCATCATGGATGCTTCCCGGAATT
>CAKUYE010000023.1 GCA_934702375.1 uncultured Bacillota bacterium | reverse complement strand
CCAGCATCTATGCTGGTTCGCAGTAAAATTATCTTTTCAAACGACAAAAAAAGATAGTGCTATATCCTAAAGACGGGCACCATCACCCTGGCCGATGGCACCGTATTAAAATAGATATAGGATATACAACACATCGTCTTTCGTGATTGACATCAACCACTTATTATACTATACTTATCCATAGATAGCACAGCGCTTCCGGGGTCAACAGCACCGCTGCCTCCCGGTTCTGATAGCGCTGTGCTATCCTTGACAAAATTCCATAAATTACGTATACTATTATCAGAAGTACCGATAAGGGTTTGAACCAACTTGGGCAATTGGAGCCCTCTGTTCGTAAATCAAATCGGTGCTTTCTTTTTATTTGCCTAAAGAAAATTTACGGTTTAAATATATTATGGTTCATTTCCTCCCCTGAATTTAATTCATTCTTGACAAACTCCGACAATTTTGCTAAACTCTTTCAAAGAAGCAGGCGTAGCAGGAGCGTCGTTCAACTTTGGATAGACCCTGTCAGGATCGTCTGTTTCTTCCATTTCACAACCACAACTGGAATGAAAAGTCTCCTATTGACATTTTCACCAAAATCAGATACACTGATTTTAGAAAAGGTGTCAGCAGAACGCAGGGCCGTGGAATCGTTAAGATTCCCCCTGGAATCTGCGGCACCTTTTCCTTTATGATATACCATAGTGCAGCTTCACAGGTAAGAGACAAAAGTCATAAAACTTCATAAAAAATGCGCGCCGGAAATTCCGACGCGCCTTTCAATGCTTTAAATCAGACAATACCCTGTGCTAACATGGCATCTGCAACTTTAACAAAACCGGCAACATTGGCACCGTTTACATAGTCCACTTTACCGTCTTTTGTTTCGCCATAAGCGATGCAGTTTGCATGAATATCCTGCATGATGCGTTTTAATTTTGCATCTACTTCTTCTCTTGTCCAGTTGTAACGGAGGGAGTTCTGGCTCATTTCCAAACCACTGGTGGCAACACCGCCGGCATTGGCAGCCTTACCGGGAGCATAGCCGATACCGGCCTTCTGGAAGACTTTAATGGCTTCGTTGGTGCAAGGCATATTTGCACCTTCGGCAACGTATTTTACGCCGTTTTTCACCAGCATTTCGGCATGTTCTTCAAAGAGTTCGTTCTGAGTTGCAGTGGGAAGAGCAACATCGCAGGGAACTTCCCAAGGACGTTTTCCTTCCACCCATTTGAGGTTGTATTTTTCAGCAAAATCTTTTGCAGATTTTCTGTAAACAACCCAAAGGTCTTTCAAATATTCCAGTTTTTCACTGTCAATCCCATCGGGATCATAAACATAACCGTGTTCATCAGCAATGGTAACAACTTTACCGCCAAGTTCATTTACTTTTTCAATGGCAAAGGTACCAACGTTGCCGTAACCGGAAACCGTTACGGTTTTGCCTTCAAGGCTATCGCCATTTCTCTTCATCATTTCATCGAGGAAGTAGACAAGACCATAACCGGTAGCTTCGGGGCGAATCAAGCTGCCGCCGAAGGACATACCTTTACCGGTAAGAACGCCGGTAAATTCGTTGCTGACTCTTTTATACTGACCAAAGAGATAACCGATTTCTCTGGCACCGGTGCCGATATCCCCGGCAGGAACGTCCAAATTCGGGCCGATATGACGATAAAGTTCCGTCATGAAGGACTGGCAGAAACGCATAACTTCTGCATCGCTTTTGCCGCGACCGTCAAAGTCTGCACCACCCTTGGCACCGCCCATAGGCAATGTAGTCAAACTGTTTTTCAATACCTGTTCAAAGGCCAGGAATTTCAAAAGCCCAAGGTTTACAGAGGGATGGAAACGAAGACCACCTTTGTAAGGCCCAATGGCGCTGTTCATCTGGATACGATAACCACGGTTAATCTGAATTTCACCTTTATCATCAACCCAGGGAACACGGAACATTACAACACGTTCCGGCTCAACCATACGTTCCAAGATCTTTGCTTTTTCGTATTCGGGATGTTCATTGATATAGGGAATCAATGTCATAGCGACTTCTTCTACGGCCTGATGAAACTCAGGTTCGTTGGGATTTTTTGCTTTAACAGCTTCCATAAAGCTTTGTAATTCCATAAAATTACATCTCCTTTATTCATTAGGTTGGTATTATTTTACTAAAAATCCAATATAAAAGCAAGAGATTTCACTGCAAATATAATGCGAAATTTATAGCAAACATGATTTTTATTTATACTTTCCATTTCAAGGAAGTACAGAACAAACCACTCCCCAAAGTCTGTTCCGTACTTCCTTAAAAAAGGACGTCTACTCATTATTTTTCAATTCAGAGCCGTAACTTTGCGTAAAATAGGTTTTGGAATATTTTTCCAACTTCCAATCGGGAATTTTGCATTTTTTGCAAGTGCCTCTCATCCATTTATTGCGGATCCATCGGGCTGCACGGCAATTTTTGGAGTTACGTATCATAAATGTTTTACCGCAATGGGTTGTGATCTCGGCATACTCCCCTTTATACTGTATTGAACGAATACCATGTAAGGTACCGTTTCGAGAAGGCCAAAGTTTAATTTTTTCTAAAAGCCGGAAAAAATCCACATGCTTGCGATAATATCGTCTGTTGCTTTCAGCAGGCATAAATATCACTCCTAAGAAAAACAGGCGGAGGTTAAACCTCCGCCTATTTTAATTTGCTATAGATTAGTCATAGAGACCGTTACGGGAAGCGGTCAGGTAACCCATGCAATAATCGTCTTTGCCGACCAAAGCGGAACCGGCAGCAACAGTACCCATCATGAGTTTGTCGCAGGGGTTAACAATGAAACCGTCCATACCAACAACCATGGTCTGTGCAACGAAGAAGCTGTTTAAGATCTTTCTGTTGGGGAGACCGAAGGAAATGTTGGAGAGACCGCACATTTTGTGGCATTTGGGATATTTTTCGGTGAGGCCTTTAACAGTGTCAAGAACCTGTACGCCGAATTCAGCGTTAACGCTGATGGGCTGGATAAGCGGATCGAAATAGATGTTTTCGTCTTTTACGCCTTCAGCGGTGAGGCCTTTGTAAAGGAAATCAGCAACGGCCAAACGTTTTTCAGCGCTGTCGGGAATACCGGTGTCATCCATGAGAAGAGCGGTGATTTTAGCATCATGCTTGGTTACGAGAGGAAGTACTTCTTTGTAACGTTCCTGTTCAGCATTGATGGAGTTGATCATGGGCTGGAAGTTGGGCTGTAATTTTTTAACCAAGGTCAAACCAGCGTCAAGAGCGGTAGCGTCGGGGCTATCGATGCAGAGGGGTTTGTCTTTAACGACTTCGCAGATAGTTTCTACGAGCCATTCCATGGTTTCTACTTCTTTACCAAACTGAGTACCGCAGTTTACGTCGATATAATCGGCACCGGCTTCAGCCTGTTCTTTTGCGATCTGCTGGATGTAAGCAGCATCTTTAGCTTCAACAGCAGCTTTGATTGCCTTACGGCTTGTGTTAATGAGTTCACCTACGATTAACATTTTTGAGTTTCCTCCTTGTTCTTTTTGTCCTTTTAATAAAGTACTTTATATCTGCCGTGCTTTCGCACAAACAAACAAATTTATATTTCGGCAGGATATTCATCAAAAAATTTAATATCCCTGCCAATAAGCTTTTCTACGGAAGCTGGAATTTTGCCTCGCTTGGCAGCCAAATCTTCCTTTGTTTCCGCAACACAGATCAATGTTGCAGCCCAATTTTCTTTTCCCGGGGCATAATCAGTCAATGCTTCATCTGCACCGCAAAAATCATATTTATGCTCCAACATAGATGCTTTTCCCATGATATGCTCGCCCAATACGCGAACCGTGCATCCTTCCACAAGGATCTGTTCCAAAGAAACATATTTTTCCTGAGACCAAAGCTCGCTGCTTTGCGGCGGATTTTTTCCAAAGCAAACGGCCATTTCCGTCATCATATTCCATCCGGTAGCATGATAAACGGTGATCGGTGTTTGGCTGGGAATTCTGGCATCAATTTCTAAAATACGCAGAATACCATCGGTTTCAATAACTTCCACATCCATAATACCGTGGAGATTCACCATTTCAGCTAAAGCAAGGGTTTCCTGTTCCAACTGATCTTTCAATTCTGCAGGAAAATCCGGACGAGATAAAACGGTCTTGCAATCATATTCCGGATCCATCAGCAATTCCGTTACATGATAGGTATGATACCTTTCCGGCGTACCGATAACTTCCAGAGAATAAGACGGACCGGACAAATACTCTTCAACGATCCATGTATCGATATTTTCATGACGAAAAAACTCTTTCAGAGCATCTTCTGTATAAATTTTTGTCACACCTTCACTGCAGCTGGAAACCGAAGGTTTCGCAATATAAGGGAAATGACCTTCCGGATAGTAACGCGGACACGGCAACCCCTTTTCATGCATCAGGCGATCCGAGATTTGTTTCGAAGAGCTAATACCGTAAGCATGAGAATCATAAACCAGGTTTACGTCGTATTTTTCGGAAATTTCCTTCAATACGGCCAAAACTTCCGGTTCCTCCAATGCAGGAAGCACGAAATCAGCTTCTTCCAGTATATTTACTAAATCCGTATTATATTGTAGCACATCTTTGCAAATAAATCTACCACAAAATTTTTTTCCTAATGGTGATTTTGATTTATCGATCAGCGTTGTTTCCATTCCGGCTTTTTTTGCAAGATACAAAGCTTCAATCCCTTGCAATTTTCCGCCGATCACGCAAACTTTTGTCATCTGTTTTCCTTCAGCCATTCTTTATATTCGTCACTGGTTGCGGCTCTCAGCCCCAAAGCCTCCAAACGGGGAACTACACCGGCTACGGTACGATTACCTTCGCAAACATCCATGGTGCTCTGGGCGACCCCTGCCAAACCGGCAGTAGGCGGAATGATCGAGGTAACAACATTGCAGCCGGCATTGATGCGGCTTTCCAGCCCCACAATACCTTCCACATCCAACGATGCGGGGATCAATACTTTCGGATTCATTAAACGCATTAAGGCAATGATCTTTAACTCCATATCATGGTTATGCGCTGCAAAATCTTCCATCGGTGTACCGCTCTGAGGCACAAAAGTCATTACCCGAATCTGACTGGCATCCAAACGCTGCATTGCCAAAAGCACGTCGGCAATATCTTCTGTTGTTTCTCCCAATCCGGTCATCAAGCCTTCCTCAATATGCATTCCGCATTCTCTGGCTTTCAACTTTGCATGCATCCGTTCATCATAATCCTGATGCAACCGCAGCTTACGGAAAAGATCGCGGTTATAGGTTTCCTGATACAAAGCATAAAACTCTGTATTACGGCGGGCAAACTCTTCAATAAGATCATCATCGATCACCCCGGGCGAGATCATTACCGGACGATTCACAACATCGTGAATCTCATCTACAAGGTCCAGCATAGAAGCAAAATGCTCTTTATGCAAAACAGGGTCTTCTCCTAAAGTCAAGTCAATAAGATGCACCCCGGAATCGGCAAGTTCCTTGGCAATTGCAAGAACTTCTTCCTTGTCTTTCCGGTAACGAATGGTGTCGTCGTTATCCCGGCGAAAATAACAAAAGCTGCAATTATTCCGGCAATAAGTGGAAAAATACACAAAAGCATAAAGAAAGATTTTATTTCCAAAATGCTTTTCCCGTACCTTGCGAGCACAATCAAACAACATTTCCTGCACAGACGGGTCCTCTGTTTCCAACAAAGCCATAAGCTCTGTTCTGCCGATCTCAGAACTTTCTGTCAGTTCCCGGATAATATCTTTTTCCGTCATTTTCTATTTCTCCTTTTATCTCCACAATTCTTTATCTCTCTTTATTTTGGCTCTTTATGCAAAAAGAGCCGGTATCTACGAGACCCGACTCAGTTGTATCATCACAAAAAAAACGGTTTATTTCTGGCGGGGAGTCCGGGAGTTTCACCCGGCTGCATAGATTTAGAGTCTATATGATCAATAACGATCCACCCCCCATGTGAGATCGTTATTAGTATATCACGAAAGAAACAAAAAATCAAGGTTTTTGAAAAATATTTTCCATTCTTTTATGATTTCTTATTTTTCATATTCCGACACAAGAAAGGGCTTTGACTATCATAAGTCAAAGCCCCAATCAAACATCTTTACGGCTCTTAGCAAGCCATTACAAGCATGGTAATAACACCTAACTGCAGCAGGTCATGAATAATCCGATCATGATGCTTTTCTTCTGCTTCCGATGTAAGAGAAAGCGGAACACCGGGAGAAGCGAAAATCACTTCCGGATGAAGCATTTTAGGAGTAATCCAATTCCCTTCGGGTGTACAATCGACAATATACTGGTAATTCTTTATTTCATCCATCGTACGGATCACTTTCCAACCTTCTGCCGCTCTCGCTTTAGCTACTTCAGGATCGGTATCAAAAACAACACCATCCGCACCGCGGCACTTCAGGAAAGAAAGGGCGGATCTGCCCACTCGACCACCGCCAAGAACAAGCACTTTCTTATCACGAATACCGCCGGCAGCACCTTCCAAAGCGGCCACAAAGCCCCGTGCCGTGGCATCGGAATTTTCAACAACAACATTTTTCGACATATTCAAAGCCAGGAAATACATATCGTCGGCAAGGAAAATGATCCCTGCGCCTTTTTGTGTCGCTTCGTAAATTCCCCAGACATCGGTTTTCTCTGTAACAAAAACATCGAACCCCATATATTTAACGATTGCTGCAACCTGTTCACAGAAGGTTTCAATGATTCCTTCCCCCTGAGTTACGGGAACAACCGCAACTTTAATACGCCAGGAAGCACTGTTGATACGGCCCCGAGATACGTCTCCGGCAAGAGCCGCAAGGTTCAGCAAAGACATGTTGCTCATAT
Organism: uncultured Bacillota bacterium; assembly: GCA_934702375.1. Classification (GTDB taxonomy): domain Bacteria; phylum Bacillota; class Dehalobacteriia; order UBA7702; family UBA7702; genus UBA7702. The sequence goes on along the minus strand of CAKUYE010000023.1, from coordinate 24,490 downwards.
CTTCCAGCTTTTTTCCCCACTCCGGAAGCTCGTTTTTCATATTATGAATCCATTCTGTTGTTAATCTGGTCATGATAAATCAATCCTCTTTCTTTCATTCAAACACTGAAAATCTGGTATGGCTGCCTATATGTTAAGACGCGCACCATTCAAATATTTCAAGCTTCTGCCAACTCTCTTGATGTTCTTATAATTTCTGCTCATCATTGCCAGACGTTCAATACCGAAGCCGAAGCCAACCCAAGGATCAAAAATCCCCCATTTTTCGTCCAGAAAATGAGGTCCATATGCCCCGGAGGCAACCTCCATGCCATTGATTTCAATATCCAAAGTCTGTTCACTGCCGTACACTACGCTGTCGTCACCAACGAGTTCATAGCCATCAATGCCCAACACACTCATAGCTTTTACGGCGATTTCCTTCAGGCGAACCATTTGTTCACCATCATTTACTCCGCCCAATTCTACAAGATTGAGCATGGTAAATTCATTTAAATGCCGCGCACCCTGGCTTTCCTTACGAAAGCACGGCCCAACCTCAAAAATGCGTACCGGGTTGCCCCATACTTTTTGCAAAGAGCGCATTTCATCATAAAGATTCGGAGCCAACATCGGCCGCAAACATTTCTTGTTGTCGATCCAAAAAACCTGCTGAAACAACGGGTGGTCATCCCCGATCGTCATTTTTGCCAACATTTCACGAGAAAGCATAATCGGCGTAACGACTTGGGTAAAGCCTTCCTCTTCGGTAAGCCATTTTACCAAAGCTGTTTCTATTTCCAGCTGTACAGGCCGGCGAGAACCGTCACGCAAGGCAAAAAGAGCATCCTTATTTGCTTCATTCAGCTCTTTTTCCAAGACTTTAAACGTTTTTTCTCTGATTTTCACATCATCGAAACTACGGTTAATATCGGCTTCCTCGCCATTCAGTTCAGTGAGCCTTTGTTTTTGGGCGGTTGTAAATTCTACACTCATCGTTATTCTTCTTTCCATAAACTCCAACACATTGATTATACTAGTATCCGTATTTTATTACAATTACATTATTTTGTTGATTATTAAAAAATATGCGCTGCCACCGGAACAGCATAAAACAACGCGGTACTCAACCGTGAAATCGCTGCCAGAATTTTTTTGATCTGCGCTGTACTTCATGGTAAATGCGGCTTTCATCCAACGAAACACACTGTCCAGCTCGAAGGCAAACTTTACCGTTAACAATTACCGTATGGACATCACCGGCTTTGGCATTGAAAACCAAATGGTTCAAAAGCTGGTTTTCCTCATTACGGGGGTAAAAGTAGGGTCGCCAAAGAGATAAAATCGTAATATCCGCTTTTTTCCCCGGCTCCAAAGTACCGATCTCATGGTCAAGAAACAACGCTCTCGCTCCATTTATCGTCGTCATCGCCAGGGCTTCTTCACAAGGAAGTGCCGCAGCATTGTTTGTCGCTACTTTTTGCAATAGCACCGCACTGCGCATTTCTTCAAAAAGATCAAAGTCATTATTGCTGGCAGGACCATCGGTTCCGATACCAACAACGGTTCTCTGTTGCGCAAAAGCATCGTAAGGAAACACTCCGGAAGCTAACTTCATATTACTTTGAGGACAATGGATTACCCGAAGGTCTTTGGCTTGCACCAAAGCAAACTCTTCCGCATCCAAATGGATCATATGAGCTGCAAACACTTTGGAATCCAATATACCGAGATCATTCAAATAAGGAATGACCCTTTTCCCCGTGTGCTCAATACAGACACTCTGCTCCGTCGCCGTTTCTGCAATATGAATGTGAATCGGCAGATCTCGGCGACACGCCTCTTCAGAAACGGCACGTAAAAACTCACCGGAGCAGGAATAAACAGCATGGGGAGCCAAAGCAAAGGTAAGCCGCCCCTGAAGATCATCCTTACAACCATCAATCAAACGCAGCATACTATGGAGGTGAACATCTCCTTTGCCGTCGTTATCAACAAGACCGTTTCCCAAGCGGGCGCGGATACCACTTTCCTCCATGGCCCAAACGGAAGCGCCTTCGTCAAAATACATATCCCCATAACAGGTAATTCCGGCTTTCAGCATTTCCATATGCGCCAACAAGGTTCCCCAATAGATATCTTCGCTGTTTAATGCCGCTTCTGCAGACTGCACCTGCTGAAGCCAGCGATTCAAAGGCAGATCGCCGCCATAACCACGCAGCATCGTCATAGCGGCATGACAATGCCCGTTTACCAAACCCGGTAAAGCCAGCTTATCATGACCATAGATAATTTCATCACCCCACTGAGGGGAGAGATCTCCGATTTCTGTAATTCTTTGCCCATCTATACGGATCGAACCGCGTTTTATTTCAAAAGCGCCGGTCATAGGTACATATAGGATATCTTTAATAAACAGAGACATGCCATACCTCCGCTATTATTTTTCAAACTGCCCTTTGATCCCCTCTTTAAAATCACCACGAATAACACCTTTTTCCGTAATGATACCGGTGATCAGCTCATGAGGCGTTACATCAAAGGCCGGATTTTCCACCGGCACTTCCCGAGGGGCAGAGTAACACCCCTGAAAAGAACGGACTTCATCACCATCTCGCTCTTCAATAATAATATCGCTTCCAGAAGAAATTGTCAAATCAAAGGTAGAAAGCGGTGCGGCAATATAAAAGGGAATATGGTGATACTTGGCTAAAACAGCCACTCCATAAGTACCGATCTTATTGGCGGCATCTCCATTTGCGGCAATACGATCCGCACCGGTAATCACCATATTGATCTTCCCCTGCTGCATCATATAAGCGGCCATATTGTCAGTGATCAACGTGACCGGAATATGATCTGCCATTAATTCGTAAGCGGTGAGCCGTGCTCCCTGAAGCAGCGGACGAGTCTCATCGGCATACACCATATCGACTTTTCCCTGCTCATAACCTTTGCGAAGAATCCCAAGAGCGGTACCGTAACCACCGGTAGCCAATGCTCCGGCATTGCAATGGGTCAAAACGCACCCATGCTCGGGGATCAATGCTGCTCCGTGTTCAGACAGAGCCAAACAGCGTGCCACATCATCGGCTTCGATTTCTTTTGCTTTTGCGAAAAGTTTTTCGGGAGCAAGCTCCGGAGAGCATTCCTGCCAAAGTGATTTCATTTCCGCCAAAGCCCAAAAGAGATTCACCGCGGTCGGTCGGGTTGCAGCCAAAGCCCGATGTTTTTTTTCCATATAACAATGGAAATCGCCAAACTCAGAGCGATAAGCTTCTGCGGCTATAACCATGCCATAGGCTGCCGCAATTCCGATAGCAGGTGCTCCTCTCACAGCAAGGGTGCGGATCGCACCGCACACATCCTCAACGGATTTACAGGCAATGATCCTGGTTTCCCCAGGCAAAAAACGTTGGTCTAAAAGGTACAGACCGTGATCCTTCCATTCGATATGTTTCATCTTAATCACATACTTTCAGCCGTTGCGCCACAGTTACAGTCACGTTCTTCGGGGAGTGCATCCACAGTACGCAAAAGCAGCTCTTTGATATCTGCAGAAAGCTGCGCCATGACAGAAAGAACTTCTTCATGAGAAAGGTGATGCTCCGAAATACCCGCGGCATAATTTGTTACCATTGCCACAGCTCCGTAACAGAGTCCCAATTCTCGGGCTAATGCCACCTCGGGATATGCTGTCATTCCAACAAGGTCACCACCAAGAAGATGATACATCTTGATTTCTGCCGGTGTTTCAAAACGCGGACCTTCGCAGCAAACGTAAGTACCTCCATTATGGGCAGTATGAGAGATGGCTTTTGCTGCGTCTTCAAAGGCTTTGCGTATATGAGGGCAGTATGGTTCCGTCATATCGGTATGAACCACACCCATTTCTCCACCGTCAAAAAACGTGCATTGGCGTTTTTTTGTAAATTCAAGGTACTGGTCGGGAAATACAAAATTTCCCGGCGCCATCGCTTTGTTCAAAGAACCAACGGCAGCCGTTGCCAAAATGCGATCAACACCCATTTCCTTTAAGCCCCAAATATTTGCCCGATAGTTGATCATATGGGGAGGAATGGAATGTCCCGCTCCGTGGCGGTTCATAAAAATAACCTGTTTCCCGCAATAAGATCCTTCTACCGCAGTAATGGTTCCATAGGGGGTTTCTTGGGCAACGTCTTTGATATCCTCTAAAATCGAGGGATCATAGACTCCGGTACCTCCGATAATTGCAATTTTTCCCATTGTTATTCTCCTTCCTCTGTTGTTTCTTCACGAGCGAAAAGGGCCGAAGCAAAAGATGCCGCATCAAAATCCTGCAGATCTTCCACGCCTTCACCAACGCCAACGAAGTAAACAGGCAACTCCATTTCGTCAATAATACCAACGATGATGCCGCCCTTTGCCGTGCCGTCAATCTTTGTCAGAATAATCCCGGTGAGATCAACGATTTCTCCAAAGGAATGGGCCTGACTGATTGCGTTTTGCCCGGTGGAGGCATCAAGAACCAGTAATGATTCTCTGGGAGCATCCGGAAGCTCCCGGGCGATGATCTTATTGATTTTACTCAATTCTGCCATAAGGTTGTTTTTGTTCTGCAAACGACCGGCCGTATCTATCAATAATACATCGGCATGGCGTGCTTTTGCCGCTTGAATACCATCAAAAACCACAGCACCGGGATCAGCACCTTCACCATGCTTTACAATATCAACGCCGGTACGCTGTGCCCACATCGTCAATTGTTCCGCTGCTGCGGCACGGAAGGTATCTCCGGCGCAAAGAACAACTTTATAACCATCCTGCTTATATTTTGCAGCCATCTTGCCAATGGTCGTCGTTTTTCCCACACCATTGACACCGGTCACCAGAATCACTTTCAAGCTGCCCTTTTCCAAAACCAACGGTTGCTGCCCTTTTTTCAGGATCGCATCAATCTCTTCAACCAATGCTCCCTTTAGCGCTTCCGATTCGCGAATTTTTTCGGTCTTCACCCGTTCGCGAATTTTATCCATCAGATTCATTGCGGTGGAAATACCCAGGTCTGCCTCAATCAGAGCTTCTTCCAACTCATCAAACAAATCCTCATCGATTTTTCGTCCCGTCAGTAAACTGCCGATTCGACTGCTAAAGCCACCTCGTGTCTTACCAAGGCCGCTTTTCAACTTGTCAAATAAACCCATATGCTTTCTCCTCTGTTATTGTTATACCAATTTTACCGATACCGTCTGCGAAACACCTTCTTCTGCCATGGTTACACCATACATTGTTTCTGCAGACTCCATCGTTCCCTGACGATGGGTAATCACCAAAAATTGACTGTCAACACCGTATTTCGTTAAATAATCTCCAAAGCGACGTACATTGGCATCATCCAACGCCGCATCAATTTCATCCAAAACATAAAAAGGACTCGGCTTAACCTTTAGTATAGCGAAGAGCAATGCGATCCCGGAAAGCGATTTTTCCCCACCGGAAAGCAAGCTTAAATGCTGCAACCGTTTTCCCGGCGGCTGCACTACGATATCAACACCACAATGAAGCAAATCCTCCCCGTCGGTTAACTGCAATTCACCATGACCTCCATGGAAAAAGGCAGGAAATGTTTTCTGAAAACTTTCATTGATCTCCTGAAAAGTACTTTGAAAACGCTTTACAATGATATCATCCATTTCCGCAACAATGTTTTCCAGCGATGCCTTCGCCTCCAAAACATCATTCCGTTGGTCCTTCAAAAAATCATATCGTTCGGAAACAGCCTGATATTCCTCGATCGCTCCGATATTTACCGAGCCCAAGGCTGCAATCTGCTGTTTTAACATTTTAACACGATCGCGTTTTTCTTTTTTGGTTTGTTCACGATTTATATACGGTATCGCATCGGCAAGAACCATATGATATTCTTCTCGGAGCTGCCCTTCGCATTGCTCCATCTCAACCTGATACCGTTCTTTTCGCAGGGAGAGCTGGTAAACTTTTTCTTTTGCCGCAGACTCTTCTTTTTGTAAGGCTTTTAATGCCTGTTCTTCCTTTTCAAGGGAAGCCGAATGAGCATCCCGTTGATTTTTTTCAGCAGAAAGCGCATCGGCGAAGATAAGAAGCTCCCTGTTTCGCTGCATCAGGCTTTCCGACAGTTCCTGCCTTCTGCCGTTGATGCGGGAATACTCCTCTGTAGCAGCAGCATGCTCCCGCTGCTTTTCCGCGGATTGCCGCTGAAGTTCATCAAGATCAAGGCGTCCACGCTCCAGCAAATTGCGATTATGTTCATAAGCCGATTTTGCCTCGGCAAAAGATACCTGCAATTCCGTAAAAGCATCACGGTCTTTATTTTCCGAGGATTTTGCATGTTTAAAGGCATCCTCTCTTTGGGTGATTTCTGCCAATAACCGCTGTTCTTCCCCTTCGGCAGCAGCAATTTCCTCATCAATACGCGTTAAGGTCTTCGTAAGCAGAGATCGCTCCGTGAGAAGTTGATCGTTTTCGCCATTTAAAACTTCCTGTTCTTTTTCAAACAGCTCCCGCCGCGCATCAATGGTATTGATTTCATTGTCAAAGGCAGAAAGTTCCTTTGTCAGGTGCTCCTGCTTTGCCTCAATTTTTTCGTAATCGTCATTTAGTCGCTGTAACTGTTCATTTGCATCGTCAATGTAACCATTGATCTCCTCGGTTCTTCGTTCCCCGTTCAGCAAAAAACGCCGCAGCTCCTCCACTTCATTTTGCCGCTGCAAAAAACTGTTTTTGGATTTTTCGCGACTTCCGCCGGAGACAGTACCTCCTGCCTGAATCACATCGCCATCCATAGAGACCATACGAAACTGCCCCTTATGGCGGCGTGTTACCGCCACAGCATCACTAAGCTTTTCAAAGATCAGCGTATTTCCCAATAAATATTCCACCGCCGGCTTTACTCTTTGAGGAGCAGATACCATATCAGCGGCATTGCCCCGATAACCGGGATGTTCCGAAATATCCTGTGGGATTTTTCGACGTTCATTGATACGCAAAAGATCCAAAGGCAGAAATGTAGCGATCCCCTTACGTTGGGATTTCAAATACGCAACGGCATCCGAAGCGTCCTCCCCGGTTTCCGTTACAATGTTTTGCAGGGCACTGCCTAAAACGGATTCAATCGCTACGGTATAAGCTTTGTCCACACGAATCAGCTCTGCAACAACACCATAAATGCCCTCACAACCACCTTTGGATTTACGTTCCAATACCGCACGTACCCCGGGATAAAACCCTTCCCGTTTTAAGGTCAGTTCTTCCAACACCTTTAGTCGGGCCTCTCCGCGGCTGATCCGCATTTTGAGATCAACAAGAGATTCACGATGCTCCCGTAGCTTTGCCTTTAAATTCTCATGCTCCCGATCGATACCGCTTTTTTTCTGATCCAAAGCATCCTTCTCTGTCATCAGATCATCCATATTTGCGGTGATCTCCGCCATACGATGATCAAGAACACTGTTCTCGTCCTCATAATGCAAGGATTTTTCGGAAATTGCCTGTACTCGTTTTTCCAAGGATTCCATCCGCTGCACCACCGCAATGCGCTCATTTTTTTTCATTGCGCAAGCACGAGTACTTTCAAAAGCCTGATTTCGCATATTATCCATTTCGGATTCAGCCTTCAACAGATCCGCAGCGGCACTTTTACGCTGGCTTTCCATGGCATTTAAGGAACTTCGCAATTCATGCAAACGCTCCCTTAAACGCAGATCCTCGGTTTCAAAGGAAGTGATTTCTTCGGCAAGCTGCTCGGCGCGATCATTTTCCGCCGTAATCGTATCGGACAACAGTTTTTGTTTATCTTGGCTGCCGGATAATCGACTGTTGAGGGATTTTAACTCCCCTTCACTTTTTTCTATTTCCAGCTTTAAGCTGTGATATTCCTGCTCCCGTTTATGATAGTTATCATTCTCCAGAACCAAAGAGGCCTTTTCCTCTGCGATCTTTGCTTCCTTTGCCATTACGGTAGCGAAAAGACGTTCCTGGGCTGCTCCGGCTTGGGCTTCCTCTTTTTCTACCGCTATCAGTTTTTCACCGGTATCCTGAAGAGTCTCTCCCAACATTCCAATGGCAAGCTGATCCTTTTCTTTTGCAAAAGTCAGGTATTTTTCAGCATTTTCCGCATCCGTCGCCAATGGACCGAGACGTCCTTCGATCTCCGTCATAATATCCATTAAGCGCAGCAAATTCTGATCTGCACTGTCAATTTTGCGTTGCGCTTCTTTTTTTCGTTCCCGATATTTCACAATACCGGCAGTTTCTTCCACAATGGCTCGACGATCCTCGGGACGAGAATCAATAATTTCAACAATACGTCCCTGGCCAATAACGGCATAACCATCACTGCCGATACCACTATCGGCAAAAAGACGGCGTACATCTTTCAGCCGCACATTTTTTCCATTGATCAGGTATTCCCCTTCTCCGGAGCGATAAAGTCTTCGAGTAACCTTTACCTCTGTAAAGTCAATATCTAAGCTGTGATCGCTATTGTCCAAGACAATGCTGATCTCCGCAACCCCCAAAGGCTTGCGATTTTTTGTCCCATTGAAGATAATATCCTGCATTTTATGTCCACGCAACGTTTTTGCGCTTTGCTCCCCAAGGACCCATTGAATTGCTTCCACAATATTGCTTTTCCCGGAGCCATTGGGACCGACAATCGCGGCAATGCCACCGCCCAATTCAATTTTTGTTTTATCTGCAAAGGATTTAAAACCCTGCAACTCCAAAGTTTTTAAATACAATAGGCTCTCCGTTCCGTCTTTACATATTCGTCTAAAAATTCCTCTTCGGTTAAAACCGAAAGAAATTCATGTTTTCTGTTTTTATCATAGGGTGTCAATGCCACCGCTCCCGAAGGCAACTCCGCAGCACTCACCGCAAAACGGCGCTGTTTTCTCAATGCGGCTGCGGTTTCACCATTCTGGCCAAAGAGCAACGGTAAATCAGCCTTGGGAGCTACTACCCGCACCGGCTCGGCTCCGGAGAGATCCTTCAAGAGCATATGAAGCTGCTTTTGCTTTAAATAGCATCGCACTAAATGCCCAAAAGCAGGGTGAAAGGGACCGGCAAGCAAAGCTTCACTACCGGAACATATTTCCGCCGTCGGCTGCAACCCCATACGGATTACATCAACATTGCCCTGTTTAAAAAACGCCGCCATCACCGCCGTGCGAAAAACGGCTTCCGATAAAGACAGGGGAATATATTCCCCCTCGTTAAACATAAAAGACAAGGGGGTATCTTTAATCACCAATACCGGGTATATACGGGCCGTATGAGGCTGAAATCGCAGCAGTTCCACCACAGAAGAAAGGTCTTTTTTCCTGTCATCTCCGGGGAGACCGACCATTAACTGCACCCCCCATTTGAGGCCTGATTGATGAAGCAACGATGCTGCGGTAAAAACCTCTTTTCTTCCATGCCCCCGTTGAGCCTTAGCCAAAACTTCGGCATCGGTAGACTGAATTCCCAACTCGATCCGATCAACGTCATAAAAAAACAGCTCATCCATAATGGATTCATCAACATAAGATGGATGAGTGGAAAGGGCAATGCTGCGAATTCTGCCCCGGCGTTTCATTTCCCGGGCAAAGTGCAGATACCCTCTTCGCACCGATTTCGGAAGAGCCGTAAAGCTTCCGCCATAAAAAGCCAACTCTGTATCACAGGGCAGATCACCGGGAATCATCGCCAACAACTCACTTTCCGAGGGCAAATGATCTTCTCCGGTGATATGCTTCTGATCACAAAAAATGCATTGATGCCGACAACCGCCATGAGGGATAAAAACAGGAAGAATTTTACTCTTCGCCATGCTCAAACTCTTTTTTCAAAGTTTCATAGCCGGCTTCTGCCGCTATTTTTTCCGCCGCCTTTTTGGTGCGTCCCTGGCCTACGCCAATCAATCGCCCCCGATGATACACACCGGCAGTGAAAACACGATGATGCGGCGGCCCCACTTCGGAAAGGATCTTGTAATGAACATTCTCCATACGGTATTTCTGAACATATTCCTGAAGTTCGGTTTTAAAGTCACAGATCACTTCTTCTTGATTATCTCGCGGTTTTTCCAAACCGGCAAAATAACGAAGAACAAATCTCTCAGCACGGCCAAGGCCGAAAGAAAGGTAAATGGCAGCGATCACGGCTTCCATTGCATCCGCCAAAGTTGAAGGACGGTTTCGTCCGCCATCCTTTTCTTCTCCCTTACCCAAAAGCAAAACGGTATCAAGCCCGATAGACTTTGCCACAGTAGCCAGGGTAGGTTCTTTTGCCAACAAAGAGCGGTTTCGGGTCAATTCACCTTCATGCCACTGAGGATATTCCGTAAACAAATATTCCCCCACAATCAAACCCAAAACAGCATCGCCCAGAAACTCCAAGCGCTGGTTGTTTTGTTTGCCCTCGGTGTCATAGGAGGGATGCATCAAGGCGCGACGCATCAAATCAATGTTTACGCCTTCGATGTCCCATTCTTTTATTTTAATATTTAACTTTTCCAGATAATTCATATCGCTCACTTATTCACAAGCTTTTCAACGAGAGCCACGGCATCACCGGCAGTCTTAATCGACTTCATGGCATCATCGGGAATCTCGATTTTAAATTCACGTTCAATTTTGGTTACGACCTCCAGCAGATCAAGAGAATCAATATCAAGATCTTCAAAGGTTTCATTGAGATCAATCTCAACGTCATCTTCCAACTGCAAGGTATCTTTAAAAATCGCCATAATTTCGCGATAAATTTCGCTCATGTTATTTCTCCTTATTCTGTTTCTTCATTTGCTGATATGCTGCAACGTCTTTTGCCAGAGCATCAATAAAATCCTGTTCCACAAAGGAAACTGCCCCTTTGATTGCACTTACCACTGCCGCAGCTTTGGAACTGCCGTGGCAAACGATGGAAATACCTTTTATACCAAGGAGAGGCATGCCTCCATAATTACTATAATCAAATCTTTTCGCAATATTCTTTAATCCGGGTTTTACCAATGCGGCGCCGATCTTCCGAGTGGTCGTTGCGGTGATTTCCTCTTTTACAAGGTGAAATAAACCGGATGCAACGCCTTCGGTCACCTTCATTACAACATTTCCGGTAAAACCATCGGTAATCAGCACATCATAATCACCGACCATAATATCGCGGCCTTCGATATTTCCTTTAAAATTTAAAAAATCGTTTTCCGCCAAAAGCTGATGGGTTTCCTTAACAACGGCATTGCCTTTATGCGCTTCGGTACCATTGGAAAGCAACACAACTTCCGGACGTTCTTTTCCGGTAAGCAGCTTTGCATAGGCATTGCCGAGAATCGCAAAATCCACCAGATTTGCAGCATCGGCATCGGCATTGGCGCCGCCATCCAACATTACCTTGCTCCCTTTTAACGAAGGAAAAGGCAAAACAATAGCCGGGCGCTTAACTCCTTTGATTCTCCCTAAAAGCAGTACCGCAGCCGCCATTTGCGCTGCCGTAGAGCCGCAGGAAACGATTGCATCGGCTTTGCCATCGGCAACAGCTTCGGTGGCAAGGTAGATCGAAGAATCTTTTTTATTACGAAGATTTTCTACAGACTCATCCATTGCCATCACAGAGCCGGATATTATCGTTTCTACCCGCTTTGTTCCGGAAGGCAAATATTGGCGAAAAGCATCTTCGCTGCCAACAAGAAGCAGCTCCAACTCCGGATTGGCTTCCAAAGCCTGTAAGGAACCTTTCATGATCTCTTCGGGAGCATGGTCGCCACCCATAACATCAATCGCGATCTTCATAATTGGTGTCATTTCCTTTCTGCTGGTACATAAATTGACATTAGATTGACATAAAAAAGAAAAGGCACCTCTGCCTGTTACGGAAGAGGTGCGCTCTCATTCTTATTTTGCGGCAGCTTTGACTACCTCTTGTCCTTTATAGTATCCGCATTCGGGACAAACCTGATGCGGGCGTTTCAGGCTATGGCACTGAGGACAAGTGGACAGACCTGGCATTTTAAGTTTGTCTTCACCGCGGCGCTGTCTCTTATTGGACTTGGACATTTTCCCTTTCGGTACACCCATTGGTAACACTCCTTTCGATCATTAACCCTTATTCAGCAAATCAGCCAAAACCGCAAAACGAGGGTCAATTGGTGATTTATCACAAGAGCATTCGTTTTCATTTAAATTTATACCACACTGCGGGCACAGACCTTTACAATCCGGCCGACAGAGGATTTTCATTGGCATTGCCAGAAAAATCGATTGTTCCACATAGGGAAGCAGATCAATTTCGTCACCTTCAAAGAAATGAATTACATCATCCTCATCGAGTGCATCTTCATCGGCTTTTTCTTCCAAATTAGAGAAAGCCTCGCCAAATTCACAAACCAAAGGTACCTTAACATTTTCGCCGCAACGGTCACAAAATCCTGCAATCACACAAGAAATCGTTCCCTTTACGGTAATCACGCGATCTTTGTTTTCCGCAGTTCCACGAAAAACCAAATTTCCTTCGGCAAGGTCGATAGAACTGCATTCACGCAATTCCTCCGCAGAAAGCTCAAAAACGACTTCATTCACAGAGCCATTAACATTTTTCAGCTTATCGACTTTACAAATCATAGGCATAACGGCATTTCTTCTTTCTTATCAGAATAATTATAGTTAAGTGTCCCGCCGATGTCAAGCTTTATTCATTATTTCGAGATAATTTCCAAAGTATCCTGAGCGATAGCCAATTCTTCATTGGTGGGGATCAAGAAAGCTTTGATCTTGGAATCGGGAGTTGTAATGCATCTTTCTTCGCCGCGAACGTTATTTGCTTCATCATCCACTTTTACGCCGAGGAAGGAAAGAGATTCCAGAATTGCTTTACGGGCAGCGATGGAATTTTCGCCAATACCGGCGGTAAATACGATGGCATCAAGACCACCCATAGCAACCATGTAAGCACCGATGTATTTTTCTACGCCATAGTAGAACATATCAATGGATTTCTGAGCCTGTTCGTTACCGGCTTCTGCAGCGGCTTCAACTTCACGAAGGTCGGAAGAAACACCGGAAACACCGAGGAAACCACATTTTTTATTCAAATAGGTAGCCATGTCTTCTGCTTTGATTACGCCGTTGTCAATAAGATAAGTAACAGCGGAAGCATCGATATCACCACAGCGAGTTCCCATTAAAACACCGGCCAAAGGAGTGAAGCCCATAGAGGTGTCAACGCATTTCCCTGCATCCACAGCAGAAATGGAAGAGCCATTGCCAAGATGGCAGGTAACAACTTTTGCATTGGAATCACCAAGAAGCTCATAAGCTCTCTTGGAAACATAACGATGAGAAGTACCGTGAGCGCCATAACGACGGATTTTGTATTTTTCAGCAACTTCGCTTTCGATGCCGTAGGTGTAAGCTTTGGGGGGCATGGTCAGATGGAAGGAAGTATCAAATACCGTAACCATGGGAACATCGGGCATAAATTTCTGACAGGCACGCATACCCATTACATGAGCTGGGTTATGCAAGGGAGCCATAGCAAAGGTGGTTTCCATATCTTTGATAACAGCTTCGTCGGTAAGAATGGACTGGGGGAATAATGCCCCACCATTCACGTAACGATGACCTACACCGCCGATTTCATTCAAGTCTTTGATTACGCCGTGTTCCGGATCAACCAAAGCATCAAATACCATTTTAATTGCGATATCATGATCTTTGATATCGGCTTTTACTTCGTATTTGTCTTTGCCGGTGGGCTTATGAGACAGCAAAGAGTCATTAAGACCGATGCGGTCTACAAGGCCTTTTGCCATTACGCTTTCATCATCCATATCAATAAGCTGATATTTCAGAGAAGAGCTACCGCAATTCAGCACTAAGATTTTCATTGAGTTTACCTCCGTAATGCATTGCATTTTAAAATTATTTTAATAAAACAATATTGAAAACAAAACAAGGGAAAGACCAAATCATTCTCGCCATGCAGAATGCAGTCTTTCGCTATGATACCTTAGGTTTTTTATTATATAACAAAATGGAGTTGAAAAGCAAGTGATTTTTATATTAACTTTGTTCGTTTTATTTTTGTTTTTTCTTTTCGCCCCGGAAACAGTGTTTCTAGCAGCCAAAACAAGTTTATCGCTGTGGGCGGGAACCGTTGTTCCGTCACTGCTGCCTTTCTTCATTTTGAATCGTCTGCTATTGACCGGCGGCGGCATAGCACTTTTTGGAAAAGCTATGGAAAAGCCGGTCCGTTTTCTGTTGAAACTTCCCGGAGAAGCAGCATTTCCTCTCATCGCAGGGTATTCCTGCGGCGTACCGGTTAGTGCAACCATTATTGCCGACTTACGAAAAGAAAAAATCATATCCAAATCCCAGGGGAACAGACTCCTCGCATTTTGCGCCAATGTCAGCCCTGCATTTTTGCTTTCGGCGGTAGCCATATCCATGCTGGATGCAGGGTATATCGGCCCCTGGCTGGCAATGATCCACTATGGCAGCAATTTGCTTCTCACATTTATCGCAGCTCAAGTTTACAATAAAGAACCTGCAGAAAGAAACAAACATCCGAATCCCAAAATCCCAAAAGGAAGTATGTCCGAGTTGACCACCGATGCGATCTTTCACAGTATGCGTACCGTTTGCTTTGTCGGCGGAACCATGTTGATCTTTTTTATCATCATCGCTTTTTTTGAAACCATCGGTTTTATCCCGCTGATTTCAAAACTGCTGCACCTTTCTCAAACAACATCCGCGGTGGTTTCCGAGCTTTGCTGCGGTCTTCTTGAAATCACTACCGGTACAGCCAATACTGCTTCGGCAGCGCTGCCTCTCCACCTGAAATGCACACTGATCTCCGGCATATTAGCCTTCGGCGGACTTTCCGCAGCGGTTCAAATCAAATCAACAATTCGGGAAACAGATCTTTCTCTTCGATTTTACTTTTTTTATAAAGCGATCCAGGCGGTATTTGCCCTGTCGATCACTGCTTTTTTCAAACTTCCGGAAAAGACTTCCGCGGTCTTCGCAACCATATCATCGGCAACCCCCGATACCGTCGGATCGTGCCCGATTCTCTATTGGTGTACCGCAGGCTGGATCATGCTGCTTATCTTTCGCCGTCTTTATTCCGAGGGGCACCGCCGTTATTAGCCTTTTTATTCGTATTCAAACGAATTTCATCACGACTTTTCTTCACGGTATAAAGAGCTTTGTCAAGGCTGTTTTCGATCTGATAGAGAACATCGTTTGCGTAGCTTCTGGCCCCTTCTCTTACTTCCAAAGCAACCTGATTGGCTCTTTCCATCACAGCTTCGGCTTCGATCTGGGCATGACGTACGATTTCATGATCGGCAACCAGAGCTCTGGCTTCTTTCCGAGCATTATCAAGTTCCCGTTCGGCCTTGGCCTGAGCTTCTGCAATCATACGATCCTTTTCCAAAAGCGTGTACTGCGCCTCTTTCACTTCCTTCGGAACGTTTTCACGGATCAAATCGATAACTTCAAAAATTTCATCGACATTCACCATTACTTTACTTGAAAAAGGCACTTTCGTTGCGGTATCCACGATTTCTTCAAGCTGATCGACATATTTTAAGATTTCCATTTTACACTCCTTATTATTTCAAAAATAAAACTCTCGTTTTCCCGTACTGTTTTTCTTTTATTATCTCCAGTCCGGTATCAGGTAATTCCAATAATACATCTGCGCCGGTTTCTGCAACAATCGTTCCGTTTTCCTTTTTCAAAGCCATTTCATTGATCATTACCAACGCATCCTCCAAAAGGTGTTGACGATAAGGAGGATCCAAAAAAATGATATCAAAACTCTCGTCGCAACGAACGGCTCGTTTAAAATCGGAAAATCGAAGAACTGCACGATCACCGCAGGACAAACTTTCCTTGTTCTTTTTTATCGCACGAAAGGCAGAAGCATCGCAATCAACAATAACCGCTTTAG
Organism: uncultured Bacillota bacterium; assembly: GCA_934702375.1. Lineage (GTDB taxonomy): Bacteria > Bacillota > Dehalobacteriia > UBA7702 > UBA7702 > UBA7702. Next base: position 8,557 of record CAKUYE010000023.1, on the reverse strand, counting down.
CGGCACCGCGGGAAAGGGCTTCAAAACCCATGGCACCGCTGCCGCCAAAAAGATCGAGGACGGTAAGATCATTTACATCAAAAAGGACATTAAAAATTGCACCCCGAACCTTGTCCAAGGTCGGTCGGGTATGCATACCCTCGGGAGCATATAATTTTCTGCCGCGATCCGTGCCGCCGATAATTCTCAATTGCTTCTCCTTACAAGCCGTTTTTTTAGCAAACGGCCAACGATAATCTCAAAAAATTTGCGAAACAAACGCTTTGTTCTTTCGAAAAAAGCCCTATTAAAAACTAGTTTCAAGGGTATTTCTATCGCCATTATTATACATAATACATTATAACCGAAGTACCAGTAAAATTGCAAGGTTTTCCGTGGTATTTTTTGAAAAAATATTAAAGGAGTTTTCATGGACAAGCAAAAATTAAAACAATTTATTCCACATTACGACATGGCAGCCGAAGCCAACGCATTGCTGCGCGGAGCAACCGGTAGAGAGATCCCCGGCGTATCGGAAGAAATAAAAGAGAACAACGATTTTCGAACTTCCGTTATTACCATTTTCAATGATGAGGGAGCACAAATCATGGAACGCCCCCGGGGAAAATATATTACCATCGATATGAAAACGGATCTTTCCTCAGAGCAGGATCACGGAAGCATCGTCTCTCTTCTTGCAAAAGAAATCTCCATGCTCCTGCCGCCGGAGAATGGAAGCACCACTTTGATCTGCGGCATCGGCAACCCGGATATCGCTTCCGATGCATTAGGAGAAAATGTTGTATCGAGAACAATCCCTACAAGGCATCTCACTTCCGAAGCTCACGACATCATCCTGCCGGGGTTTTCATCAACGTCCCTGATTACCCCCAATGTATTGGGCAATACCGGCATTGAAGCCGCAGAGCTGGTACAGGCGATCAGTCATGAACTGGCTCCCCGGGCAGTAATCCTTATTGATGCTCTTGCCACTGCATCTTTTTCCAGATTAGGAACATCTTTTCAGCTTACCGATACCGGAATCACACCCGGCGGAGGCGTTGGCAATGCCAGACCTGCCATCAACAGCAATACAACCGGCTGCCCGGTAATTGCCATCGGTGTCCCAACAGTGATCTACCCCCAAGCCATTGTGACCGAGGTCTTTTCCCGCTTAAAATCGGATCTGACAACATCAAAAAAAGAAACCGCCGCATCCACAGAATGGGATACGGCGGAAAGAAAACTGTATGAATTGATGCAGGAACAAATGCTTCAATATGCGGTAACTCCCAAGGACATCGACTGCATCATTGACTCTCTTGCAGATATCATCTCCGGGAGCATTCAGATTGCTCTTCATGAAGAAATCACAGCAGAAAATTACGAAGATTATCTTTGTCACTGATTTACTGCGGCATAATTAAAGCATAAGAGATGATACGGGAGCATATTGTAGCGGCTTCGGCTCTGGTAGCATTTCCCTGGGGTTTAAAAGAGGCATCTTCATAGCCGCTGACAATCCCCATGGTCTGGCATTTTGCAACGCCATCCTGAGCCCAGGAACTGATGGTGTTGCTATCGGTAAAGCTCTGGGCAGAGCAAATTGCTTTGGCATCGATTCCCATATATTCAAAGAAAGTAACGGTAAGACGCGCCATCTGCTCTCTGGTAACCCTTGCTTCCGGAGAAAACTGCGTTGCCGAAGTCCCTTTGGTAATGCCGTTGGTATAAGCCCAGGAAACATAGTGATAATACCATTTTCCGGAAGTGACATCGGAAAAAGCATCCGAGCTGTATTTCGTAACGTCCTCCATGGACATATAAGCAAGGAAAGTGATAAACTGCGCTCTGGTCAAAGGCTGATTCGGGGAAAAGCTGCCATCTCCCATCCCGGAAGCAACGCCTCTGGAAGCAAGAAATGTAATATAGGTTGCCCCCCAGTGCTTACTGATATCATTGAAAGTCGCATCGTTATTTTTCAGGGTATAGGTGCCGCAGCCGTTTAACTGCCAGCGCACCACCGAACCATCCGGATAGTATGCCCCGATCGGAACGGCCTTCCCCTGAGGGCTCATTACAGCGAGGGTTTCTGCAGCAGATCCGCTGTAAGGGAATTCTCCGACACAACGTCCTTTCGGTGCAAAAATATCATTTCCGTTTCCATCTCGAATAGAAAACGTAACATCGGTCTTTGCACTATTATAACCAAAATGGAAGGATACCGAATTTCCGGAAAGATGATCCAAAAGAGAGGAAACGAAGGTCTTGTCCATGGAAAATACGCTGTAGGTGTCTGTCACGTGGATCCCCGGTTTACCTTCATTTACAGCACTTCTCAAGACATCGGCGGTAGTTTCAATGGTTCCGCCTACCGTATCCGTTGTGATTGTGGCATAACCGTCATTCGCAGGAATACGGGTACTTTTTGTTTCATCAAGTCCTTGGATGGCATAAGCAGTTACGCCGCAAGCAAGTACTGCAACAACGGCAATAACAGCTATGATCGTTTTTTTCATAATCCACCTCATTTCTTTATTGTCTATTTATGATTTTCGTTGTATCTGTATATTATTCTACATGTTCTATGGAAATCCTTTTTTCCGGGAAATTTCCCCTCCAAATAAAAAAAGAGCAGGTCAATTACCTGCCCTTTTCTTATAAGCGAATCCCTTTGGGTTAGCGGGGGAACTGAGTTTTTGCAGAGCTGTTTACAGCGCTGTCCTGACCCTGGCTCATAGCCTGTTCGGCATAAGCAACCATTTTTTTGGTCATGTTGCCGCCAACATAGCCGTTTTCGCGGGAAGAGAGGTTGCCCTTGTCCATGTTTTCATAATCGGGAATACCAAGTTCATTTGCAACTTCCATTTTAAAACGATTCAATGCGCCCTGAGCGCCTTTTTTTACAGGATTGGATTTAGCCATAATTAAATTACCTCCAAAATATTAAGTATTTTTGTTGGGGCACCGGCCCCAAGGATTAACCGCGGTTGTTGTTCATACCGGTAGTAGCATCTACAGAACGATCCACAACCTGTGTTCCGTAGGCATTTGCACCGGCCATGTTCTGTTCCGCAAAAGCAACCATCTTTTTGGTCATATTACCGCCAACATAGCCATTTTCGCGGGAGGACAAGTTACCTTTGTCCATGTTTTCATAATCCGCAATGCCAAGTTCGTTGGCAACTTCCATTTTAAATCTTTTCATAGCGGATGTAGCTTCGGGTTTCAACGGAGTTTTCATCTTGCACACCTCCTTTCGCTGCAATGCTATTTTTTGCACATATACAAAATTTTATTCCGACATTTTTTCCCAAAAAAAGCACAAAAAAAAGAAAACGAAAAACGGCTTCCTCACTTATTTTTGCGCGGACAATCAAAATCAGAACATTCTCTACATTGTGCCTGCCAAAAAGGATCTTCACAACGTAAATAATAATCACATTGATCACAGCAACAAGGTATCAATTGTCCCTCTGAATTTTTTTATTTCCATCATACATACAATCGATACCAAAATTCCCCGGAAATAAATCCAAATCAAACGTCATTGCTTTACCACCTCGCATCCAATATATATGCCATAAATTATAACATATAACACACGCGAAAAACAAGCTATACTTACCTTGAGGTGATTCCATGGATAAAAAGTTAATCATCACAAAACGCAGTAAAATGAAGGGTGACGATGGCCACCGCGTCTTTTCCATACGCATACGAGAAGAAACGGTACAGGCTCTGGATCAAATGGCAGCAGAGACCAACCGCTCCCGTAATGAGCTAATCAACATTCTCCTGGACTATGGCATTGCCAATGCAGAGATTCAATAAAAACATTCCCGGCAGATATCTTGTGATACTTGCCGGGAAATTTTTATATGCTGTTGCTTTCTTCAGCTTTTCATCTGACACTTTTTTTCTACCATGGCTTTTACCTTTTGCCATGACGGTGCTTCCAATTTTGGGTCTGCTGCCAAAATTTCATCGGCAGCCGCCGCTGCTTCGGTCAGTAAATCATGATCCCGAAACAGATCCGCCAGATTCATTTCCGGTAAACCATGCTGACGAACACCGAAAAAGTCACCGGGGCCTCGCAGCTTCAAATCTTCTTCGGCAATCTTAAAGCCATCACTATATTTTTCCATGACCTTCAACCGTTCCATAGAATATTCACTTTGCACGGAAGATTGAAGCAAACAGGTACTCAAAGCTTTTCCACGGCCGATACGGCCACGAATCTGATGAAGCTGAGCCAAACCAAAACGCTCCGCGTTTTTTACGAACATTACCGTGGCATTGGGAACATCGATGCCAATTTCAATCACCGTTGTTGCAACCAACACAGAAATCTCATTCTTTCTGAATTTTTCCAAAACAGCTTCTTTTTCTGCCCCTTTCATTCTTCCATGCACAAGTCCCACGGAAATGCCTTTCATGGCAACATCCTTGAGCCGTAAATAATATTGAGTCGCCGCTTCCAGATCCATCTTATCGGTTTCTTCCACCAAAGGACAAACAACATAACATTGATGACCGGCAGCAACGTGCTTTTTCATAAAATTGATCGCCCGTTCTTCCTGTTCCGTGGTAATGACCATTGTTTTTACCGGCTTACGTCCCGGGGGCATTTCATCCAGAACCGATAAGCTGAGATCAGAAAAAACCGCCATAGCCAAAGTACGGGGAATCGGCGTTGCCGTCATTGCCAAAAGATCCGGGGAACAGCCCTTCATAAAAAGGGCATTCCGCTGGTTTACCCCAAAACGATGCTGCTCATCAATGATCACCAAGGCAAGATCTTGAAAATCTGCTGTGCCCTCGATCAAAGCATGGGTACCGATAAGCAAATCAATTTCGCCGCAGCGCAAAGCTGCTCCGATTTTTTTCTTTTCGGCAGCCTTCACCGAGCCGGTCAGCAAAGCAATCCGAATACCGGTATGAGCAAAAATCTCCGTCAAGGACCGATAATGCTGCTCCGCAAGGATTTCCGTCGGGGCCATTAACGCGGCCTGATGCTTGTTTTCAACACATCGATAAATTGCTGCCGCAGCCACCACGGTTTTCCCACTGCCGACATCCCCTTCCAAAAGGCGGTTCATCATCTGAGCCGAGGCCATATCCCGGTAGATTTCATCAATCACTCTACGCTGTGCTCCCGTTGGAGCAAAAGGGAGTAAGCTGAAAAAATCCGATACGTCCCCTTTGGTCATGGAAATACCGGGGCGAACCTCTTCATTACGGGAAATGCCGCATGCCAGGCGAAAAAGCAGAAATTCTTCAAATACAAGGCGGTGGTGGCACCGCTGCAACGTTTCAAAATCCGGGGGAAAATGATAGCCGCAAACCGCTTTGCTCCGTTCTTCCAAATGGTGCTCCCGAAGAAAGGCGGGCGGAAAGATCTCCGAGATTGAATCCTTGCATAGCTCTAATGCTGTCCAAACAAGTGACCGCATCGTCTTCTGATTGATCCCGGCAGTCAAACCGTATACCGGGAGGATTCCAAAGCCTTCATTGGATCGTTTCAATTCGTACTCAGCCACATTCATGACCCTGCCGCCAAATTTATACTCGACTTTGCCATATACCGTAATTTCCCGGCCATCACAGAGCTGCTGCTTCAACCAGGGCTGATTAAACCAGTTCACCGTCAAAGCACCGCTTTCATCTGTCAGCCGCCCTTTTAATATTTGCAAGTTATTGCGAATACGGCGAAGTTCTACGCGATCAATCACACCACTTACCAAGGCAGACTGTCCATCGTATAACGATGCAATTTCCGTAATAAAGCGGCGATCCTCATGGCGATAAGGGAAATATTCACAAAGATCCCCCACCGATTCCAGCCCCAACTTTTGCAAAAGCGCCGCCTTTTTGGGACCGACACCTTTTAAATAACACAGCTTTTTCTCGGAAGCATGGTCATGCTTTACATTCGTTGTTTCTCGAGCGCTCTCCTTGGGAGCATCTTTTCTATCGATAGGAGCATCGGGAGCACATTCTTGACCGTTTTCCGCCGATGCATTTTCCAAAATTTCTTCTTGAGAAAAATCATGGATAAGCTTTAACGTCAGATCAATAATCGCCTTTCTTGTTTTTAAATTGGAATCGGCATAATGGTGCACAACTCCTCGGAGTAACTGAGCCTGTTCATCATCTTGCCCCTTTAATACCGCCTCTACAAAGCCAGAAAAGCCACCGAATACGGCATAATCACCGTATCCTGTGTGGCTTTCTTTTTTTGCGGCCTCTGCAATTTTTACAAAAGAATCTCGCATCATGTTATTCCAATGAAATCAAATAGTAATACAGCGGCTGACCGCCTCGATAGATTTCTACTTCCAAATCTTCATAAGAAGCTTCGATTTTTTCCTGCAAGAGGTTGGCATCGGCTTCCGCAACATCACTGCCATAATATAAGGTCAGCAACGAGGCATCGTCCATATCCATTTTTTGCAGCAAGGAGAAAACACCGTCTTCCACCGTTTTTTCCGCGGCAACGATTTTGCCGTCAAGGAGCACCAAAGTATCTTCGGCTTTAATGGCAATGCCATCGGCCACGGTATCCCGCACCGCAAAGGTAATTTCGCCGTTCTGAACATCCCCCAGGGCATCGCTCATCGCTTCGCAGTTTTCTTCGGCGCTAAGAGATGCATCGTACATCATCAAAGCCGAAAGCCCCTGGGTCATGAATTTGGAAGGAACCACCGCTACCGGAGCCTCGCTAAGTTCCACAGCCTGGCGGGCAGCAAAAATAATGTTGCTGTTGTTGGGCAAAATCACATATTCTTCGGCATTTACCGCTGCCATGGCATTTAAAATATCCTCTGCACTTGGATTCATCGTCTGTCCGCCGGAAATCACGCCGTCAGCGCCGAGACCTTTAAAAATATCCGCAATGCCATCACCGCTGGCAACGGCCACAACGGCACACTTTTTCGTAGGTGCAGTAGATTCTGCGGGAGCTTCTACGGCTTCCTCCGAAGCAGCAAGGTCATCAGCCATATCGGCAGCGCTGGTGCCACGATATTCCATCGCCCGTTTTTCCGCAGCTTCCCGAGCCATTTGCTCCTTCATATTTTCAACCTTGATATCAAAAAGCTCACCAATGGTCAAAGCAAAACTGATAATTTTTCCGGGGTCATTGCTGTGATAATGAACCTTAATGATCCCCTCATCCCCAACGCAAACCAGAGAATCGCCATCCACCACTTCGGTAATGTGCTTCCGCACGTATTCATGGTCTTCCTTGGCATTGTGAATCATCAATTCCGTGCAATAATGGAACTTAATATCCGTTTCCTGAAATTCAGCAGAAAATGCTACGGTCTTGTCTTTTACAACAAGGCTTTCGTCACTGTTAATTTCAATGGCTTCCCCTTTTACGGCGGCAAGACCACCTTCTAAGATATAAAGGAAGCCGCGTCCACCGGCATCAACGACACCGGCTTCTTTCAACACCGGCAAAAGCTCCGGTGTTTGTGCCAAAGCAATTTTACCGGCTTCCACCGCAGCGGAAAGCACCACATCAAGGCGGCTTTCACTTTCTGCGCATTGCATTGCAGCTTCTGCGGCTTTGCGGCTAACGGTAAGAATCGTACCTTCCACCGGTTTTAAAACACTTTTATAGGCAATCTCGACCCCTTTATTTAATGCCCGAGCAATGGCAGTACCGTCAATTTCCTTTTCGCCCTGAAGCGAAGTGGTAAATCCCCGCAGGATCTGGGAAAGAATTACGCCGGAATTACCCCGAGCCCCCATCAAGGCCCCTCTGGAGATTGCGGCACAAATCTCTTTCACCGTCATGCCCTCATTTAAATTTTTTACAGCGCTTTTAATGGTAAGCCCCATATTTGTCCCGGTATCCCCATCGGGAACGGGATAAACATTCAAAGCATTCACTTCATCTTTATGCCCGGTCAGCTGTGCTTCTCCGCAACGGAAAAAATGCATCAGCAGACCGGCGTTCATTGTATCGATTTCCTTCATGTACAGGGTTCCTCCTTATTCCACAACGCGAATGCCGGAAATCTTAATATCCAGACTTTCCACTTTTAAGCCGGTGGAGGATTCCACCGAATACAACACTGCGTCGGAAATACTTTTGGCAATCTCAGAAATTTTCGTACCATAGATCACCTGGATCTGTACCATAATATGGATGCCGTTTTCCTTAATTTTCACTTCGATGCCTTTATTATCACCTAAGAAGAACTGGGTAAAGTTCTGCGCCGGCATACCAACTACACCGAAACACTCGGAAACCGCTTTATATGCAAGCTGTGCTATAACTGTTTGCGAGATCACAATGGTCCCTGCATCGTTCACAACGGTATTGACCATTATCCCACCTCCGTATTTCATTTTTTAAATTTCAATGTTATATTATACCATATGAAATCCCAAAAGTAAATCGACACACAAAAACATCCCTAAAACCTACATATTATTCGTTTTGCAAAAAAAACATTAAATATCGCCGACAAGTCCCGGTGGGAGAAAATCCGTTTCTCCGGGCATAATCCCGATTCAGTTTTGCCGTTGCATCATTTAAAAAACCCTCCGGGGTCAATTTCCT
>CAKUYE010000022.1 GCA_934702375.1 uncultured Bacillota bacterium | reverse complement strand
CGAGCCCCGAGTCGTTTTGGGGTCCGGGGAATCGAAACCCCGGGGCTTTGGGCACTTTGGCCCCAAAGTGCCGCGTCTCAAAGCGGCATAGCGAAAAAATTTTGCCGGGAAGCGTCTTTGCAGACCGGCGAACGGAAAAAGAATCGCTTATTCCCTTAAGCGGATTTTTTACGCCCTCATCTTTTTCTGGCACACTTCTTGCATTAATTTTAAGCGTCGTGAGCTTTTGAGTTGAATGTATGTATGACTTAATGTCAGGAGGTTTGTGATGGAAAAACAAAAAAACCGTTATTTGATCCTTTTGGTGTTGGCCTTAGGCGCCGTTTCGATTTACTTCTTGCCTTATCTTCGTTGGACTTTTTATGATTCTCTTTTTGAAGGCGTCGGTCTCACCAATACCCAGTTTGCCGCTACCCTCAGTATTTACGGCGTAACATCCATGATCTTTTACGCTCCCGGGGGTTATCTTGCCGATAAATTTTCTCCCCGTAAAATGCTGGCTTTTGCCTTTCTTGCCACTGCTGCCGGGGCCATTGCCATCGCCAAGTCCTATTGCCTGCAATTTGTGGCAGCTCCCGTTGGCGGTGCCGTTGCCGATAAGCTGGGCTCCATTTCCTTTGTGGTAGCGTGCTGCTTTGTGATTATCGTGGCGGCTCTGGCTGGTTTTGCCTTTTTGCCGGCTTCTCCCTCGGTGCTGATCATTGCCATCGTTCTGATGCTCCTTTTCAGTGCCGGGATCTTCGCCATGCGGGGCATCTACTTTGCTACCCTGGATGAATGTCAAAAAGTACCCCGTTCCTTAATGGGTACTGCCATCGGTGTGGTTTCCGTCATCGGCTTCTTCCCCGATGTTTATATGAATGCCATCGTCGGCGCCATGATGGATGCTTATCCCGGTGCTGCCGGTTACAAGCACGTGTTCCTCATCATGCTGGGCTTTGCCGTTGTCGGCCTCATCGCTTCGGTGGTGCTGAACCGTAAAATCAAAAAGAATAAACAGGGAGCTGCGGAATCCCATTGAAACTACAGCATACAACTGCCCCGGGAAAAATTTCTCCCGGGGCGGTTTCCTTATTCCTTTGTTGCTTCTTCGGATTGCATTTCCTTGGTGATGTCAATTTCCTCGGCAGTTTCCACCTCGGGGAAGATGACCTTATGGTTGCGGTGGAAGGGGAATTTCCCCGACATGGCCATAATCTTTTCGCCGCAGCCGGCAGCGGTTTCGGTGAGGTTCGTCTTTTTTTCTTTGCCCTTTTCTTTGATGTTGTGGAGGGTCGAAGGCTCTCTGCGTTCTTTTACCTCGGCATTGTCCTTCGCCAGAATCATATCGGTGCCGATGATGTCGATTTCTTCCATGGTGAGGTAGATGCGCTCCTTAAACATATTGCCGAAAAAGCCGTTGTCCAGCTCGATTTTGGTGATGCCGCCGGTTTCGGCGTCGATGTAAAAGGATTCGGCCTTGCCCAAAAAGGTGCCGTCCTTTTTAATGACCGAAAGGCCGGCGATTTCCGGAGGATTTTTCAGCCGATCCTTCAAATGAGCGCATTCATTTTTCTTGCGCAGGACTTCGGGGCTGTCCACGGTAATGGCTTCGGCGCTGAGGCCGGCAACATCGGTAAGGCAGAGCACGCTTTCCTCTTTGATGAGCTTTTTATTGGCCACCAATAGGGCAATCAGCTCCTTTTCCTTGGTGTCCAGCAAAAAGCTGCGAACCTGTCCCACCTTTTCGCCCTGTTCCAGACTGTATATGGGCAATCCCAAAAGTTGATTTGCAGTAATCTCCATGTGGTAATCCGTCCTTTCTCCGGTTTTGTGTCCGTTTTCTGTTCATCAGGCATATAAAATTACTATGTTTATTTCCGGAAAAATATGATAAAATACAGAGAGAACAGAAAAGGAGCTTGCTATGAAGATCATTGTTGGTCTGGGAAATCCCGGCGTAAAATATGAAACGACCCGGCATAACGTGGGGTTCATTACAGCGGATCTGCTGGCCGATGCCTTTGATACCGAGGTATCTCTTCACGGAATGTTGTGCCTGTACAATACCTTTCGCTATCAGGGAGAAAAGGTGCTGGTGGTAAAGCCCCAAACCTTTATGAACCTCAGCGGAGAATGTGTCGGTCAGCTGGCCCGGTACTATAAGGTGGAAAATGAAGATATCCTCGTCATTGCCGACGATCTTTCCCTTCCCGTAGGGACGATGCGCTTTCGTCCCAAAGGCAGCAGCGGCGGCCACAACGGCCTGAAATCCATCATTGCCCATTTGGGTGGCGATGATTTCCCCCGGCTTAAAATCGGTATCGGCCGTGGGGATGATGTCATTGACTACGTGCTGGGCCATTTTGGAAAAGAAGAGTGGGAAAAGGTGTCCTCGATGATGCAGCTTGCCGTGGATGCCGTGAAGCTGTGGCTCAGCGACGGCAGCGATGCGGTGATGAATCGCTACAACGTTTATTCTAAGCTGCCAAAGCCCAAAAAGAAAAAAGAGCCGGAGGCAGCGGAAGCCTCTGTAGAGGAAAAAGAAGCATCTTCTTCCTCCTGACTGCATAAAATAAGATCAAAGGAATTTTAGGAAATATGATAGAAATGACAAAACCGGATTTCCTTTGGCAATATATTCCCGAATATCATAAGGTATTTCAGGGCGATAGCCTCGGCGGGTACGAAATCTGCGGCCCCACTGAGGAAATCCGCCTGCTTTTTGCCGTGTCTGCGGTAAAGGAACAGCAACGGTCTGTGCTCTACGTGACGGAAACCGACGAGCAGGCCAAAAAGCTGCGCAATGCGGTGCGCCGTTTTCTCTCTTCCGAGGAAACGGGGTTTTACCCTGCAAGAGACCTGATGCCATACGAGTCGATGGCCGGGAATGACAGCCAAAAATTGGATCGTATCCATGTATTAGAGGGGCTTTTAGCAGAAAAGCCCTTTTTCGCCGTGGTGTCGCGGCACACCCTTTCCCGGCGGGTGATTCCCCCGGATATCTGGAAAAATGCCTCCTTTACCCTTCGCTGCGGCGATGTGATCGATATTGCCGATTTCGCCGCCAAGCTGGTGGATATGGGCTATGTTCGGGATGTTCTCACCGAGGAACGGGGCACCTTCAGCCTGCGGGGCAGCATTGTTGATGTCTTTCCCCCTTCGGCGGTGCATCCTTACCGCATCGACTTTTTTGACGATGAAATTGAATCCATCCGCTGCTTCGAAGCGGAAACCCAGGTTTCTCTCGATGATTGCGATGTCGCGGTGATTTGCCCCGGCGCTGCCTTTTTCCTGCCCCTGAGCGGTCAGGAAAAGGGGGTTGAGCGGATTCGTCTGGAAACCGAAGCCATGGCTCAAAAGCTGAAAGGGGATAAAAAACAGCGCTGTCTCGGCCGCACCGAGCGGCTTTTGGACTACCTTGCCCAGGGGACTCTCCCCGATGTTACGGAACAGCTGATGTCCTATTTTTATCCCGAAGCCTATCTGGAAAATTATCTCCCTGCCGGAAGTATGATCATCATTGAAGAAGCCGCCCGTATTCGGGAGGGTTTGGACCAGGATGATCAGGAGCTGGCAGAGATCTACCGGGAGCTGTATATGGAAGGGGAGATCCTGCCGGGGTATGCCGAGGATTTCCGTAAGGGCGAAGAGGTTTTTGCGGCGTTGAACCGCTTTAAGCTGTTGTCCTTTTCCTTTTTGCAGCAGCCCACGGGGTTGCGCACCAAGGTTCTGGACAATGTGGCCCTTCGGGAATTTTCCTTTTACCGTCCTGTAGAGGAACGCCTTGAGGAGCTTACCGAGCTTACCGCCAAAGGGGAGGTCTACCTTTGCGCCGCCGATGAAGCCGGCCGCAAACGGATGGAGGGGATTAAAAAATCCCGGGAGCTGACCCGCTGCGAAGTGGTGAATTTCCCCCTGGAAACCAGTCTGGAGGCCTATGCCATTCCGGCATACTATATCTCCGAGCGGGATCTCGGCGGCTTTGCCCGGTCAGCGGCACCGGCGCCGAAACGAAAAAAGAAAAAGTCCAACCCCATTGCTTCCTTTGTGGATCTCAAAGTTGGCGATTACGTTGTTCACGAAACCCACGGCATCGGCCAGTATCTGGGGATGGAGCGGCTCAACGTCGGCGGTACCGAGCGGGATTATCTGCAAATCCGTTACGAGGGCAGCGATAAGCTGTATATCCCCACGGAGCAAATGGATATGCTCCAACGGTACATCGGCAATGGCGAGCTGAAGCCAAAAGTCAACCGCCTTGGGGGCAAGGAATGGCGGGCCACCAAGGAAAAGGTCCGAGGTTCCGTTCGGGAGATGGCCCAAGAGCTGATTCACCTCTATGCCGAGCGGGAAAAACAAAAGGGCTATGCCTTTTCTCCGGACAGTGATTGGCAGCGGGAAATGGAAGCCGGCTTCCCCTATGAGGAAACCCCGGATCAACTCGATGCCATTCGGGATATCAAAGCCGATATGGAGCGGAGCCGTCCCATGGATCGGCTCCTTTGCGGCGATGTGGGCTACGGCAAAACCGAGGTTGCCCTTCGGGCTGCCTTTAAGGCCGTTCTCGATGGCAAACAGGTGGCGGTGCTGGTGCCTACTACGGTTTTGGCCCAGCAGCACGAGCGCACCTTCCGGGAGCGGCTGGAGCGCTTTGGCGTTCGGGTCGGCGGTCTCAGCCGCTTCAAAACGAAAAAAGAAGCGGATCGGGTTATCGACGGCCTTGCCGCCGGAGAAGTGGATGTCGTCATCGGTACCCATATGCTCTTTAATAAAAGGATCTTTTACAAGGATTTGGGGCTGCTCATCATCGATGAAGAACAGCGCTTTGGCGTGACCCATAAGGAAAAAATCAAAAAGCTGAAACAGAATATCGACGTTTTGGCCATGTCGGCAACGCCGATTCCCCGAACCCTCCATATGTCTCTGGTGGGGGTGCGGGATATCAGCATCATCGAAACGCCGCCGGCTTTTCGTCAGCCGGTAAAGACCTATGTCATGGAATATCAGGAGCGGCTGATCAAGGAAGCCATTGAACGGGAGATTGACCGGGGCGGTCAGATCTACTACATTCATAACCGGGTCGATGATATGGATTCCGTCGCCGGAAAGCTCAAAGAGCTGGTGCCTACGGCGGAAATTCTCATCGGTCACGGCCAGATGAGCGAAACCCAGCTGGAACAGGTGATGATGGATTTCATGCGCCGGGAGGCCGATATTCTTCTTTGCACCACCATTGTGGAATCCGGGCTGGATCTGCCCAACGTCAATACGTTGATTCTGGACAATGCCGATCGGTTTGGCCTTTCTCAGATGTATCAGATTCGAGGGCGTGTCGGCCGCAGCCGCCGTCAGGCCTTTGCCTATTTCTTTTATCCCAAGGGCAAGCTGCTGAATACCCCGGCACAAAAACGATTGGCTGCGGTGCGGGATTACACCGATCTCGGCAGCGGCTTTAAAATCGCCATGCGGGATATGGAAATCCGCGGTGCCGGGAATATCCTCGGTGCGGAGCAAAGCGGTCATATGGTCTCGGTGGGTTTTGAGATGTACTGTCGCCTTATCGAAGAGGAAGTCCGGCGGCTCAGCGGCAAGGTGGTGGAAAAGCCCCGGGAAGAGGTGTCCATTTCCGTGCTGTGCTCTGCTTATCTTCCCGACGATTACGTTGGGGATAATGATATCAAAACGGCGATCTACAAAAAGATCTCCGAGATCCGCAATGGCAGTGAGTACAAGGAATGCCTTGATGAGCTGGAGGATCGCTTCGGCTCCATTCCGGACCCGGTCTACAATCTGTTCCTTGTAATCCGTTTGAAGCTTCTGGCGGAGCGGCTGGGGCTGATCTCGGCAGTGCAGAAAAAGAATGAATTCGTACTGACCTTTGAAGGGGTCAACGATGTGGATGGCGATGCCGTTGCGGCGCTGTTTAAGGAATTTGGCCGTTACTTTGCCTTTGCCATGGGGGAACATTTGGGAATTACGGTGCGTACCGGAAAGCTTTCGCCGGTAAAAGCTCTGATGTTTACCTTGAAGGTCATGACCTTCCTGGTAAAGCGGACACAGAAAAAAGCCCCCGAAGAACCGACGCCCTCGGAGTAACAGATCGCATTTATTTTGTATGAAGAAACAGGAGATCGTTTATGAAAATACGGAAGCATCTTTTTTTGATCCTTTCTTTGCTTTTCTTTTGCACTGCGGCTCTTTGCGGCTGCGGAGAAAAGAATGTTGCCGAGGTCAACGGTGAGGCGATTACAAAATCCGCCTTCGATTCCTATTGGGATAACCTCGGTAAAATTTACGATGCCAACGGCGAAACCCTGGAATCGGAAATGAAGGAAGTCGTAGCGGAACAGCTGGTTTACGACACCCTGCTCCAACAGGCTGCCGAAGAACTGCACTGTGTTCCTGCCGAGGCGGATGCGGATGCCTATTATCAAGAACAGCTGGCGGAAGACTATGGCTCGACAGATGCGGCGGCGGAGTTGATGGATACCTATGGCCTCGATGATGATTTCTTTTATTATCAGTATCGCTGCCGCCTGCTGGAAAAGCGGATCATAGAGGTGCTGGCCGAGGATACGCCGATTGCCGTCAGTGAGGAGGAAGCCCAAGGAATTTATGATGAGAACCCCGGTCTTTACGATTTTCGGGTGGTCTCGCATATCCTCGTAGCTCCCTATGCCGCCGATGACCGCACCCTCTCTGCTGATGGGGATGGCAACACCGTCTATACCGAAGAGGAATGGGCTGCCGCCAAAGAGCGGGCGGATAAGATTATCGCCGAGCTGGATAACGGCGAGACTTTTTCGCTGCTGGCGCTGAAATATTCCGATGACGATGCCACCGCCAACAACGGCGGGATCATCGACGATGTGATCTACCGCAACGGCGAGGGCTATACCGAAGATTTTCGGATGGCGGCCTTTGCCCTGAAAACATCGGGAAGCTACAGCAAAACGCCGCTGAAAACGGAAAAAGGCTATGAGATCCTTTATTGTCGGGACGTTATCTCTCCCGAGGATATGGACGGCGTCCTTGCCTATATCTCCGAGCAAAAGGAAGCGGAAAAGGGTAACGCTTTGCTTTCCTCTTACATGGAGGAGCGCAAGGCCGCAGCGGATATCCAATATCATTCGGAAAATTGGAAATAACTGTGAAAAATATGGGACAGATATTGAAATTCTTTTGAAAATCGGATATAATAAAATCAGTGTGCAAACAATCTGAAAGGTGGAAATGATAACGTTATGAAAAAGAAATTTATGGCGCTGCTTTTGAGTGTGGCAGCTGTCTTTGCCTTTGCCGCCTGCGGCGCAGATCCTGTGGCAACGGTCAACGGCGAGAAAATTTCTCAAGATGCCTATCGTGAATATGTGAATTACACGATGTCGATGTATGGTCTCAGCAGTGGTTTTAATATGACCTCGGATATGGGCGAAATGCTCAAAACCCAGGCCATTGAAAGCCTTGTTTATATGGAAGAAGTAAAACAGGCCGCCGAAGAAGTCGGCTGTGCTCCCAGCGACGATGAGCTGACCGAGTATATCTACTCCGCCCTCGGCGTAACGGATAAGAGCGGCTACACCCAGGCGATCTCTACCATTAAGACCCAGTACGGCCTTGGTGAAGACATGCTCAAAGATATCCTCGGCGTACAGCTCTATTCGGAAAAACTCGGGGAATACCTCGGTGAGGAGCAGGGTATTAAGGTCTCCAAAAAAGCCGCGGTAAAGGCCTACAACGAAGCTCCGGAAAATTACGACAACCGTACCGTATCTCATATTCTGGTTACACCGGAGGTTGCCGATGGCAGAACTGCGGAAACCGATGAAAACGGCAGTACGATCTATACCGATGAAGAATGGGCCGCCGCAGAAGCCAAAGCCAAGGACCTCATCGCTCAGCTGGATGACGGTGCCGACTTTGCCGAACTGGCCAAGGAAAACTCCGATGACACCGCCTCCGCTGCCAACGGCGGTGCTCTGGATGGCTCCTTTACCCGGGCCGACAGCTCCTATGTGGAAGAATTTACCACAGCTTCCTTCGCCCTTACGGAAAAAGGTCAGTATACCGAAGAACCGGTTAAGAGTACCTATGGCTACCATATCATTCTTTGCACCGGGATTCAGGATAAGGATCACGACTACGACAAGCTCATTAAATCCATCCGCAAGGATCTCCTTGCCGAAAAACAGCAGGAAGCCTTCAATACCTACATGGATGAATACAAAGAAAAAGCCGATGTCGTCATCAACTACGGCAACAACAAAACCGATGCCAAAAAGACCGAGGATGACGCTGCCGAGGAAAGCGACAACGGTAATGATGCCGACGGAGCCGAGGCCGCAGACGATGCCGCCGATGAGGAAAGCAACTAAAAGGATATTGTAAAAAGAGCTTCTTTTGAGAGGCTCTTTTTCTTAAATATTACGGAGGGCGTCTGTATATGCAGCTGCTACAATGGAAAAACGACAATCTCATGTTATGGGACGAACAGCAGCCCATCACCCGGGAGGATATTGTGGGGAAAACGGTGGATTATATCGCCGTAAAAAAAGAGGGCTGTCGGCTTTACAGCAAAATGGCGTTAATGACGTACTTTCTTGAGCATCAAAAGACAAAAGCTCTCCTTACGGAGGTGGAGCCGCTCTCCGATGTGGCGGTCCTTTTCGGTCGGGAATCGGTTTTTGATGTGATTTCGATCCTGAAAAGATATCAAATCGTCCTTGTTTTGGATGATCGGGGGCTTCCCGGTTTTGTCCTGGAGAATACGGAGCTTCTTGCCGATATCACTCTTGCCCGATTTCGTTGGGCGTTTTATGATAAGATCTTCAACGATATCGAAGAAGAGATTTTTGTGACCGACCGCAACGGCAAGGTCCTCTATATGAATCCTCAAAGCGAAAAGATCTGTGGTGTCGGTCGGGACGATTGTATCGGCCGCAATGTTCAGGAGCTGCAAAAGAGGGGGATCTTTTCCGAAAGTATCACCTTAGAGGTGATTGCCAAGGATGAAAAGGTGGAAAAGATTGTGGAAGTGGCTTCCGGCCGCTACATTATCTCTACCGCTATTCCTCTCTATACCGGAGATGCCGATGGCGGAAAGCGGCTGGAATACGTTTTGTGTACCTCCAAGGATATCAATGCCATCAACGAGCTGGTGCAGGAAAATGAATCCATTGCCCGGGAGCTGGATGACAGCAAAAAGGAATTGGTGGCTCTGCGCCAGCGGGTCATCAGTCAGAAAAACTATGTCTTTGAAAGTCCCGCTATGAAGGAGGTTCGCAAAACCATTATGCGTATCGCTCCCACCGATGTTACGGTGCTGGTGGATGGGGAAACCGGCGCCGGAAAGGAAGTCGTTGCCAATCTGATCCACAGCCTCAGCAATCGCAGCGGTTCCCCCCTGATGAAGGTGAACTGCGGTCTGATTCCCTCGGAGCTGTTGGAGTCGGAGCTTTTCGGCTATATGCCCGGGGCCTTTAGCGGCGCTTTGAAGGAAGGCAAAATCGGCGTTATCGAAGCCGGCAATAAAGGAACGATTTTCCTTGATGAAATCGGAGAAATGCCTTTGCTTCTCCAGGTGAAGCTGCTTGAATTTTTACAGGACCGCAAAATTCAGCGCCTTGGCGGCGTGAAAAAGATCCCCATTGATGTCCGGGTTGTTGCTGTCACCAATCGGAATCTTAAGGAAATGGTGGAACAGGGCGAATTTCGTAAAGACCTCTACTACCGCCTGAATGTTATGCCGATTCATCTGCCGCCTCTTCGGGAGCGGAAGGAAGATATCCAACCTCTGGCAAAACTCTTTTTGCAAAAATTCAATCATCAATATCACTTTCACAAGCGCTTTGCCGAGGAGGTACTCCAAGGCCTTGTACAGTACGATTGGCCCGGAAATGTCCGGGAGCTGATGCACGTGGTGGAGCGGTTTGCCGTATCCGCCGAGGAAGATGTCATTGGGGAAGGACTGCTCCGGGAGGTTTTGGGTAAGCCGATTCTTTCCAATCGGATCATTTGTACCGAGATCCTGCCTCTGATGGAGGCCAGAGAAGAGTTGGACCGTATTTTGGTCACTACGGCCATGGATCGCTTTGGCTCTACTCGTAAGGCCGCGGAGACGTTGGGGGTCAACCAGAGCACCGTTGTGCGAATGTTAAATAAATTTAAGGAGCGGAAGCCTTAAAGCCCGGCCTTATCACGGCTCTTATATGTCAAAACCGAGAGTGATGCGTTGACGCATCAAATTGCGATGCGTCAACGCATCGAACTGATAACACGAAGTTTTGAATTTTTTTCTGAAATAGAAAATCTTTACAGAGCATTCCGATGCGTATACGCATCGGGATTTTTGATGTTCTTTTTCTCTTCTTTACAAAAACCCTATTCAGAGCCTTTTTTGTTGGATTTGTTTTTTTTTTGGCACGGTTCTTGCATTATAAAAAGATAAAACAGAAAAAAGGAGGAAAGATCAATGAGTGAATTTTTTACCCGTATGGGTGACGGCTCCGGTGAAATGATGTCCTTGGAGGATATCCGTTACGATATCGAGGACGGCACTGCTGACGCCGGGGAACGCGGAGAGATCCCGGAGCTCACCGAAGAAGAGATTGATCATTTGGTGGAAATTTTGACGATGCCCCAGAAAAATGTCAGTGTGGAACGGGGCAGGGAGGGGATCATGACCTTCGACGCCGGTACCCTTAAGCTGCCGGTTCGTGCCGGGGTTCCTGTGGATCGCCTTCAGACCCTGATGCTCCACGAAAGAGTGCTTTGCTCCGACACGATGGAACTTTGCACCACCGATTACAGCTACAAAAGTATCAAGAACTTTATTGCCGAAGAAGCCATGACCATGGAGCTGGCCCAGAACAATTGTGTTATGCCGATTTTCTACGGCGCAATGCCCAACCTCGGCCAATACACCAAGCCCGACGGCCCCATCGACAACTGGTCCGAATTACTTCCCTTAGGGCGCATTGACGAAGCCCGTGCCGCTCAGGAGGAGGCGGTGGAGCACGCCGTTCGGGATATGGTTTTTATCACCGGTCAAATGGCAGAAGCCGGTGCCTGCGGTATCCAGTTTGATACTGTCGGTGCCTCCGGAGATGCCGATGTTCTTGCCGCTTTGCTGGCCGCAAAGGAATTGAAGGCCAAATTCCCCAATATCGGCATTGAATTCGGCATGGCCGGTGAATTTAACCTTGGTATGCACGGGCAGTTGGAATTTGAAGGTCAGCGCATTGCCGGTCTTTATCCTCATCATCAGGTCAAAATGGCCGAAAAAGCCGGTGTGGATATTTTTGGCTGCGTCGTCAATACCAACAGCTCCCAGAGCTTTGCCTGGAATATGGCTCGGGCTCTTACCTTCACCAAAGCCTGTGTTGCCGCAGCGGATATCCCCGTTGTTGTCGATGCCGGTATGGGTGTCGGTGGTGTGCCCCTTACCAATACATCACCGACGGATGCCACCTCCAGGGCTTCTAAAGCACTTTTGGAAATCGGCGGCGCCGACGGTTTGTAGATTGGCCATGGTGATGCTTACGGTATGGCTGCCGTTCATGAGCTCGCTTCGGGCATGGGCGGAATCCGGACTGCCGGAGATCTGGTGGCTCGTATGGTCATGCACGGAATGAAACTGAAGGATGCCAAGAAATATGTTGCCGATAAGCTCCATTGCAGCGTATTTGATCTGTCCGACTCCTTTGCAATGAAAGAGATCAGGGAATCTCTTGATATTTGCACCGTTCTCGACAGAAAAGGCGCAAGCACCGGAATGGAAGCAAAATTTAATATCGAAAAAATCCTCGAGATCGAGATCCCCAGCGTTAGCAACTTCAAGAAAAAAGTAGGCATGATTTAAAGGCGGGAAAAAAAAGAAAAGATAGGAGAGAAAAATAATGATGAAAGAAGAATACGTAAAAGCCGCAATTGATTCTATGGTTGTTTGTGATGCGGAAAAAGCCAAAGCGGTAATGAATGATGCCATTGCCGACGGTGTTGATCCCGTTGAATTACTTTCCGACGGTTTCTCCGCCGGGATCCGTGAAGTCGGCGATCGGTTCGGCAAGGGTCGCATGTTCCTGCCCGAGCTGATGCTTGCCGCCGATGCGATGAAAGCCGTATCCGAGGTCGTGAACGAGCACGTTGCTAAATCCGGAAAATCCGTTGCCAAACGCGGCGTCATGGTTCTCGCTACCGTCGAAGGCGATGTCCATGATATCGGGAAAGGTATCGTTGCCTCCCTTATCAAGACTCAAGGCATCGAAGTGGTGGATCTCGGCCGCGATGTTCCCGCCGAGACCATTGTGGATAAAGCCGTGGAGCTCAATGCCGACCTCATCGGCACCTCCGCTTTGCTCACCACGACTATGGGTGAATGTAAAAAGCTTGAGGAAATCCTCAAAAAACGCGGTATCAAGGAGCAGTTTAAGACCCTTATCGGCGGTGCCCCCGTTACCGAACGCTTTGCAAAACGCATCGGCGCCGACGCCTACGGCGAAGATGCCGCCGAGGCTGTTGAAAAAGCTCTCGATCTTCTCGTATAAGCCTTTGATATCCATATAGACCGTTGCCGGGCGGCGAAAAAAGACCGTTGTCGCCCGGCACAAAAGTGATAAAAGGAGAAAAACAATGGGTACAATTATTATTCGCGGTCTTCAATCTGTGGCTGTGGCATTGGCTGCAATATTCTCCGTTTTTCTTATCCGCAACGCCAAGGCGAATAAGGAACGTGTTTCCAAAGCGAATCCTGTCTTGATTTTCCTTGTTCAGGGAGTGACCATGTTTTTTGATACCCTTGGTATAGGTGCTTATGCTCCCCAAACGGCTCTTTGGAAAATATTTAAGATTGTGCCGGACAGATTTATCCCCGGTACATTAAATGTTGCCTCCCTGATCCCCCAATGCTGTGAAGCGCTGATCTTTATTGCCATTGTAAAGGTCGACCCGATTACCTTGCTGACGCTGGTGCTTTGCTGCGCCGTCGGCTCCAACATCGGTGCCCGCATCGTCGGCAAGCTGCCGGAAAAAACGATCCAGCTGGTATTCGGCTTCGGTCTGCTCGTCGTTGCCGGCATTATGGTTTTGCGACAGATCGGCGTATGGCCTGCCGGCGGTGAAGCGATCGGCCTTTCCGGCGTCAAGCTTATCATCTCTGCGGTGCTCTTCTTCCTTCTCGGTATTTGTACCGCCTGCGGTATCGGGGCTTACGCTCCCATGATGGCCGTTTGCTACACCTTTGGTATGAGTCCCCGGGCGGCCTTCCCCATTTTGTTCAGCTCTTATACCTTATTGATGCCCACCGCCGGTTTCCAGTTCTTAAAGGATAACACCTACGATATCAAGGTTGCGCTCATCGGCCAGGTGGCCGGGACGGTCGGTGTCCTTCTCGCCGCCTTTATGGTAAAGGCTTTGCCCATCTATATCCTGACCTGGATCATCGTCGTGGTGCTGATTTATACCTCTGTTACGATGTTCGTATCCGCCTTTAAGAAAAAAGCCGCTGCGGAACCGGAAGCTGCTGCGGAGTAACGGCTCCTCTCGGAGGAGTGCAGATTCCGGTCTTTGGCCGGTGTTGCCTTAAAATTATCCCTTCCTTTGATGCTGTTTTACGCATAGAGGCGCTTCTCATCTCTTTGCGTTTATGTTCCTTTCATTTCTTATATTTATTTCTTGCTGCGGTAGAGTGATTCTCTCCCGCGGCATTTTTTATGATTTGACAGATGGAAAAAAGGTTGCTATCATAGGAATAATGAATAAGACGGAGGCGGGCTATGGATTTCCCCACAGATATGAAAACCCTGGTGGCAATATATCGTGATATTTTAGACGAAATGCGGGATCCCGTCTATCTTTGCGATGGCGAAGCCCGGCTTTTGTTTATGAATAAGGCGGCGGAAAAGGTGGATGGCATCCACCGCGATGCGGTATACGGCCGTCCCTTTGATGAGGTCTATACCGTAGATAAAAGCGTCAGCCCCTTTATGCAGGCACTGAAAAGCGGCAAAGAAGTGCGGATGCCTCGTTATTCCTACTGGATTCGGGGCAGGGAAGTGGTGCAATCCTGTGTGGCAAAGCCCATCCTTGTCAATGGTACCGTGATCGGTGCCTTTTCGGTGCAGCATGACCTTACGGAAATGCGGGAAATCGTGGAGGAAAACATTACCCTCCAAAAGGAAATGACCCGCCACCGCCGCAGCTCTGCCGGTGTTTACAGTCTCCGCTCTCTGGTGGGGGAAAGCCCGGCCTTTTCCGCCTGCCGCCGTATGGCGCTTCAAGCAGCGGATACCGATTCCTCGGTGATGCTGGTGGGGGCGACCGGCAGCGGCAAAGAGGTTTTTGCCCGGGCCATCCACGAAAACAGCCCTCGCCGCAACGGTCCCTTTCTGGCTCTGAACTGCGCCGCCATTCCCGAGGATCTTTTGGAAGGGATTCTCTTCGGCACGGCCAAGGGAGTCTATACCGGTGCCGTGGAAAGGGAAGGACTTCTGCTTCAAGCCGAGGGCGGCACGGTGTTTCTCGATGAAATGAACTCCATGCCCCCGGCTTCCCAGGCCAAACTCCTTCGTGTTCTGGAGGAACGCACCGTCTATAAGCTGGGGGAAGCCAAAGGCCGCCCCATTGATGTGCGGCTGATCAGCAGCTGCAATGAGCTGCCCCAAAATGCCATTGACCGGGGCGCTCTCCGAGAGGACCTGTTCTATCGCCTTTCGGTGGTCTATATCCGCATCCCTTCTCTCTCCGAGCGCCGGGAGGATATCCCCTTGCTGGTCAACTACTTTATCGCCGAGTACAACCGCCGCTTCGGTAAAAATGTTCTCGGTGTTGCCGATGATGTCATGTCCTTCTTCGTCAGCTATCCCTGGACCGGCAACGTTCGCCAGCTCCGCCACAGCATCGAATCGGCAATGAACTTCACCGAGGACGGTCAGTGGATCAGCTTCAGCGCCTTGCCTCCCTATCTTTTCGATGCCATGCTGGGAGACCCGGAGCCCGCCGACCTGCCGCCGGCAGCACCGGAGCTGCCCCCCGCACCGGAGCCAATAAAAAAAGAAACGGAAAAACCGCAGCCCCCGGTTCCCGAATCCGAGGAAGCATCCCCCACAACGGTGCTGGCGGAAATTCGCGCCGCCGAACGGGAAGAAATGATCGCCGCTCTAAAGGAAGCCCGGGGAAATATGGCCAAGGCCGCCCGGGCGATGGGGATGAATCGGCAGGCGTTTGTATACCGAGCAAAAAAATACCACCTCAAATAGGTACTTTTCGGACGTGCTAAACGCACAGAATCCCGCAAAATCTTTGCTGAACCGCTTCCGGGTACAAGGAGTACACCTCCAGCGATTCAACAAAGCTTTTACGGGATTCAGCACGTTTATCCCATCCTCTTCCGGTTGAGTTATGATGTACTTATGCCTTGCTGCCGAAGAAGTTTTACCGAATCTAAGCCATTGATCGCCCCCTCTTTGGATAAGTTACGCTGTGCTTATGCTGCAAAATCGCCGATCGCCGACAATGGGCATACGTCTTAGTATAGCCCATTGCCGCCGCCCGGCGAGTTTTACCGAGTTCAGCACGTTTATCGCACCCTCACCGGAAAAGTTACGTGGTGCTTATGCTGCAAATTAATATATTCTTGATGCAAAGTGCCTGCTAGAATGCCTTCCCCTTGAGGGGAAGGTGGGCGCGAAGCGCTCGGCCTTTTCGGGCAAATGCCTTCG
Organism: uncultured Bacillota bacterium; assembly: GCA_934702375.1. GTDB lineage: Bacteria > Bacillota > Dehalobacteriia > UBA7702 > UBA7702 > UBA7702. Next base: position 18,054 of record CAKUYE010000022.1, on the reverse strand, counting down.
GCATTGGCTCCGAAGGGCACTAGGTTATCCTTGAAAATGCCTGCGGCATTTCCTAAGGTTAACCGTCGGATGAGGTGGCGTTACGGGTGAAATTTACTTTGTTAGGTAAAGTTTCTGCGGCGTAAAAGTGATATGATATGTGCTACGCCGCAATTACTATTTACATAAAATAAAGTTTCACTCATCGCGACACCTCATCCCTCAGCTGCGCCGCCAGCTTCTCCTCGAGGCGAAGCCATATTTGGACTGCATTGCGGAGCAATGCTTCCATAATGCCGACCAGCGGGAGGTATTTCATGCCCCGAAGGGGTATTTCATTTTTCCCCGGGCCGGGATTTCACTTTCCCACGAAGAGTCATTCTCTACTTTTTAGTTAAAATTCTACATTTGCATTATTTTTCATTATTTTGCTGCATTATTTTACTTTGCTGATTTTTTGCCTGCGAAAGAAAGTTCACGGAATCCTTTGCAAATTGCCTGCATAAATAGGGTTCTGTTTTTTTATTGGGATTTTCTCCTTTTTGGCACGGGTCTTGCGTTATATAAAGGCAACAGATGGAAGGAGTATTTCATTATGACTACGATTCTTGGTATTGATACCGGCGGTACTTACACCGATGGTGTGATTTTAGAAAGGGAAACCAAACAGATCATTACTTCGGCAAAATCCCTCACCACCCACGAAAACCTTATTGAAGGGATTCGCGGGGTCATCCAAAAGCTGGAATACGATAAGCTTTCGGAAATCGATTACGTTGCGCTTTCCACCACTTTGGCCACCAATGCCATTGTGGAAAACCACGGCTGCCGTGTGGGGTTGTTGCTTTTGGGCCACACCCCCGAGCATGAGCTGCCCCCTTGTCAGCTGGAGCTGATCCCCGGGGCCATTGATCTTTCCGGCCACGAAAGTGAGCCTCTTTCCGAAGAAGCCGTTCTTGCGGCCGTAAAGGATTTTGCAGGGAAGGTGGATGCCGTTGCCGTTTCCGGGATTTTCAGTGTCCGCAATCCTTCCCATGAGGAACGGGCTGCGGCCATCGTTCGGGAGCACCTTTCGGTGCCGGTGATTATGGCTCATGAGCTTACCGGTACCCTGGGGGTGGAGGAACGCACCAACACCGCCGTACTCAACGGCAAGCTGATTTCCGTCATCGCCGAGCTGATGCAGGCGGTGAAGGAAGCCATGAAGGAACGGGGCATCGAAGCTCCCCTGATGATTGTAAAAGGGGATGGCAGCCTGATGAATGAAAAAATCGCCCTGGAACGTCCCATCGAAACGATACTTTCCGGGCCGGCGGCCAGTATCATCGGCGCGACCTATCTCAACGATGTCACCGACGGCCTTATTGTGGATATGGGCGGCACCACCACCGACGTGGCGGTTCTCAGCAACGGCAAGCCTTTGCTGACCAAAGAAGGGGCCAATGTCGGCGGCTGGCGGACCCGAGTTTCGGCGGTGAATGCCTACACCTTCGGTCTTGGCGGCGATAGCTATATTTCCCGGAATTACGATACCGGCAAATGGAGCGTAGGCCCCCAGCGCAGCCGCCCCATTTCTATGGTGAGCCTGGAATATCCTTACTACAAAGAGGAATTGCTTCGCCGTCACGGTCGCTTTGTCGGCATGGCACGGTTTGGACAGGCCGATGGCCTGATTCTCCTTCATCAGCCCGACGAAACCATGGATCTTACCGAGGTACAGAAAAAACTCATCGATGCTCTGGCCGATGGCCCTCACACCGTTGTCACTCTGGGAAAAATGATCGATGTCAATCCCAGCTTCTTCTATGTGGATCGGTTGATTTCCTATGGTATTCTCGGTTTGGTGGGCTTTACCCCCAGTGATGTTCTCTGTGCCAAAGGGCTTTATACTATCGGTGATGCGGAAGCTGCTCAGGCGGCAGCGCTGTTGATGGCGGCACCCTATGGCTACGGTGAAGAAGAATTTTACGATATGTGCCTTGGCCTTGTGGATGAAAAAATGTGCCGCTGTCTCTGGACCTGCGTTCTGGAACGGGGCGGCCATAAAATGGCGGCAGAGGAAAAACTGGCAGAATATTACTTCCAACAGGCTATTGACAGAGAAAGCAACGATATGCTGGATGTTTCCTTCCGTATCAATATGCCGGTGGTAGGCATCGGTGCGCCGATCCATGCCTGGCTCCCCCAGGCCGGAAGAAAATTCGGCGTAGAGCCTTTGATCTCCTATCGTCACGAAGTAGCCAATGCCGTCGGTGCCGCCGCCGGTGAAGTCATGACCATCTATTCTCTGCTGGTGCAAAACCACTATGGAGAATATCTCACGATTTTTGCCCCCTGGGGCAAATCCGAAATTCACCCGCCGGAGGTGGAGGATATCGAAGCGCCGCCCAGCTTTGAGGCCCTTATTGAAACCGCTGTAGAAACTGCCATTGAAGATGGCAAAGCCCACCTTCGGGATAATATGATAGAGCAGGGAATTCCGGAATATCAGATTCTGGTGGAACGGGAGGATGCCCGGGTTACCGATACTTACAGTGATAACCTGAAGCTTTTTATTGAGTCCCGTATCGACGTCATTGCCGTAGGTCTGCCTGCCTGGGCAGATTAAAGTGTAAAAGGAGGTATATCAGATGAAAGTTCATTTTTTCGATCAGTATGAAAGAGCCTTTGATGAAAAAGACGTATTGAAAAGCCTGCATATGCCGGAAGATCATGCTTTTGGCGAAAGCATTGCCGCTTTGCTGGAACGAACCGATCAAATTGCCAAGCCCAAAGGGTTTTTTATGGAATGTGCCTTGGAAGCCAACACCGGCAGCACCGTTACGGTGGAAGGTTATACCTTTCACAGCCCCATCCTCTGCAAAAAACTGAAGGGGCTTACCACCGTCTATCCCTATGCTTCGACTTGCAGCAATGAGCTGGCAGATTATGCCGAGTCCCTCACCGATATGGTGGAAAAGTTTGCCTTTGATGCCGTGATGGAGTTTTACCGCCGTCAGATCGATGCCGTTGTGGCCGGCGCCGTGGAAGATCTGCTCCCCGAGGGGCAGGTTGCTTCCGCTTCCAACCCCGGTTCTCTGATCGGTTGGCATATTCGGGAGCAAAAACCCCTCTTTGGGCTTTTTGGTGAAAATGCCGTAAAAGCCGGGATTCGGTTGAACGAGAGCTGCCTGATGTTTCCGGTAAAAAGTGTTGCCGGGATTCGCTTTGGCAGCAGTGAGGTGACCCACGATTGCGCCCTCTGCCAGAAAAAGAACTGCCCCAACCGCAAGGCCGCCTTTTCCATGAAGGCTTTCCTTGCTGCCAAAGGCGAAGATGAAATGTAAATTACCTCAGTACAGAGGAGGAATGCTACCGTGAAGTTAACGATTCTTCAAGGTGAGATGATCCCCTTTGACGAAACCGATGTTCTGAAACGTCTCGGTATGCCGCCGGAGCATCGCTTTGCCGCAACGATTCGGGATCTCCTTGAGAGAACAAAAAATATAGCCGAACCGAAGGCCCTTTTTATGGAATGTACCGTGGAAAAGGTCACCGAGGAAATTGCAGTGGTCGATGGCATTCCGCTGTGCAGCGAGCTTTTGGCAAGCCGGCTTCGGAATGTGCCAAAGGTATATCCCTATCTTTGTACCTGCGGTTTGGAATTGGAAGCCTACGGGGATGCTCTGACGGATATGTCGGAAAAATTCGCCTTTGACGCCATTATGGATTTTTATCAAAAACAGATGGAGTTTGTTGTCAAAGGCCGGGTGGTAAATTTGCTCCCCGAAGGCTATGTAGTAGGAATCTCTAACCCGGGCTCTTTATCCGGCTGGACCATTCATGAACAGAAAAAGCTTTTTGCCCTTTACGGTGACGCTGCAGCGGAAATCGGCGTGTCTTTGAAGCCGCACTTCCTGATGACGCCGCTGAAAACCGTATCCGGCATTTGCTACCAGATGAAGGAACTCTCCACCGACTGCATTTATTGCCAGCGTGAAGATTGTCCTCGCCGGAAAGAGCCCTATTGTGAAAAAGCATTGTTGGAAACGTTATACAGAAAATAAAATGATAAAAAAGATAAGCGGGGAATATGAGATGAGAGAAAAGGTAACGGAATTTATCAAAAACTATGCAAAAAAAGCCGATGAAGGGGGCATCAACCCTCATATCTGGCGGGAACCTCTGGTGTATTTTGGCGATGCCCGCCGTCCGGAATTGGCAAAGCTGCGGGAGATTGTTCATCCCGAACACGACCTGCCCTGGGAAGTGCTGCCCGAAGCCAAAACCATTGTTGCCTATTTTCTGCCCTTCCGCAAGGAGATCGGCGATACCAATAAGGCCGGCCGCCTTTCCTCGGTGGAATGGGCCAAGGCCTATGAAAAAACAAATGCCACCATTTTGGAGATTAACCTCGCTCTGATCAAATACCTTCAAGAGCAGGGCATTATGGCGGCAATCTCCCCGGAATCCGGCAGCTACGACGATAAGCTGCTGTTAAGCAAATGGTCTCAGCGTCATTTGGCCTACTATTGCGGCATGGGCACCTTTGGCATCAACAACATGCTCATTACCGAAGCCGGCTGTTGCGGCAGGGTCAGCACCGTTGTGACGGCGCTGGATGTAGAGTGGGACCCCATGCCCGAAATGGAATACTGCCTGTATAAACGAAACGGCTCCTGCGGCAAGTGCGTGAAACACTGCCCTGCCGTTGCTCTCACCGCCGAGGATGGAAAGTACGCCTACGATCGTAACAAGTGCAACGGCCTCTGTGATGAAAATGCCGCCGTCCATGTGGGCTATTGCGAAAAACCGTCCTATCAGCTGGAGGATGCGTCCAAAGCGTTGGTGGGGTCGAATACCTGCGGGAAGTGTGTAGTGGGGATGCCCTGTACGTATCGTATCCCTTCCCGGTGATGGTTTTGCTCTAGTGTCTTTTAGCTGGGTGCATCGGCGTGAGGTTTTGTTGCGGGCGCGCTAAACGGTTGTAATCGGGCAAAATCTCCCGCCACCGGGAGGCTGCAGATACCTCTTGTATACTTTGCTCCCGCTGCCGGAATCTTTTACCCGATTAAAACCGTTTATCCCACCCGGAGGGATGTTTTACCGCGATGTTGTGCGTCGCAGAAACTTTTGCGATGCTTCGCGATAAGCGTTATGCCGTCGCGAAAAAGTGTAGGATTCTTATAAAAGTGCCTGCTGCGCATGCCTTCCCCTTGAGGGGAAGGTGGGCGCGAAGCGCTCGGCCTTTTCGGGCAAATGCCTTCGGCATTGGCTCCGAAGGGCACTAGGTTATCCTTGAAAATGCCTGCGGCATTTTCTAAGGTTAACCGTCGGATGAGGTGGCGTGACGGGTGAAAAAGGCTTTGTTTGGTAATGTATCTGCGGCGAAAAATATTGCATATATGAAAGATGCTGCGCCGCAGAAACAAATCGCATAAAATACAGATGCACCCCTCGCGACACCTCATCAGTCGGCTAACGCCGCCAGCTTCTCCTCAAGGCGAAGCCATTTTTGCATTGCGGAGCAATGCTTCCACAACCTCACCGAAGGAGAGATTTCACCTCCCGGAGGGAGATTTCACCCGCCGCAGGCGGATTTCACCTCGCCAAAGGCGGGATTTCACACCTCCCAACGGGAGGTCTCAAGGAGTTTATTATGGAAAAGAAGGAAGCGCGGTTGAATAAAAGCGACCTTTTGATGGCCAGTGCTGCCTGTGCCTGGGGTTTCTCCTATATTTTTATGAAGTGGGGTTTGGGGTGTCTCACTCCTTCCCAAATTGTGATGCTGCGCTTTGGCATTGCTTTTCCCTTTTTGCTTTTGATCCTTCGCAAAAAAGTGTGGCCCAATAAGACTGAGGTCAAATACAGCGCTCTTTTGGCGGTGGCGGTCTTTGCCCTTTCCATGTTCTACAATTACGGGTTAAAGACCACCGATGCTTCTACCGCCGGTTTTCTTGCCGGAACCACCGTTGCCATGGTGCCTATCCTCAATGGCATTTTGCAACGGAAATTCCCGGAGAAAAAGGTGCTTCTTTCCGTGGCTCTGGCTCTGGGCGGCGTGGCTTTGATGTCCGTTACCACCGGCTTTACCATTGAGGGCGGTGCCTGGCTTTGCCTTGCCGGGGCCGGCTCCTATGCGGTGCAGATCATCATTACCAACCGGGCTTTGGCAAAGGATTGCCGTTCTTTGGTGATCAGCGTTTGGCAGTTGGGATTTACATCACTTTATGGCCTGATTGCCGCCGTGATCCTCGGGGAAATGCGGTTTTCCATGGATACCATGGGCTGGATCGGCATCCTTGGTCTGGCTTTTATTTCCAGTGCCTATGGCTATATCGCCCAAACCGTTGCCCAGAAAAAGGTCACACCGGAGCGCATCGGCTTTCTATACTCTCTGGAACCGGTATTCTGCGCCGTTTTGGCATTCCTCTTTTTCGGAGAGCTGATGTCCCTCAAAGAGGTCGCCGGAGCCGTTATGATCTTTCTGAGCATCCTGCTGTGAAAAAAAGTAAGCAATGTTTATCTCTCCCTTTTCGCTGACGGAAGGGGAGAGTTTTTTATGAAAGCTCTTTGTCTACCCGCATTATGCAGGTTTTTTGCGATTTATTGTGGCAAATATCATAAATGTCAAGTATTTTCCCTTGAGAGGGAAGGAAAAGTTTGATAAAATAAAAAAGGATTTTTTTTGAAAAAACCTATTGACAGAACAAGAAAAATGTAATATTATGAGGGCAGGTAATCATGATTACCAAAAAAACGAAACAAAAAAATCTCAAAAGGGATTATATCGAAGCGACCTATGACATCCTCTGTGAAAATGGTATGGAGGGCTTTACGATCCGTAAGGTTGCCGAAAAAGTAGGGTGCAGCAGTGCTGCTTTGTATAAGCATTTTAAGGACGCCGATCATTTGCTATCTTTGGCATCTCTGCGTTACTTGAGTCAATACTCCGAAGATATCGCCTTCCTCTCTCAGTTGGAGTCCGATTATCTGGAAATGAATCTGCTGATGTGGGAGAGCTTCGCCTACTATTCCTTTTTGAATATTCCGATCTTTGAAAATTTGTTTTTTGGGAAAGAAACCTCGAATATACAGGAGATTGTCATGGAATACTATTCCGAATTTCCGGAGGATTTGACAAAATTATCCGGGTATTTCAAGATGATCATTCAAAGTAACAATCTACGGGAACGTGATTTTCTTATGCTGAAGCGTGCCGTTGATGCGGGAATGCTCGGCTTTGAAAGCGCCGACCTGTTGAGTCGGATGGATGTTTACATCTTCCGCGGCATGCTTATGGCATATCGGGAGACCTATCGGGAACCCGGTGTGGCAAAAAAAGCAACGAAGGAATTTGTAGATATTCTGCGTAAAAACTATCGCCTGCATCTTTTGGATAAGGCGCAATCTTTGGATCGCTGAGCCGATTTCGGCAGCGTTCTCTTTAAATATATTTCGTGAGATTTATATTTTTTTGACCTTAAAGTTATCAAGATAACCTTAAATGCATTTATATCCCGCTTCATATGGACTGTATGTCAAAAAATCAGCATATAATCCGTGAAAATACCTGAAAATTAGGGATATTTTGTTCCGGAATAAAAGTTATCAAGATATCTTTGGTATATGCTCCAATGATTTTATTAATTATTAAGGGGAATACGTTATGGAAAAAGAAAAAGTTTCTGTTTTGAAAAAGATCGATTATCCGATCTTTTTACCTCCGGCAATTATTCTGTTGATCTTTACTGTGGTTGGTATCGTTGCTCCCGATGCTTTCAGTAATGGTGCCAGTGCGGCACTGGCTTTTTGTACAAAGTATTTCAGTTGGTTTTATGCCCTTGGCGCTACACTTCTGGTTGCCTTTTGTTTTTGGGCCGGCTTCAGTAAATATGGCAATATCCGTTTGGGCGGTAAAGATGCCAAGCCGGATATGCCCTTCTTTACCTGGTTTGCCATTGCTTTGACCTCCGGGATCGCCATTGGTATTGTTTACTGGGGGGTTGCCGAACCTTTGAGTAATCTGATGTCGCCTCCGGGCTTCACCGGTTGGGAAGCAGGCAGTGCCGATGCTGCCGAAGGCGCATTGAAGTTCAATTTCCTCCATTGGGGGTTGCATCCCTACGGTATTTACACTGCCGCCGGTCTCTGCTGCGCTTTCATTATCATGAACGGCAAACGCCGTTTCAGCCTTACCTCCACCCTCTATCCTCTTCTTGGGGATAAATGTGAAGGAATCTGGGGAAAGGTTGTCAGCGCCCTCTGTATCTTTGCCATTCTTGGCGGTATGGGTACTTCTCTTGGTTTCGGTGTTTCTCAGTTTGGCGTCGGTGTAAATTACGTTTTCGGTACGAACTTCAGCGATGCTTTTCTTGCCATCTTCTTTATCGGCGTTCTTGTGATCTGCACCATCGGCGCTTCCTGCTCCGGTCTGCATAAAGCCATCACCCATGTCAGCAACGCCAATATGTACATCTATTTCGCACTGATGATCTGGGCATTTATCTTCGGCGGAACCATGTTTATTCTCAACAACACCACCAGTGCGATTGGTCAGTATCTTGCTTTCATTATTCCCGAATCCTTCTACCTGGAACCGGTAAAAGCTACCGGTTGGGTTAGCGGTTGGTCCATTTTCTACTGGGCATGGTGGTTGTCCTTTGCACCCATCGTTGGTTTATTCCTGATCAAGCTGGCAAAAGGCCGCACCATTCGTCAGTTCGTATTGGTCAACCTGGTCGCTCCTACGATCTTTGCCATTGCCTGGTTTGGCATTTTTGGCAGCTCTGCCATTAACTTCCAGATGAATGGTGCCGCCATCTATGATGCTATCAGCGAATGGGGCAGCTCTGTTGCACTCTTTGCCTATGTAGATAATCTTCCCTTGACTCCCGTATTATATGCTCTTGTTTTCCTGGCAATCATCTTCTCTTTGCTTACGCTTTCCGAATCCATGACGCTGACTCTGGCGGATATGTCCATCAAACCGGAATATCTTGGCGATGATGAAGTGAAGTCTTCTCCCGCCGGTATCAAGGTATTTTGGGGAATTCTCATGGGTGCCGTTGCCTTTGTTCTGCTCATCAGCGGCGGTCTTGGCGCCTTGCAAACTGCCTCCGTCGTTTGCGGCTTGCCGATTTTGCTGGTGCAGTTGATCTGGGCCGGAGCTTATATTAAAAGCATGCGCCAGAGAAGCCGCTATGATTTGACCCTTTCCGATGAAGAACGGGAAGCCCTTCGGGCAGAGGAAGCCGCTCAGGCCGAAGAACCGAAAAAGAAAAAAAGAAAGAGCAATGCGGCAGTAGAATAAAAACGATTTGATATTAAAAATAAGAAGTTTTATTAAAGGAGAAATTTAAAATGCGCGAAAGATTACAAAAAATTCATGAAGCAGCCGTCGCAATGTTGGCAAAAACCGGTATGAAATACCACAACCCCAAAGCCGTGGAAATTCTCAAAGCCCACGATATCCGTATGGAAGGCAACGTGGCTTATTTCACCGAAGAACAGCTGATGTACTGGGTAAGAAAGGCTCCCTCCTGCTTTACCCTCTATGCCAGAAATCCCAAGTACAATATGACCATCGGCGGAGATGAAGTGAACCCTGTACCGCTTTACGGCTGCGCTCACATTGCCGATAAAAACGGTGTGAAACGTCAGGCTACCATTCAGGACTATGTCAACTATGCAAAAATGTTCCATGCCAACGAAGATTTCAAAATCGACGGCGGCTTAATGGTTCAGCCCTTCGATGTTCCCATTCCTTCCTCCTGCCTTTCCATGTTCTATGCCACCTACACCCATTCCGACAAAGCCATGTTCTGCGTTGCCGGTAAGGAAGAATACATGGATGCCATGCTGAAAGCAGCGGAAGTTGCTTATGGCGGCAAAGAAGAATTGATTAAGCATCCCCATCTTATCACCATCGTCAATGCTAATACTCCCTTACAGCTTGACATCATGATGACCGATGTTCTGATCAAATTTGCCGAAGCCGGTCAGCCCATCGTTATCGCTCCCTGCGATATGGCCGGTTCCACTTCTCCCGTAACTTTGGCAGGTACCATTGCTATGAGCACGGCGGAAGCCCTTGCTACCATCGCTTTGGCTCAGATGGTTCGCCCCGGTACTCCCGTACTTATGGGTTCTCAGTCCACTACTGCGGATATGAAAACCGGGCAGATCGCTATCGGTTCTCCCGAAGGTGCTCTCTGCTATCGCTATCTTGCTCTTATGGCTAAATACTACAGTCTGCCCTGCCGTGGCGGCGGTGCTCTTACCGACTCCAAAATCGTCGATACCCAGGCCGGCATCGAATCCTATATGACCCTTCTTTCCTGCTGGCAGAATAAGATCAACTTCATTATTCATGCTGCCGGTATTCTCGATGGATATTCCTACACCTCTTACGAAAAGGTTATTTCTGACTTTGAAGTCATTCGTTACGTTAAGAGATTCCTCCGTGAATTTGAAATCAACGATGAAACCATTCCTCTGGAACTCATCGATCAGGTCGGTCATGACGGTGAATATCTCACCAAGGATCACACCTTCCAGTTCTGCCATACCGAACCCCTCGCTCCCAAACTTTGCTCCCGCGGCAACGTTCAGGATCCTGCCCATCAGTATGAACTGAACATCGAAAAACAGTACGAAGCTTTAATGGAAAAATACGAAGCTACCAAGCCCGCTTGTGACGAAGCCATCCTTTCTCAGATCAAGGATATCTTTGAAACTCAGGGCATCAGCCGCGAACTTCTTGATTCCATTGAAAAAATGTAAGACGGTTTCTTTTGCGGCACCTTTCCTCGGGAAGGTGCCGCCATTATTATCAAGAAGCCGGTTGCGAACGGAATTATAGAAATAGAATAAGGGTGAAATTCATGAAGAATAAATTTGCGGTCATTGATAAGCCTGTTTTTTTTGGCGGAGCCATTATTTGTGCTCTCTTTATTATTTGGACGATCCTTTCGCCTCAGGGCGTTGGCAGTGTGTTTTCCTCGATTTTATCGACCTTCACCAGTGATTTTGGCTGGCTCTATTTAGTGGTCGTTTCGTTTTTCATTGCCTTCCTGTTATATTTGGCCTTAAGCCGTTACGGAAAGATTCGGCTGGGCGAGGACAATGAAAAACCGGAATATTCGACCTTCAGCTGGTTTTTTATGCTTTTTGCCGCCGGCATGGGCATTGGCTTGGTGTTTTGGGGGGCGGCAGAGCCGCTGAGTCACTATTTAAATCCTGCATTGGTAGAGGGCGGCACGACCGAAGCGGCTACCGCAGCCATGAAAGCAGCCTTTACCCACTGGGGGATTCATCCCTGGGCGATTTACGGCATCTTTGGCTTGCCTATGGCCTATTATGGCTTCCGCAAGGGGAAGCCCGCACTGCTCAGTACCTGTATTGAACCGATTGTTGGTGAAAAAAACGCAAAAGGAATTCTGGGCAAAGTTGTGGATATTTTGGCGGTCATTGCTACGGTATTTGGCGTTGCTACTTCCCTGGGACTCGGCGCTATGCAGGTCAACAGTGGTCTTCACTATATTTTTGGCATTCCTTATAACAATGCCGTCATGTTTGGGATCATCGCCGTTACCACGGTGCTTTTTATCTCTTCTGCCGTTAGCGGCATTGATAAGGGTATTAAAGCTCTCAGCGATTTCAATATGTTTTTAATGGCCATCTTGATTCTTTTTGTGCTCTTTGCCGGATCAACATTGTTTGTTGTCGATTTCTTTGTGGATTCTTTTGGACAATATGTTTCCTCTCTGATCTCCACCAGCTTTTGGACGGATCCTTTCCGGGAAAGCAATGGTTGGCTTCATGCCTGGACTGTTTTTTATTGGGCCTGGTGGCTTTCCTGGGGCCCCTTTGTTGGCGGTTTTATTGCCCGCATTTCCAGAGGCCGCACTATTCGGGAATTCGTGATTGGTACCATGCTCTTTCCGATGCTGCTGTGCTTTGTCTTTATGACGGTTATGGGCGGTAACGCTATTCATATGGATATGCAGGGCATTACGGATATCGCGGCAGCATTAAACGAAAATGTATCCTATGCACTTTTTGCCATGCTGGATCATTTACCGCTATCCATGGTGACGTCTGTTCTTGCCATGTTCCTTGTGATGGTGTTCTTTATCACTTCGGCGGATTCTTCTACCTTTGTTTGTGCTTCTATAACGACTCATGGGATCCAAAACCCTCCGGGATCGATAAAGATCCTCTGGGGCATTTGCGAAGGGGTGATTGCGGCAATTTTGCTCTATGTCGGCGGACTTTCCGCAGTGCAATCGGTTTCCATTTCGATTGGCTTCCCGTTGCTCTTTGTATGTTTGCTCATCGCCGCAGCGTTGCTGAAATCGATCCGCAGTGAATTTCCCAACCCCTGAAAGGAGAAAAAATGATTCTGATTCTCTATCTCATCTGTCTTGTTGCTATCGTTTATTTACTGTTGATCCATCCTCAAAGAAAACGAAAAAAGGCTCAAAAGCAAATGGCGGAGTCTCTAAAGCTTGGCAGCCGGGTTATGACTGCCGGCGGTTTTTACGGGGAGGTTCGGCAAATTTCGGAAAAGACCGTGATTCTCTCCGGAAAGGAGAATTCCCTTTTGGAATTTGATAAGGCTGCTATTGCAAAGGTTATGAACTAGGAATACCCTTAACCCTCTTTGGGACATTGTCGAGTATCGGCAATGTCCTTTTTACTTTTTCCGGAGCCGTTTCTTTTGCTTGCGTATTGGATTTTGCCTTGGTATAATAAAATAAATAGGTAGTGCTTTGCGGCGACTATGTAAATTTTGATTTAACGGGAGCAGCTATGGAACGCGATTTTTTTGAAAAAAATTCCACGATGAAGAATATCTTCAACAACCTTGCCGACGCCGTTTATTTTGTCGATAACCGCGGTGTGATTCTTTTTATGAATAAAGCGGCGGAGCGGCTGGACGGTTTTGTTTTTGAAGATGTCCGGGGCAAGACCGTCATGGAAACCTACGGACTGGATGCCACCGAAAGCCCATTGCTTCGGGTTGTCTGCAGCCACGAACCGCTGAAGGAGCACTTTTTCCGTTATTATATCAACGGTCAGGAGGTCTATCAGATCTGCAACACCTTTCCTGTGCAGCTGGAGGATGGCTTCTGGGGGTCCTTTTCCATTCAGAATGATGTGACCCACTTAAAGCGAACCATCGACCGCAATATTCAGCTCCAAAAACACCTTTTTCATATGGAGTCCGGTTCCGAAGCAAATCCGGGAGATCAGACCAAGTACTACACCTTCGACCAGATCATCGGTGACCACGAATCCATGAAACGCTGTAAGCAGCTGGCACTCAATGCTGCTCAGGGGGATTCCTCGGTGATGCTCACCGGTCTTACCGGCAGCGGGAAGGAGCTTTTTGCCCAGAGCATCCATTCGGCCAGTCCTCGGCGGGATAAACCTTTTATGGCCATTAACTGTGCGGCGATCCCCGAATCCCTCATCGAAAGCGTTCTTTTCGGTACGGTAAAAGGGGCCTATACCGGCGCCATCGACCGCAAAGGTCTCTTTGAAGAAGCCCACGGCGGCACCTTGTTCCTCGATGAGGTCAATTCCATGCCCTTAACCTCCCAGGCCAAGCTCCTGCGCGTGCTGGAAGAACGGGAGGTCCAGCCCCTTGGCGGCAAGGAACAGATCCCCATTGATGTCCGCATCATCAGCAGCTGCAATTCCTATCCTCAGGATGTTTTCGCCAAAAAGGAAATGCGTCAGGATCTCTTTTACCGTTTGGCGGTGGTCAATATCCTGATTCCCCCGCTGGTGGAGCGAAAAAGCGATATCTTTCTTCTGGCTCATCATTTCATTGCCAAATACAATGATAAATATCATAAAAACGTTCTCAGCATGGAGGATGAAATTACCACCTTTTTCCTGAACTATACCTGGCCCGGCAATGTCCGTCAGCTTCGTTACTGCATTGAGTGCGCCATGAATCTGGTGGGGGAAAAGGAAACCACCATTAAAAAGCAGCATCTGCCCTTTTATTTGTGGAAGGATGCCGAAGAGGGCAGCAAAGGTTCCTTTTATCAGGAATTTCAGAATATCGAGGATGTTTCCGCTCCGAAAAAGAAGCGCCGCCGCAGAGAGATCGACCTGCCGGAAAAGAGCGTTCTCGGCGATATCCAAAAGGAAGAGCAGGAGCGCATCATTGAGGCTTTGCGCCGCAGCGGCGGCAATGTCAGCAAGGCGGCGAGGGATCTTGGTCTTTCCCGGCAGACATTGGTTTACCGGATGAAGAAATATAAGATCAACTGAAAATACAGAGTATGTGAAAATTCACCTAATTTTTGCTTTTTGCATCAATTTGGTGAATTTTTTGTTTTTCTGACAGGAGCTTCCAATTTCCCTAATTTCTCGATTTTATTTTCTTTGCTGCTTTTAGCAGGTGATTTTCGAGTTTTTGGAAATTTTCTGAGAGATTATTTGATTTTGGCACGGCACTTGCAATATATAAGGGCATAAGAAACAAGAACAAAACAATTAGGAGGTCACTTTTATGGAATTGAATGAAAATGCCAAAAGCAGCAAATCGGTTATGATCGTTTCCATCATTATTGTTGCTGCCTTCGTCATCTTCGGTGCTTTGGTTCCCGACACGCTAAAAGCCGGTGCCGATTGGCTCTTTGCCTTTCTGACCCAAAAGTTCGGCTGGCTCTATCTGCTCACGGTATTCCTGCTTTTGCTTTTTGCCGTTGCGATCGGTATCAGCAAATTCGGGAAGATTAAGCTCGGTAAGGATGACGATGTGCCGGAATACTCCAACTTCAAATGGTTCACCATGCTCTTCGGCGGTGGGATGGGTATCGGCTTGGTGTTCTGGTCCGTTGCCGAGCCGATCATGGATTTCATGTCGCCTCCCGGGGCAGAGCCTTGCACTGCGGCGGCAATGTATGAATCCATGGAAACAATGTTTTTCCACTGGGGGCTTCACCCCTGGGTGATTTACGCCGTTGGCGGCTTGGGTCTTGGTTACTTCGCCTTCCGTAAGGACAAGCCTTTCCTTGTAAGCTCCGCACTGGAGCCTCTTATCGGTGAGCGCGTTCACGGTCCCCTGGGAAAAGCCGTCGATATCCTTGCCGTAATCGCCACTATCTTTGGCGTAGCCACTTCGCTCGGTCTTGGTGCCGCCCAAATCGTCGGCGGGCTCGGCTATGTATACGGCATTGAAAATACTGCTTTTCTTACGGTCCTCGTCATTGCCGTTATCACGGTTCTCTTCACCGTTGCCACCGTTTCCGGTCTTCAAAAAGGTATGCAGCTCGTTGCGGATATCAAGATTTGGATCTCCATCGGATTCATGATCTTTATCTTCCTCTTCGGCGGTGCCGTGTTTATCTGTGATATTTTCACAACCACCCTCGGCGGCTACCTTGGAAATTTGATTCAAAAGAGCTTGTGGATGGAAAACGCCGATTTTGTACAGAGTTGGACCGTATTCTACTGGGCATGGTGGATCGCATGGGCTCCTTTCTGCGGTCAGTTCGTTGCCCGTGTATCCAAAGGCCGCTCGATTCGTCAATACCTCTTTGCGGTTATGCTTCTTCCCGCCGGTTTCGGTTTCATCTGGTTGGCGATCTACGGCGGAGCAGCCTTCAATATTGATGCTTTGACCAACGGCGCCATTCAGGCGGCAGTCGGCAGCGATTACACCACCGGTCTCTTTGCCCTTTTGGAGCAGCTGCCTTTATTCCGTATCACCGCACCCTTGGCTCTTCTGTTGATCGTATTCTGCTTCCTTGGCGCCGCCAACTCCGCAACCTTCGTCCTTTCCATGCTTACCTCCAATGGTAACATGGATCCCGGCAAAAAATTGCGTGCAGGTTGGGGGATCGCTCAGGGTGCCGTTACCGCCATTTGCGTTATCGTCGGCGGTACCGCGATTCTCAGTATTCTGCAAACGGTTTCCATCGTTGCGGCCTTTCCTTATCTCTTCGTCATGATTTTCATGTGTATTGCCATCTATAAGGCCCTGAAACAGGAATTTGACCCGGAATTTCAACTTTTCGGCAAAAAAGAAAAGAACTGATATCAAACCCTCGGACAGGCGGAGGACATCCTCGTCTGCCGGTTGAAAAAAGTAATAAGTAAAAAAGGAGATTTAAAATGATTCGTAAATTTGATGTTTTAACCCAAGAAGAAGTATTGAAGGTCCATGCACATTCCCTGCAGATCCTGGAAGAAGTCGGCTGCGTATTTGAATACGAACCCGCTTTGAACGTTTTCAAAGAAGCCGGTTTCCGTGTAGAAGGCGACCGTGTATACTTCAAACCCGAAGTTGTGGAAGAACTCGTAAAAAAATGCCCCTCGGAATTCACCCTCAGCGCCAGAGATCCCAAAAAGACCGTAAAATGCAACCTTACCGATTTGATTCTCACTCCTGCTTACGGCGCTCCTTTCATCTATGACCTCAAAGGCGACCGTCGTGATTCCACCATGGAAGACTACGATAACATCGTAAAACTGACCCATATGAGCGAAAACATCGACCATACCGGTGGTAACGTTTGCGAACCCAACGATGTTGCCGCAGAACTCCGCCCCATCAAACAGCTTTACAGCCACATCAAATATTCCGATAAACCCTTCAATGGCAGTGCTTACGGTGTTGTCGGCGCTACCGATTCCGTGGAAATGGCTTCCATGATCTTCGGCGGCAAAGAAAACCTTAAGAAAAACCCTGCTTTGATCACCTTGATTAACTCCATCACCCCCCTCAAATACGATGAAAGAATGCTTGGCGCTTTGATGACCTATGCCGAAGCAGGCCAGTGCTGCCTGATCTCCTCTTTGGTCATGAGCGGTTCCACCGGCCCGGTTGCCATGGCTGCTTCCCTGTCCTTGCAGATGGCTGAAATTCTTGCCGGCACCTGCCTTGCTCAGATCATCAACCCCGGTACTCCCGTTGTTATGGGCTCCACCTCCGGCGCTTGCGATATGAGAGCAATGTCCCTCTCCATCGGTTCTGCGGAAACCGCTCTTTACACCGCAGCTACCGCTCAGATGGGCAGATTCTACGGTGTTCCCACCCGTGGTGGCGGCGGCCTCTGCGACGCCAAAATCGTTGATGCCCAGGCCGGTTACGAATCCATGCTGACCTTGCTTGCCGCAGCTTCCTCCGGTATCAACTATGTACTCCATGCTGCCGGTATTCTCCAGTACTACACCTCCTTCTCCTACGAAAAATTCATCATCGACGATGAAATCTCCGGTCTTGTTCGCAAATTCCTCAAAGGCTATGACTTCTCCGAAGAAAAATTCCTCATGGACGACATCAAACAGGTCGGCCCCGGCGGACACTTCCTCTATCAGCCTTCCACCTTCTCCATGTGCCGCGAAGAACAGCGTGACGTTTATGTTTCCGACCGTGGCAACTGGCAGGATTGGGATAGCAAAGGCCGCAAAACCGTGGCAGAAGTTGCCAATGAAAAATGGCAGCAGCTCCTCAAAGATTACGTTGCTCCGGAAATCGATGAAGCTCTGGACAAAGAACTCTGCGCATTCATCGACAAGAGAACTGCTGAATTGATGTAATATCGCACTGTTCCGAAGCAAATACGTTTCTCTCCATTTTAAAACGATTTGCAGAAGGATTGTAACGATTTTTGACGATTGTCAAGTCCCTGAAATTGTTAAAAATCGAATATGGCAAGCTGTGTTCCTTAGATCTCTTCTTGGCACAGCTTAAGGAAAAAGCGGTATGCATTTTGCTGCCGCTTTTTCGCCAAAATAAAAAAAGGGACAAAAGGGAAAATCTATTTAACTACATAGAGGAAAGGGGTATTTTTTATGAAAGAAACGAATCGCGGTCAAAGGATTGATCGACCGGTATTTTGGGGTGGTGCAGGGATTTGCTTATTGTTTATTCTCTGGACCGTGATCTCTCCGGCTCAAGTCGGCGCTGTCTTTTCCGGGATTCTTTCGGTTTTTACCCGAGATTTCGGTTGGCTGTATATTGTAATCGTTTCGTTTTTTATTGCATTTTTGTTATATTTGGCCTTAAGCCGTTACGGAAAGATTCGGCTGGGCGAGGACAATGAAAAACCGGAATATTCGACCTTC
>CAKUYE010000021.1 GCA_934702375.1 uncultured Bacillota bacterium | reverse complement strand
TGACTACGCCGATAAAATGTCTCTCCTGATGGACCACACCGCCCATCCAGGCAATGTAGCAGACCCATGGTACACCGGAGACTTCGAGGCAACCTGGCGGGATGTACTAGAGGGCTGCCAAGGACTTTTAAACGAATTAACCACAAAAGAGGTGCGATAAAAATGAATATTACCGTCTATCTCGGCGCAAATGAAGGAAATGACCCGTGCTTACGAAAAGCAGTTCAGGAATTGGGAGCATGGATCGGAACCAGCGGAAATGCTCTGGTCTACGGTGGTTCGAAATCGGGTTTGATGGGAGTCATCGCCGACAGCGTTTTGGATGCCGGCGGTGAAGTGACCGGTGTTGAGCCGCAGTTCTTCATCGAAAGCGAACTTCAACACGATGGCTTAACCAAACTGATCGTAACCCAAGACATGTCCGAGCGCAAAAATAAAATGATCGAGCTGGGCGATGCTTTTATCGCTTTCCCCGGAGGCACGGGAACATTAGAGGAAATCACAGAAATCATGTCCAAAGTGTCTTTAAAGCACTTGAATGCGCCCTGTATTCTCTATAATTTAAACGGCTTCTATGATCCATTGCAATCCCTCCTGAACCACATGATCGAAAAAGGGCTTTCCTCAAAAGAGCGGCAAGAGGGAATCTATTTTGCAGAAAATCTAGAAGAAATAAAACGGATTTTAAATCTTCAATAAAATAAAAATCCTTGAGGTACTAAACCTATGAAACGATATATTGCCCTATTGCGAGGAATCAATATCAGCGGAAAGAACAAAGTCCCGATGGCAGAAATAAAGCAAGGCTTTGAAGAAATTGGTTATGCCGAGGTCAAGACCTATTTAAACAGCGGCAACGTGATTTTTTCAGGAGGAGAAACCGATACAATCCGGCTTACAAGCCAAATCGAGGCAATGATCAAAGAACGCTTTCTGCTTCATATACCTGTTTTTGTTATCTCACAAGAAGAATTGAAGGACATTTTACACCATGCACCCCACTGGTGGGGAGATGATAACAAAGAGATTTATGACAACTTGATCTTCATGATACCCCCGGCCACGTTCCAAGACGTCTATCACGAAATCGGAGAACCAAAAGAAGGCTTAGAAAGAATCCAGGAATACAAAGAAGCTATATTTTGGTCCTTTAACCGCAAAGACTACCAAAAAACAAACTGGTGGCCGAAAACCGCAAAGGCAAATATTCGTTCAAAGCTAACGATAAGGACCGCGAATACGGTGAAAAAAATCGTTAAGATGTAATCCGCAGCATCACAATAAATCCATCCTAATGGTCATAGCATAAGCATCTTTCCCGGTTTTTCTGCGAATAAGGTCCGTTCCGGCCAACATATTGCTCCATTGATCATCACCGCCGAACTGCATATTACAACCATAATGCTCATTAAGATAAAGAAAATCATAGGATTGCATAATCATATAGTTAAATTCAAAAAGCGGTACCTGCAGCCTTATGATAAAATGAATACAGAAACCGCAGGCTTCATTTATTTTCAAGGGAAGGGAAAACCAATGAACGATCCATTTATAAAAAGCGTATGGTTTGAATGGGATAAAATCGCAAATAGCAGCTATTTAAAGCACATCGAAGCCCTTAGAGGTGTCGAAAAACTTGATTTTTATAAGCCCATCACTTTTTTTGTAGGCGAAAACGGAAGTGGAAAATCTACGCTATTAGAGGCCCTTGCCGTAGCGAAGGGATTCAATCCCGAAGGCGGAACCAAAAATTATGCTTTTTCTACACGGGCTACCCACTCGGAATTGCACCAGGCCATAAAAATTTCCAAGGGATGCCGAAGAGAAAAATGGGGCTATTTCCTAAGAGCCGAAAGCTTCTATAACGTTGCAACCCAGGAGGAAATATATGCAGAGATAGTAAAGATCCCCTCAGCAGGATATCATGAAATATCCCATGGCGAAAGCTTTTTGGCATTGGCACAAGACAATTTGCAGGCAGACAGCCTATATTTCTTTGATGAACCGGAAGCAGCGTTATCTCCTCAAAGACAGCTTACTTTGCTGATAGAAATCTACCGATGTGCCAAAGAGGGATCGCAATTTTTCATAGTAACCCACTCCCCTATTTTACTGGGAATGCCGGAGGCAGATATCTACTGCTTTGATAAGGGCCGGATACATTTGTGCCAATATGAGGAAACGGATAGCTACCAAGTCACAGAACTATTTATAAATAACCGAAACTCACTATTAGATAAACTTTTAAAGGATTAAATATTACGGAAAAAAACCATGGATATCAAACTTTCTTATACCGAACAAGGCCGGGGTGAACCCCTTTTCTTACTGCACGGAAACGGCGAAGACCACCACTATTTTCAGCATCAGATCAAGTTCTTCTGCCAATATTACCGTGTCATTGCCGTCGATACCAGAGGTCATGGCAGCTCTCCCCGGGGAACAGCACCCTTTACCATCCGACAATTTGCCGATGATCTATACGAATTATTTGGTCAATTAGAAATAACCAAAGGAAATATCCTAGGCTTTTCCGATGGCGGCAACATCGCACTAACCTTTGCCCTAAACCATCCGGAGCTTGTAAACAAGCTGATCTTAAACGGCGCAAATCTTCATCCCCGCGGCGTAAAACGTCAGGTTCAAATTCCTATTGAAATCGGCTATCGAATCGCGCAGGCCTTTGCCCGCCGTTCTCCAAAGGCAAAAGCAAATGCGGAAATGCTGGGATTGATGGTAAACGAGCCAAACTTTGATCCCTCGGAGCTAAACGCTCTGAAGATGCCGGTTCTGGTTTTGGCAGGAACAAAGGATATGATCTCCAAGCAGCATACGGAGCAAATCCACCACAGCATTCCCCAAAGTAAGCTTTGCTTTATCAAAGGAGATCACTTTATTGCAAATAAAAATCCTGAAGAATTCAACTCCATCGTATTCCGATTTTTGCAGGAATAATCTCATTTCAGCCAAAGGAAATTGGTATCGGTTTCCAGCTGATTCAGGCTGTAAAGAAACAGCACATCGGAAATATCGTTTTCCGCAAGAAAAGCAGAAACAGTGTTTTGACGATAATAACGAAGATCCACCATGTAAATATCCCCGTAATGGTGGGCCAGAAAAGGTACGAAGGCATTGGCATAGGAATCTTTGATTACCAGCAGCTTGCCTTCGGCTTTTTCATTATGGATATGAACAAGACTATGGTTGCCGTCAAAGTAGATATTATAGGGATCCGGTCCGGTGAAAGCCGTCGGGAAAAAGAAGGAATCATAGGTCTTTGTTTTTCCGGTAGAATCATCGTGGATCTCTACGGAAACGCTATCCTTCGGTTCCCAAAGGGTAAGAGTGTCCGCCGGCGTATTCCAACTGCCACTTTTGGCATAGAGAGTTCCGTAAAAGCCCTTATAATCCTTTTTGATAAAGGTAGAGCTTTGCCGGGGGGAAAGGCCCTTTTCTTCACAGTAAGCGGTGTAGGCTAAATAAGCGCCATCGGAAGTCCAATGGTGATCTGTCTTAAAATACAAAGAATCCTTTTTCTCCGAGTCCCTAAACCGTTGATATAGATCTACTCGAGAGACCGAAGGCGATAAGGCTTCTGCCATAGCCTCCAATTCCTCGCTGTCGTGATAGCTCAAATGATTCTTCGGCAGTTTCTCGCTGAGAATGGCACCGGCAGAAGGCACCACCATTACCGTAACCTGTGCCGGTGTCGTCGTTGCAAAAGATTTTATCGCCGCAATATTACTCTGCAACCGCGTTTCATCACGATTGGGGAGAGCAAAAAGACATCCGTCACTGCCAACGTAAACACCGCTGCCGCCACTGTTTCCCAAAGCAACCTGAGTGGAACGATACATTCCCACAAACGCTGTCCTGCCCGGGAAATGGTCAGCAATATAAGCTTCCCAATCTTCCGTATAGCTCCCATCCAAAAGCCTTGTTACGGTAAAATGAGGCTTTTCACTGAGATAGCGGCGCTCCGTTTGTGAATAGCTGCTTTTCGGCAACACCAGAAACAACAGCAGGAAAAGAGCCAGCGCGCCACAAAATACCACGATTTTAATTTGATCCAAAGAAGTTTTTTTTGTCATCAAACTGCTCCTCAAAAACGGAAATAAAGGAAGGGATTATAGCTCTGATTGGTCAAAGAGGCTACCGCAAAAAGAAAGATCAGAGTCAAGCCCAAAAATTCAAGGATCGACGCATAACGCTGCGCCGAAAGTTTCTGCCAAAGCTGCTTGCCGTAAGGCATCGCCGCAAACAGGGCAATCAACAACAACGGCAGATAAGATAGGATATAGGTAACACTGTCTCCGTGCAAAAAACCGTTTTTCAAAGTAAACATTGCAGTCAGATATGTTCCGATCTCGCCCATGCTGCTTAAACTGAACAGCACCCAACCGATGAGAATGAACACCCAGCTATAGATGCTGCGTATCACTTTAGGCACCTTTTTCAACAATCCCTGCCAAAGAAATTTCTCACCGCAGAGCAATGCAAACCAGTAAATTCCCCAAAGAATAAAATTGTAGTCAGCACCATGCCAAAGACCGGTAAGGCTCCATACAAAAAAAAGATTTAAAACGGTGCGCATCGTTCCTTTGCGATTCCCGCCGCAGGGGATATACACATAATCCCGAAACCAACGGGTAAGCGTCATGTGCCACCGCCTCCAAAAATCCGTAAGGCTTTCGGCGTGGTAAGGATAGTTAAAGTTCACCGGCAGTGAGAAACCAAACATTTTTCCCAGCCCCCGAGCCATATCGGAATAACCGCTAAAGTCAAAATAAATCTGCAAAGCAAAGGCAATAATGCCTACATGAGCTGCAAGAAGCCCCTCCGTCGCCGCCAAAGGACGAAGCTGCTCCCACAACACCCCCATTTCGTTGGCAATACACACCTTTTTGCCCAAGCCGATCAAAAAAAGGCTGATCCCCTCGCTAAACTGACTTTTGATCACCCTACGTCGATGAAGATCGGCGGACATCTCATCATAACGGACAATGGGCCCGGCGATCAACTGAGGAAAAAAGGCCAGGTATGTGCCGAAACAGATAAAGCTTTTTTCCGCCGCGATATCCCGACGATAAATATCCACCAGATAAGACAGGGACTGAAAGGTATAAAAGGAAATGCCGATGGGCAAAGCAATCTCCGGGAAATTTCCCAGAGGCAAACCGGTAAGCGCTACGGCGATTTCTCTGAAAAAGGCGGCATATTTAAAGAAAAACAGCAAACTGAGGTCTATGACAATGCCAATCACCAAGAGAATCTTTGCTTTGGAGGGATGTTTCTCGATCCCCAGCCCAAAAAAGTAGTTAATAATAATCGCAACGATCATCACCACCACAAAAACCGGCTCACCCCAGGCATAAAATATCAAATTTGCGAAAAATAAAAAGCCGTTGCGGTATTTTGACGGGAGGACAAAATACAGTAGCAATACCAACGGCAGGTAAAAGAAAAGAAAAATCAAACTGGAAAAGACCATGGAATAAACCTCTGCTTAAAACCCTAAATCAGCCAAAATACTTTCGGCAGCATCGGTATCATCGGTCACGCAGAGCACTGCATAATCTCCGGCAGTTTTCAGAATATAATTCTCCAGTTTCGGAACCTCTTCCGGTTTATAGGAGGCATAAGCATCCTTTTGACTTGCCATACGTGCTTCAATGGCATCAGTGATTTTTTTCAGACTCTTGCTGTCCTTCGCCTGCCAAAGAGATATTTCCTCGGCAGTAGCACCGCTGCTCACATAGGCAATGGCATCTACAATATCATCGTTTTCAATGCCATAAAGAGTACAGGCATCTTCCGAAGCCAGCTCGGTAAGCTGATCGGTAAATTGCTGTTGTTGAAGCAGCTGGTTTCCGGCATCGGCCAGAGAAATGTTCAATTTTTCTCCGCCGCAACCGGCAAAAACAAAGGCCACAAGGGCAAGGAACAAAGGCAGCAGTGTTTTTTTCATTTTCATTTTGTTTTCCCCTCCAAAAGAGATCGCAGGTCTTCGACCCAAAGTTTGCAGTATTCGTTATTCAAATGGACACCGTCGGTAGAAGCCTTGTCCAAAAGCATCAGGTTGTTGTCAAAAAGAGCCGCCGTAGGCGGTACATAGGTTACATCCTTTTCCGCTGCCAGGAGCCGTAAATACTCATTGAATTCCCGAATACGAGTATTATTGGTTTGCTCTTCATTCTTCGCATCAACCTCGGCAGACACCGGCAAAATGCTCATAATATAAAGCTTGGTTTTCGGCGAGACCTTGCGGATATCATCAATGATTTTGGCATATTCCTCAACAAAAACCGAAGCTCCGTTCCAACCCAATTCGTTTTCACCAAAGACAAGGAAAATGCGGCGATACGTTTTTTCCTTAATAAACTCGTTCAGATTCTGTCCCGCATCATTCTGATAAGTGAGGGCTTCGCTGACATTCATGCCCACCTTTGTAAAAAACGCGGCGTTTTTCGGGATCTGATAAGTTTTCAAAGTGATTACATAAGAATTTCCTACAAAGGCAGAATCCTCAAAAACATCCTTGGGAGCTGCCGCCGCAGCTTTAGGCTCTGTTTTATTTTCCGTTTTTGTACTTGTCGGCTCACTGCACAGAATAGAAATACCAATGGTGACAAAAAGAACCGCGGTGATCGCAATAGCGCAGATGATCCCGGTTCTTTGGATTGGCTTCTGTTTTGTGTTTTTCTTTTTCGATCCGGGGCGCTGTGGTTGAGATTCCCTTTCAAAAGTTTCTTCCTCGCGGATCTCCTGATACATCCTTCTTTCCTGATCAAAACGCTCCCGATTACTGTGCTGTCTTCTCATTTTTTCATTTTCATCCATTCCTATGATCGTATTCATTTTGGAATGCCAAATCACGGCGGGGATTGCTCATTTCCCTGTTTTTTTCTATCGCCGTTTTCGATAGTTTCTGACAATATTTTACGCTTGCCGACAACGAATGTCAATAGGGGATAGCAGGGGTTTTTTTATTAATTTTTTATTAAATTTCACTGTTTTTGCTTAGGCGCACCTCAGGCCATTTTACATCAGAAAAGGACAGAAAAATATTTTTGTAACGCCCGATTTACAAACAGAACAACATGCTATTTTTAGCAATACTGCAAAAGTAAAAATTGCATTGCCACCCCCATTGTGATAGAATAAACCAAACAACATTTTAAAGGAGCATATCATGGCATCAAGCAAAGAATATTTAGACTTCATATTGGATCAGCTTTCCGAAGCCGAGGAAATCACCTTTCGCAAAATGATGGGAGAATACATCCTCTACACCCACGGCAAAGTTTTCGGCGGAATCTACGATGACCGTTTTTTAGTAAAAAATATTCCGGCAGCCACAGAAATGCTGCCGGAAGCGCCAATGGAATTTCCCTATGAAGGCGCAAAGCCAATGATACTGGTTGATCAACTGGAAAACAAAACCTTCCTGGCGCAGTTGATTGCAGCAATGGAACCAAAACTGCCACTACCCAAAAAGAAGAAGAAATAAACATAAGACAGCAAGACTCCGGCGCACATCAAAAAACTCCATTTACTGATATTATTATATCAAAAAAGGGCCGCTTTTGCGACCCTTTTTCGTCAGGCTGCACCACGCCGGCATATTTGCCGGCGTGGTGTAAAAAAGCCATAGGTTTAAAATATTGGTTATCTGAGGCCGAGTTCTTCTTCGCCTTCTGCAACCATATCTTCGAGCATCTTTTCGGTACCTGCGGGGAGTGGATCCGGTTTATGATTTTCGAGGATATATTTTGCTTCTTCTCTGGCTCTTTCAAGAGCATCTTTGCTGCCCATTGCTTCCCAGCTTTCGCGCATTCTGCGGTCGAAAATCTTAGGATCGGACTGGACTTTACGGAAGTTGTCGAAGGTATGCATGTTGGTTACAAATTCGCCGCCGATGCCAACTTCCTTGATGACATCAACTGCCATGGTGTAATCGTTTACTTCGATACCATTGACAACATGTTTGATCATCTGCGCGATTTCGTTATCCATCACGAGCTGAGCAAAGTCGAAGGTGATACCCAATTCCAACATACCGAGACCATAAATGACGTTGGCACCTGCCAAAGCCGGAAGCATCGCGGTAATGGTTTTTTCATGGGCTGCCTGAGCATCGGGGAGTTTGGAGTCTGCCTACCCGCCTGCGACCCAGCTGGGAATGCCGTAGAACTGTGCCAATTTAGCAACGGAAGCATTGATCATGCCAAGTTCGGGGCAACCAACGGGGGAGCAAGTGTATTTCAGATCCATGATCGAGGTGGAGCTGCCATAGACTACGGGAGCGCCTTTTACCGTGGCCTGAGAGAGAACAACAGAAGCCAGAGCTTCGCAGTTGTGAGTAAGGAGGGTACCTGCGAGGGTTACAGGAGTGGTACCGCCGGCAAGAGCCATGGAGATGATAACGATGGGAACACCGAGACGGGCGCTTTCCATAATCATAGCGGTACTTTCCGGAACGAGCTGCAAGGGGCTGATGGGGCAAGTGATCGTGGAGTAGATGGGATTTGCACGATATGCTTCTTCGCCGCCGGCAATGTGGCACATAACCTTGTAGATCTTTCTCAGGTTGCTTACGGTGCCGCAGCCCTGAATGAGGTGTTTGGAGGTGTTGGTGATATTGACCTGAACTTCATGGAGAGGAGCAACGGCAGCAGGAACATCCTGAGCGGAAACAGCTCTTTCATGAACGTCGATAGCATCAAGAGCGTCGGCCATCAATGCAGCCTGACCGCAGTCTTTTTTGGTGCTGCGGCGATATTCGTTATCGTAAAGGTCATAAACCATGATACCTTCGCCAAAGTTGGTGAAACCGGTGCGGTTATCTTCCAAAACATAGGTTTTGGCAGGGTTTCTGCCGGCCCAGTTAATGGTTTTGGGAGCCAAACGGATGGCTTCTTCTACAACGTAGTTGGGGAAGTGAACAACACCGTTCTTTTTGTCAACGATGCAGCCGACGCCGGCAAGGGCTTCCTGAGCGTCAGGATCGGTGATACCGATCCCGACGTCTCTCAAGATTTCCAAGGTGGCGAGGTGCATGGTATAAAGTTCATCATCGGTGAACATGTTTACACCGAAGCCGTGGAGTTTGTTGATCCCGGCATGTATATTTTTACCCATAATCAAACCTCTTTTCTCTTGATTATACTTATTATAATTACCTTAATGATTTAATGTAGTAATGTTGTGATCGAATTATTTTCTGTCGATGCATTTCTGGACATAAGCTTCAACAGCTTTGACTTTGTCTTCGGAAATGGGCTGGGGATGATGGTTGGCAAGAACATCCACAACGAGGTCATGAGCTCTTTCGGTAAAGGTCTTGGAACCTTCTGCCTGCCAGGTTTCGTAGATGGCGCGGTCGGTAACATAACCTTTCCAAAGTTCGCTGCGGAGATGTTTCATGGTGTGGGGATGACCCAGGAAGTTGCCGCCGTAGGAAGGATCGTCAACAACATCGTTTACAACATCAACGGCGCAGGTGTCGTCATCTACATCATAGCCTTTGATGGCATGCTGGATGAGGGAAGCGATTTCGTTATCGATAACGAGTTTTTCGTAGGAAGCTTCGAGAACGTTGTCAAGGGAGCCGGAAGCACCGAGAACGTCAACGCCAACGAGAGCGGGAATGAGGGAGTTGTACATGGATTCGAAAGCAGCCTGAGCGTCGCTGACTTTGGAGCCGCAGCTGAAGCCCGTAACGGTGCAGGGCATATCATAGAAGCGCATCAATTCAGCAGACAAGGTAGCGGCAAGACCCATTTCGGGAGCAGCCCAGAGACCCATCGCGGTGGACATTTCCATGAAGGTTACACGGGGGCTCATGATGGTGGGATGACCGGGTTTTCTCAACTGAGCGATAACAACGCCGGCGAGAACTTCTGCATTGTGCATTACAACGGAACCAACAACGGTCATGGGGCCGGTAGCGCCGATCATGGGGCAGGGAATGTTACCGAAGGGCATGCCGGAATCAACGATGGCGAGGATTGCTTCGGCAGGATCTTTGGCATATTCCATGGGGCTGATGGGGGATACTTCGAGATAAGCGATGGGTTTTTCAACCAAAGCTTCTCTGCTGCCTACAGCAGCGGTGAGAACGCCCATAACATCTTCCACTTCCTGTGCGTCATGGATGCAGATACGCAGGGGTTTGGTGGTGTTTTTGACCATAGCGGCAACCTGAACAGCGTTGGCAGCGTGTTCCGGAATCCCCTGAGCGGTCAGGCAGGAAATGATATCCGTGGTGGGAAGAGCATCGGCCAGGCGAATGTAATCTTCCAAGTCGGCAAGGCAGGTGTTTCTTCTCTTGCCGGTTTCAACGTCAGTTACGAAGGGAACGCCAACACAGGTGTGGTTGTATGCGTTCTTTTCACCCCATTTGATCTGGTATTTGTCATCCAAACCATACATGGTGAATTTTTTGGGAGCATCTTTCAAAGCCTGTTCCACAATGGCTCTGGGGAAACGGATGCGTTTGCATTTGCCACTGGGATCATCCTGAACATCAAGGCCTTTTTCTTCGCAGAAAGCGATGAAAGGTTCGGAGAAGCTCTTAATACCGGTTTTTTCCAGTAATTCCAAAGTGGCTTCATGCATTTTCTTTACGTCTGCTTCGGAGCAATAATGTAATCTCATAGTATCTCTCATTTCAAAAAACCTCCGTAGTATATATAGTGTATTTTGTTTGAGTAACCTTATTAATTTTTTTTGGTAGTTTTGTATTTTCTATCTGTATTTGTTTTTCAGGAAACTGCTTCGTCCTCATTGGGAGCGGTTTCGGCAAAAAGCTTTTTGCGTTTTGCAAAATAAACTTCTTTTTCTTCGTCAAGCATAAAGTATTCTTCAATTTCCTTTCGGCTCATGCAGCCGAAGTCCTCACGAATCCATTTGGTACAGCTGAGCATACAGAGAAGAACCAGAATCGCCACGGGAATTGCCGTGATGATGAGTACGGCCTTCAAGCCGGCAAGGCTGGATTGTGCCCAAAGAAGGCACAGAGGACAAATGGAAAGCATGGAAGCCCAAAGCACACGGAGCCGTTTGGGAGGATCATCCCAGGTTTTCAAGCCCTTGGTGCAGGCCGCTGCCATGGTGTAGGCAGAGGAATCCATCGTCGTGACCAACAGGATAAATCCTGCAACAAACCAACCGATCAGTACAAGCCGCCCAAAGGGCAGGGTCTGGATGATATCAGAGATCAATCCGTACTCGTTACCGGTATGATAGAAGGTATCGAGGAAGGTGCCGTTGGAACCGATGGTATTGAAATCAAATCCATTCAAGAGAATCTCACCGAGGCCATAATTGGAAACGGTTCCAAAGAAGAGGAGAGATCCTGCGGTTCCGGCAACGATCACGGTAATAATGACGGAGCGAATGGAACGCCCGGCAGAGCATTTTGCAATAAAGATCCACATGACCGGAGCCAACCCCAGCCACCAGGCCCAGTAAAATACGGTCCATTCCTGGGGGAAGCCGCCGCTTGCTCTGGTAGGATCCAGATAGAAGAGCATTTGGGAGAAATGCTGCAAGCTGAGGCCAAAGGATTGCACGGTATTTTCAACTTCAAAGACCGTATGACCGAAAATCAGGAAGTAGGCAATGAGAGCCAAGGCAATGTAGATGCAAAGCTTGGACAGAACCAGAATTCCTTTGCCAATACCGGAGCAGGCGCTCCAGGTAAATACGGCGGTAATCATTACCGTCAGGATGAAAAAGACCAGGAAATTTTCGGGAACACCGACAACTACATGGGCCAGATTTGCCAGCATCGGAATACCGGTGCCGTAGGAAATCGTCAGGCCGCCCAAGATGCCGAAGATAAAAACGATGTTGATCACAGTCCCCAGAGGACCGCAGACTTTATCTCCAAGGATGCCTTCACAGCCCCCTTGAATGGTAAGCCCCTCTTTCTTACGGACAAAATATCGGTAAGCAATGGGAACAACACCGGCAGAGTACACACTCCAGGCGGGGATGCCCCAGTGGAAGAAGCTGTAGGCAACGGAAAGGTTTGCCGTGTCCTCCATGGAATATCCAAAGGGTCGCAACCACGTTACGTAGTAGGCCCATTCGATGGCAGACCAGAAAAGAATACTGGTACCCATCGCCGCACAAAAGATCATCGCTATCCAACCAAAAGTGGAATATTGGGGCTTTACTTTACCCAGCCGGATGGCTCCGTATTTGGAGCCGGCCAGCCAGATATTGTAAACAAGCAAAGCGGCAACAAAAACAATGAAGAAGGAGCCGAGGTTGTAAATTATGAAGTCTCTGACGGACACGAGGCCGCTTACCATCAGATCCGGCACCGCAATGGTTGCGATGACCAGCAACGCGAGGAGCGCGATACTGACGAGCATCGTCGTGTAGTCATATTTGTAGTTGTTCACTGATTTCACTCTTTTCCTTATTTTTTCGGTGTAATGCCGCAAAAAATAGAATCACATTTTTCGTTTCTAATTTTCTATGATAATGTGATCTTACGCTTCTTTTTCCGCTGCTTCCGGTTCCGGGCAGCAGCACTGACCAACGGAATCTTCACCGGTAAGCTTTCTCATTTTGATTGCATCTCTCAACATGGTATAAGCGGTATAAAGTAATACGATGGTAATAAGCCATTTCAACCAATAGATCGGAATATTGGTTACGAGGAAGAAAGCACTGAAAGTACCGATCAAACCAATGGTGTTGCAGGTAAGAGCCTGTTTTCTGCTGTAACGACCTTCTTTAATAAAGCGGAATGCAGCAGTAGGAATGAGGAACATGCAGGTCCCATACATTACGGGATAAGCGATCACGGGGTTCATGCCAAGGAGGCAGATGCAAGCCATGGTAGGAGCATAACAACCAATGCCGAGGCACATCAAGGCACCGAGAATGCAAACGACAACGCAGGCCACAACCAATTTCCAGCCGTAAAGACCGGTGGCGGTACCGCCTTCGGTGGGCATTAAGCCAAGCTGACCGGCGGCAAATACAATGGCAACGATGATAAGTGCAATCCCCATACCATAGCGAACACCTTGAACATTCAAACGACAAACGAATTTGGAGCCGATCGCCGCACCGATTACAGAGGCGATAACCATCCAGATCAAGGTCATGATGTCCATATCAATGGTATTGATAAAGAGCAATGTGCCGGCGGTGGTAATCGTCAGAGCACAGGTGTTCAGAGTACCGGGGATGCGGATATCATCCACAAGGTGGAAGGTTTTGTAGGCCGCGGTCTGGGGGCCGTATGAACCGATCCCTAACATATCAAAAAATTCAGTGATAATGGAAGTGATAGCAAGGCCGAGATATTTGTCTTTACCTTTCAGTTCATCACGATGCTTCCAAATATCGACCGCAAGATAACCAACAACAGCAATGGTGATTGCAATTGTCGCCAACTGGTAACCAAGTAATGCAGTCATAAAACTTCTCCTTTTCATTCATGGGGCTAAGACTCTTGTGCACTTTGTCTTTGCCTTTATATAATGCAAGACCCTTGCCAAAATCGAGAAAAGTCGAAAAAGAATTTTCAAAAAAATCAAAAATCATTCCATTTTCCCTGCATAAGAGTGTTAAAAAATTTTTTGATGCGCAAATTTATCATAGAAAAAATCATGTCGTTTTTGATGATTTTTTTCATCGTAACAATAACAAAAGTTATTACAAAAACAAAATGCCTGCTCAGAGATAACAACTAAAGTACTTAATAATGAAAAAAGTTATTAAAATATCCGGGAAAAAAATTCGGCACTTTAAATCGCAAAAAATCACTATTCTTGGATAAAGCAAAAGCAGAAATGTCCTAAGATGAAAAAAGCAATGGTCTGCGACAGCACCGCAGGAAACCATTGCTTCATTTTTATCGTTATGATTCAATTTTCATCAGGTTACCGTTTTTTAAACAATAACCGTTTCGTTTTAAGATCTTCATTACGGCAGCCTGAGATACACCCAGCATTTCCGCCACCTTATAAGAGGAACGAAAGGTTTCATAGGCCTTTTTGACCATGTTGATCTCCAACTGTTGTTTTGCAAGCTTTAAAGAAGAAATGGCAATGGCCTCTGCCGGTTCCTCCCGACGAGAATCCTCACCCCGCAAAACATCATCCACATCGGCAACGGTAATGACATCGGCATCACTGGCAATGACCAAATGCTCAATGGTATGCATCAGCTCGCGAACATTACCAGGCCAGTGGTAGTGGAGGAAATACGTTAACACCGACGGGGCAAAGACCTTGCTTTTGCCGAAACGGGCATTACACTTTTTCAAAAATAAATTACTTAGGGGAATGATATCATCGGTACGACGCCGCAAAGGATCAAGGAAGATGGTCATAACATTGAGGCGGTAGTAAAGATCGCGCCGGAAAGAACCATCGGCGACCATCGAACGAAGATCCCGGTTAGTCGCGGCAATGATGCGAACATCGACGGGAATGCGTTTGACCCCGCCAACGCGGACGATTTCCCGATCTTGCAGCACCTCGAGGATTTTTGCCTGAAGAGAGAGGGGCATTTCCCCCAATTCATCCAAAAACAATGTGCCGCCATCGGCCATTTCGATTTTCCCTTTTTTCCCGGAACGACTGGCCCCGGTAAAAGCTCCGGATTCATAGCCGAAAAATTCCGACTCCAGCAAATGCTCGGGAATCATGGCACAGTTGATCTTGATAAACGGCTTGTCCTTCCGATTGCTGAATTTAAAGATCAAATCCGCAATGACCTCTTTCCCGGCGCCGCTTTCGCCTTCGATGAGAACGGTAGCGTCGGTAGGCGCAACCTTTTGGATATTCCGCTCCACCCGTTGCATGGAGGGACTTTCCATAACATAATTTTCCTGAGAAATAACTTTTTGGCGCAAATCATCAATCTGGGATTTCTTTTCGTCCAGTTCCGAAGCAAGTTCTTCCAGATGCGTCAAAACATTTCGCAGTTCCGCTACGTTTTTTGAAGTGGATAAGACATTGCAAAGGCTGCCGTTTTTCGAGTAAAGAGGAATCCCTGTAGCCAGAACGACTTCCCCGGTGTGCAGCTCAACCATGCGGTTGCAGGTTTTGTGGTGGCGAAAGACCTCTTTGGTCATACTGGAGGAGATGATACCGTTTTTTTCCAAATCATCAACGTGCCAGCCCACAACTTCGCTGAGTGTGACGCCGCAGACCTTTTCCGCATAGGGATTCAAAAACTGAACAAAGCCGTATTCATCGGTAATAAATATCTCTTCCTCGATATTATCAATGATACGCTTGTAAAATTCAATTTGAAGATCGCGATGATAAATCGCCATACGCAGGGCATAGTGAAGCTCGTAAATATTCTGGATGTCCATAATGACCCGAACAGGCCGATGATCGTCATCGAGGATCAGACCGAATTTTTCCTGTTTGCCGATATATGGGATCGAAGAAAGATCGTCGTTTAAATTAAGAATCAGATACTCCATCGGCTCCAATCGTTCCAAAACGTTCATTTCTTCGGTTCCGTCCATTAAAAAGGCTTCGGAGATATCACTGCGCTTGGCAAGGAAAAAGGTTTCGGGATTTTTGCCAAAGGCAAAAAAAATAGAAGAGTCCTCCAAAAGGTCACTTTTCCGAAAAGGCCGTTCCTCCCGAAACCAGGTACAGGGCCAACTATTCAACTCAGATATTTTCATTTCATCGTCTCCCCGTCTTTCATTGATACTATTTAATATTCGCTCCTCGGAATAAAAAATCCTCTGTTTTATAATAAAAAAAGTACTTCTCCGCTTCCCTCTTTAGGGAAAAATCGGAGAAGTACCGCTTTATTTGTTACACCTTTTAATCAAGTTCGAGGCGTCTTTAACGTGCCCGATACAGGAAGGTTACGATCTGCCCGCGGGTGCATCCTTCCTTCGGAGCGAATTCTGTTGCGCTCACGCCGTTAGTGATACCGGTCCCCAAAGCCCACAATACTGCATTATAGTAATATTCACCTTCTGCCACATCGGTAAAGGTTATCTTATTACTTACACCGGGTTCACCGGCATAGCGATAAAGGAAGGTTACAACCTGCCCACGGGTAACAGGTTCCTCGGGGGCAAATTCCGTAGCACTCACACCGTAGGTGATACCCTTTTCCACAGCCCAGAGCACCGCATTGTAATAATAAGCGTTGGCGGCAACATCGGTGAATACACATTCCTTTGCGGTAACCGCCGGTTCACCGGCAGCACGGTAAAGGAAGGTTACCATTTGACCGCGAGTGCAGATCCATGCCGGTTCAAAGGTCGTTGCAGATGTGCCTTTGGCAATATCCGCTTTCACTGCCCACAGTATTGCATCATAGAAATAATCACCCTCCTTCACATCGGTGAAGGGATTTTCCGATACACGGATAAGCTCTGCATAGGCAGCTTCGGCTGCGGTGAGAACGTCATAATTTGAAACCATTTCCTTTTGCGTTTCCGTCAGCAGATCATAGCCGCTGCGAGCAGCAGCGATTGCTTCACCGCTGTCTTTTGCAACATTGCCGATTTTTGCAATCAGATCCATGACATTCTTTGCAGCCTTCAAGTTTTCTTTTTCAATGTCTTTTTCCTTTACCACCACGGTGCAACGGGAAGGAACCACCGGAGCGTTTTCGGTAATATCCGAACGTTCCCCAAGGCGATAGCTGCATACGCCGCTGACTTCTACCATGTAGGTTCCGGAGTCGGCAAAGTTCAGTTTGAAGGCACCATTTTCATCGGTAACGGTGCTCAATGCAGAAACTTTATTACCTTTTTCATCATAGACGGATACCGTGGCACCAACCGGAGCCCCTTTGGGAACATAGGTGTCCGAAGAAGCAAGAATGTTCAAACCGTTCACATTCAAGATAAGCTCTTCGCCGGCTTCGGTGGCGTACCGGTCCGGATCAAACCAGGTATAAAGATCCGAATAACGGCTGCTGGTATCGGTATGGATAAAGGCAACCGCCTGATCACCATCGGCCATCTTTACGGCAATGCCGTTGACCCAGTTATTATTGACAACGTAAGATAATCCGCTGATGCCATTGCCCCAGAAATTCGTTACAAGGTTGCCGTTATCACGATAGCCATTGATTCCGCCGCGATAATAGGTTTTATGGAATGCGGAAAAGGCTTCGCCGAGGGTGCATTTTCCATCGTTATCGTTATCCGTTACGATAACAGGAGCATTGTAAAGCAACGTACCATCGGCACCATTCACGATCTGACCTTTATCAATAAAGGACATGCGAACGGTGATTGCGCCGGGTTCCACCGGTTCCGAGCCGCCGATTACGGTAATAGGGAAGGATGCAGGAGAGATGCCTTCGACACCGTCGCTACCGCTATAGCTTACCGTCACTTCGGTAGTTTCCGTAGTAAGCTTGCCCATGGGAGCAAAGGTGTAATCCTTGGTTTCCGCCGTAGTGTTATCCTGATAAACGACAGTTACAACCATACCGGCGGGATCAAAGTATTCACCGGCGGAATATTCTGTCTTTGTCGGCAGCGTTTTTACGGAAATTCCTTTTACCAAATTCATGGTAATGGGAATCGTTGTGGATTTGCTGCCATAAGTAACAGTGATCGTTGTGTCCTTTGCGCCAAGCACTTCCGGCGTGCAAAGATAGCCATTCACTGCTTTTGTGGAATTGTCGTTGTAGGTTGCGGTTACAACCATACCCGTAGGATCAAAAGCTTCACCAACTTTATATACGGTTTTTGCAGGCATGGTGGTTACTGCAATTTTTGTAACCTCAAGCTCTGCAACATGAACGCGGATCACCGTGGTTTTTACAGTTCCCTGATAACGGTAGCTGACAGTAATTTCCTTATCGCCGGAATCGGTGAAGGCAACCGCATCACAACTATAATCACTGATTTCCTTGGTGAAGGTTCCGGCGCTGTTGCGGTAGGTTGCAGTAACAATCATACCGGTAGGATCAAAAACATCGCCGATGGCATATTCCGTTTTCTTCGGCATCGTTGTAACACGAATGCTGTCAACGGTTGCGGTGGGAATGGAGATATCCGGCATCTGACCAAAGAACGAGGAAATATTGTTTGCCAAACCGCTGCCGGAAGGCTCGGTTCCCATCACCGTACGATGATCCCCCATCTTATAGCGGGAGAAGCCACCGACATTGAAAGCACCATCGGATAAAGTGAAATAGGGTTCTTCAAAATCATCAGGTACGGTGAGAGCCGCGCCAAGTTTTACGGTATTATTCTGATATTCGGAACCGTCGTCGCTCAATTCATTAAAGTTCGCCACCGTCTGCTTGGCAGGAGTCGCGCCATAGAAGTAATAGCCGATACTGCCGCGCTCATTGCCGGCGGTCTTGTCTTTATGGCCGCTGACATTGCTATAGACCACCGCGGCATCGGTGTTATATAGCGCCATACGGTTTACAGGGTTATAAAGAGTGTCAAATTCTACCGACACTTTATCCCCGGGAGATACAACGGCTTCGCTTAAAGGCTTGCCGTTGACCTTAACACTTACACTTTTTGCAGTAATAACCTGATATTCGGCTTTACCGTCCTTTTCTATTTTTACAATGTTGCGGCCGTTGGCCAAAGGCACCGAATAACTTCCGTCGGCATTTTCCGTCAGAGCCTCTCCAAAACCTTTAAAGCTCATGATACCATTCGTAATCACAGGGTTTGCGACCGATACCAAAACACCTTTGGTACCGGGAGTAAAGGTATATTCCCCTTGATCACCAACGAAATAAATGACGTCCATTTCTGCATCCAGAGCAGTACCAGCGGTTTTATCCTTTAAGGATTTCTTTTCATTGATGTTCATACCGGTGGTAATACCGCTGTTTTCCTGACCGACAGAAACAACAAATACCCCGGTGTTTTCCGGCCAGATCGCGCCATAAAAGCCATTGGGATCCGGTTTTTCACAGGAAGCATACAGATTTGCTTCATGGTTGACATTCATTGCATCGTAGGTGACAAGGACAATGGCAGTGCCTTTGCCTTTGGCCGAGATCAACCCTTTTTCATCAACGGAAACAACATCCTGATTCGGCTGACCGTCTAACCCCACAACGGTATAATGGAAATCCGGTTCTACAAAATAATACGGATTCGACAGAATCCAGCCGCCGCCGCTCGTTGCCCACCAGGCTCTGGCTGCCCGCAGTTGAGAAGTGCTGCCCGGTTCCATTTTCATATAGCCCTGGGCATTTACATTCAGATAAAGGTCGGCAATATTGGCAGAATCCAAAGAACCGGGATTTTTGTAGGTTGCCAGATCATGTTTTACGGTCGTTTTTGTATAACCGCCGGCACTGAGCTGCTCATCGGTCACGGTAATCGCAGTATTTTCATCTTTGGTGAAAGTCGCTACATAGGTAGGAAGATTTCCTTTGCTGACCCGATATTCGTAAACCGTGCCGTTTTTCAGATGGAAATAATCGGTTTGGGTGCCATCCTCATTGACCTTGTTTTGCGCCTTTACCGAAGCGATATCATCATATTCGACACTCTGAGTCTTTGAAGCTTCTCTAACCTGAACCGTTGCGCCGTTGGGAACGGTAATTGGGATCGCTTTGGAATTCAGGTTCAAAATCTTTTCACCGGAATCAGCCGTTTGATCGGTAAACTCTGTGACTTCATAGTTATCCAAAAGCTCCTTGTCGGGAGTAGCAATATAATGATACTTTTCACTGTTCAAAAGGAGGAAGCTATTATTTTTGCCTACAGCCGCGATATCATTTCCATACAGCACCGCAACTGAAGCATTTTTATCGGTATCATCGCCGACTTTTACAACAAATGTGGTTTGTACCAGAGTAAGGGATGCATTTTCCGAGACGGCGGCACTCATGCCCATACCATCGGCCCGCCAGGTGAGGGTCTTAAGGTTCTTCGGAATTTTTACGGTATAGACATTCTCGGCAGCCGTTGCGGTCAGCTCAGTACCTTCCACCGCATCATCAGAATAATAGAAGGTCGGCGTGATGCCCTTGGGAACGTTTACCGTTACATCATAAGTTTCTTTGGAATTTTCCGCAGTCACCGTAACGGTATACGTTGCAGAAGCACCCCATACATCGGTAGCAGTAAAGACAAATACGTGCTTTCCGGCAGTAAGTATCTGCTGATTGAAAATAACATCGGTTTTTTCGGCATCTTTACCGTTAACCGATACGGTATACGTTAAAGGATCATCGTTGCCGTCGGTAAAGACGGTGGAAAGATCCAGATGATAGGTATCGCCAACCATAAGGGATGCGGTGCCAACAGCGGGGTCTGCTGCCGGGATAGCATTTGCCTGGTTGGTAAAGTTCAAAGTATAGTTGCGGGTAAGTTTATCATCTCCGGAAACGGTTTTGACCGTGGTAACGGCTTTGCCATTTTCCAGCTGCACCTGGGCCGTTTTGGATTTCGGGACCATTTCTCCCATATTCTTATTCCCACCCAAGGCGTAATTAAGATCAATTACGGCATCAGCAGGAGTATCCGCAGATAAGCGAATATAGGCCACATGGAGGTTATCGGCAGATTCTTCGTGTCCGGCATCAACACTCCATTTGTAGCCATTGATAGCTGCACCGGTAACCGTGATTTGAGAAAGCCAGGCATCCGTAGTAA
Source organism: uncultured Bacillota bacterium (assembly GCA_934702375.1). Taxonomy (GTDB): domain Bacteria; phylum Bacillota; class Dehalobacteriia; order UBA7702; family UBA7702; genus UBA7702. Next base: position 14,420 of record CAKUYE010000021.1, on the reverse strand, counting down.
TGCCTTCCTTGGCTGCGCAATTGGTGTTAACATTACCTCTTGGAACAAAAGTGACCGTTAACTTCACCGTATAAGTCGGAGAGAAATTACCAACCTTATCTTTGGCTCGGAATTTAAATACCATTTCGCCGTCGGTATCGGGAGTATAACGATAAGATGAGCTTGCCGAGGTAAAATCATTATCACCAATGGCTACAGAATACGTTAAGGAATCGCCGGCATTGTCGGTAAAGATATTTGCAAGGTTAATGCTCCAGGCAGAATACTGTTTTACCGTAGCCGTATCCTCGGCATTTATGCCTTCCTTCAGGGTAGGTGCAGGATTTTCATTCACAGTCAATGTCAAGGTATATTCCGGAGATTCCGCACCATCGGGATCTTTTGCTTTAAAGACAAAGGTATCGGTGCCAACCTTATTCGGCGTATAGCTGAAATTTGCTTTCGCGGCTCCTTTATTTTCGCCGTTAAGGGTATAGCTATAGGTCAAAGTCGTATCGTCAATATCGGTAAATACTTTGGTCAGATCTAAAGAATAGGGAATTCCACGGTATGCTTCAGCAGTACCGACAGTATCCTTCACCAGTGCCGGTGCGGCATTGGGGGCAACGGTAAGATTTACCGTGAGAGGTTCCGAGGTTTTGCCCTGATCGTCAGTGGCGGTAAACACAAAGACTGTCTTTCCCGATTCTTTGGGGGTATAAACGTAATTTGCATCGGTAGTCACGGCTTCGGCACCGTTTACAGATACTTTATAGGTAAGCCCCATACTATCGACATCATAGAACGTTTCGTTCAGATTCAAAGAATAGGATTTTCCTTCCTTCAAGCGCACATCGATGGATTTATCACCGTCAAAGGTCGGCGCATCATTAATCCCGTCATCAAGGGTATAATTTAAAATATAGTTACAGCCATCGTTAGCCTGAGGATTCATTGAGTACTGCGAACGAAACGTAACCGTTGCTTTGCCATCCTTCCACTCAGGAACCGCAGAGAAGGATTTGCCGAAGGTGGAGGTTGCTACCGTTTCCACGGTTTCCGGATTGCCTCCGTTAAAAACAATGGCAGAATATTTTGCCATGGCGGAGCTTCGATTGGAAATAACAACATCATAAGCAATGGATGCCGTCAGGTCCGTATCCTTTGCCAAAGTGACATTCCAGGTCTGGGTATCGGCGGCATTGGCAGTATTGCCAATAATTCGATAGGCAAGCACCTTTGGCCCTTTCACAACACATTGTGAAATAAAGGGACGCCGAACCGAAGTTGTTTTGTCATTGGTTACGATTTTGCAGCTGTTCTCTTCGCTGACCGTCGTTCCGCCGGTACCGTTTTCTGCAAATACGGTTCCGGACAGCACACCGATCATCAGCGCAAGCATCAGAAAAAAGCTGAGCATTCTTTTTTTCATGAGTATTCCTCTTTCCTTTAAATATTTTATATAACATAAACCGCAACTGCGGATCATTTTCCCAACAGCATGCCCGAAAAATAAAAAAAGGATCACAACACATCATGTTGCAATCCGTTTTTATTGCACTAAAAAAATACGCAGGATGCTACGTCCGGCGTATAAATTGTGAAACAACGTCTCCTGGCTTATCTACTAGGGGGAACATCCCCGTTTCTGCGATCTGCCTTCTCAGATCCTTCCAATGGCGGTGCAAACACAACGACCGCAGGCTTCATAGCATACAGTTCCGGCAAAGCTCCGGTCTCTCACCGGATTCCGTTTTCCGAAGGAAATACCTTCGGGACACTCACAATTTGTACTTATCGCACTAATTATAATAACCTCTGCCTTTTTCTTCAAGGACGTATCCTTGCGAAATATCAACCTTTTTGTTATCACTTTTATTGATAAAACTCAAAAAATTATCCTATACTCCGAAATAAAGCGAGAACCCGAAAATATGGGTCCTCGTTCCTTTTGCACGATTCTATCAAATCAACATATCCATATTTCCCTAATTCACACGGCTCTTTCCTTTGAAAAAGGCTGCCATCAGCCCCGGACCGGCATGGGCGCCGATGGTGGGGCCGATATAGGTATAGTACACATCTTTGAAGCCAAAGGCTTCCTTTAAGCCTTCGCCAAATTCCCGGGCTTCCTCGGGAATATCCGAGTGGCAGATAAACAAGGTCTGCTCTTCGGGATGAAGGGAAAGCTCCTCAACGATCTTATGGATCCGGCGAACAGTGCGCTTTTTCCCCTTCATTTTTTCTTGAACGATGAGATGACCATCGAGATCCAGATTGAGGATAGGCCAAATATTTAGAGCATGGGCAATGGTCATGCCGGTGCGGCTCACTCGGCCGCTGCGGTAGAGATAGGTCAGATCCCCGGTGGTATAATATGTATTGACGGTGGGCTTAATTTCATCCAGCTTCGCGGCACATTCCGCCGCCGTAACCCCCTGATCCCGCATATCTGCGGCATCCAGAGCCAGCATACCATAACCCACCGAAGCTAATGTCGAATCGACAAGACAAATCTCGGCATCGGGATGATCGGCAAGAAACTGCTCTCGGGCCACTACGCCGTTGGCATAAGTTCCGGAGATACCGCTGCCAAGGCTGATATGCACCATGGGCAATGGGTTCTTTTCATAGCAGGCCTGCCAAAAAGCATAATATTCCTGAGGCGTCACCTGACTGGTACGGGGGATCTTTCCCTCCCGCATCATTTCATAAAAGCGGTGGCAATCCTCATGCTTCATGGTATCGGGGAAACGTTCTTCGTCAATTTCGTACCATAGCTGCAAAGGTAGAATCCCCCGCTCCTCACATTTTTCCATGGGCAGATCGCATCCGGAATCCGTCAAAACTTGAAATTTTTTCATTGGGAAGCTCCTTTCCGGATCATTTTTAAAAATAGAAACAAAAGCTGTTAAAAGCATACATCACGCATCTTTTAACAGCTTTCATAGATCTCTCTATTTATCATACCCCAAATTTCTTTTTTTAGCAAGAAATCCGGGTATTTTTTCTTTTTGCACAAAAAAGATCTCAAATCCATGCCAAGGCGGTACAACGCTCAGCCTTTGCGCCGCTGGCGCACCACCTCGTAAACCATGATCCCGGCGGCTACCGAGGCATTCAAAGAGGAAATATGCCCTGCCATGGGAATGGTCACTTTAAAATCGCAATTTTTCAGCAGCAGCCGGGGAATCCCTTTATCTTCCCCGCCGATCACCAACAGAATCGGCCCTTTCATATCCTGCTGCCACAGCTCGGTGCCTTCCATATCGGCACCATAAACCCAAAGCCCCTTTTGCTGGAGGTCTTTTGCCGTCTGAACAAGATTTGCCACCCGGGCCACGGGTAAATATTCCGCAGCGCCGCAGGCAATTTTTGCTACGGTAGCGTTAAGCCCGACGCTGTTATCTTTAGGAATAATGATGCCATGGACACCGGCGATTTCCGCCGTACGCATAATGGCCCCAAGATTATGAGGGCTTTCGATTTCCGAAAGCATCAGTAAAAAAGGATCTTCTCCTCGGCTTGCTGCGGCGGCCAGCATATCATCAATATCGGCATAGGCGTAAGCGGCGACCTCGGCAATAACACCCTGATGATTGCCGTTGTACAATTCATCCAATTTCTTTCGGTTGACTCTGCGCAAAGGAACTCCCTGCTCCTTGGCTTTGGCAAGGATCTCCTTTAAAGAGCCTTCGGTACGGCCTTCGGCAACGTACAATTTTACGATACTGCGGCCGGCCTTTAAAGCTTCGGCCACACCGTTGCGGCCGGGAATGTATTCATTCATTTTTTGTCTCCCCTTCTCTTTCGATAAAGGCATAGAGCTGCTGAAACAGGGCATCCAGCCGCTCCGTTTCACCGGCAAGCCACAATGCGCCGAAAACCGCTTCCACACCGGTAGCGTTGTGATATTCCGCCACGCCACTGCTTTTGGGTTGATGTCCGGATTTTGCATTGCGCCCTCGTTTCAACACTGCCAGCTCTGCTTCGGGGAGGGTTTCCGCCAGCTCCCGATAAAAGCGGCTTTGGAAGGTTGCTTTCACATAGCCTACGGCAGTGCGATGCATTTCCTCGGCTTTACGCAGCCCTTTGGTCAAAAGGTAACGGCGGATTGCCAGTTCGTACACACCGTCCCCGATATAAGCCAGGGTCAGAGCCGGCAAATTTACCGACTCCAACCAGGTCATTTTTTCCATTAGCGTTCCTCTTTTTCCCAGGTAGAACCATCGGGAGTATCTTTAATCACGATTCCCAGCTTTTTCAGTTCGTCACGAATAAAGTCTGCGGTGCCCCAATCCTTGTTTTTACGGGCATTGGCGCGAAGAGTCATCACCATTTCCATCAGGTCGTGGGCAAGGCCGTCGTCGGCAGCTTCCTCTTCGGCTTTGGGTACGATGACATCGAAAATCGTATTCATTTCTTCAAAGAAGGCCTGCACAGCCTTGAGGCCGGCAACGGTAGCGGCATCGCCGCTGAAATCCTTATCGTTGACCATGGTATTTACTTCTTTGCAGACATCAAAAAGGGCAGCCAGAGCCAGAGAGGTGTTAAAATCATCATCCATGGCTTCCACCACTTTGGTCCGGGCTTCTTCGCAAATAGCGGCAAGCTTTGCGCCGCGGCCATCATCGGTACCGCCGTTCTTTTCTACCAAAGCGATCTTTTCGCCAACGGTGCGATAAGTATTGTGGATGCGGTTCAAAGATTTTTCTGCCGCCGCCAGCTTTTGATCGTCAAAATCCAGAGGGCTTCTGTAATGGGTAGACATCAAATAGAAGCGAACCACCGGGCCGGGGAATTTATCGAGAATGTCTCTGAGCAGGAAGAAATTCCCGAGAGATTTGGACATTTTTTCCGAATTGATAGTAATAAAGCCGTTGTGGAGCCAGTAGTGGACCGATTCGCAGCCGTTGCAGCCTTCGGACTGGGCAATTTCATTTTCATGGTGCGGGAAGATCAGATCTGCGCCGCCGCCGTGGATATCAAAGGTATCGCCGAGATATTTTTTCGACATGGCGGAGCATTCAATATGCCAGCCGGGGCGGCCTTTGCCCCAGGGAGATTCCCAGTAAGGTTCGCCGGGCTTTGCCGCTTTCCAAAGGGCAAAATCCAGGGGATCCTTTTTCTGTTCCCCCACAGCGATTCTGGCGCCGGACTGCATTTCGTCAATGGAACGACCGGAAAGCTTGCCGTAGGGTTTGAATTTACGTACTTCAAAATAAACATCGCCGTTGACTTCATAGCCGTAGCCGTTGTCAATGATTTTTTGCACCATGGCAATAATATCATCCATATGATCGGTAACACGAGGATGCACCGTTGCCTTTTGCACGCCAAGACGGCCGGAATCCTCAAAGTAGGCTTCAATGTATTTATTGGCAAGATCCTTGGGGTCCATGCCTTCTTCATTGGCGCGTTTGATGATCTTGTCATCAACGTCGGTAAAGTTCTGGATATAAGTCACATCGTAACCGCGATAGCCAAAGTAACGGCGCACCACATCAAAGGCCACGATGGGGCGGGCATTGCCCAAATGAATATAGTTGTAGGTGGTAGGGCCGCAAACGTACATTTTGACCTTACCTTCTTCTACGGGAACAAACTCTTCTTTCTTGTTATGCAGTGTATTATACACTCGGATGGCCATGATTTTCCTTCTCCTTTTTCAATTCGGTTTCCAGGGCTTCCACTCTGGCGGTCAAAGCGTCGATGGCATCGGCTACAGGATCGTTAAACTTGCCGTCCTCCACCTCGCTGCCGGCGTTGACACGTTCGCCGTCTTTTACAACGATACGACCGGGAACACCTACAACGGTGCAGTTATCCGGGACATCCTTCAGCACGACGCTGCCGGCGCCGATCTTAACATTATTGCCAATGGTGATGGAGCCAAGCACAATGGCATTGGAGCTGATCACCACATTGTGACCGATGGTAGGATGGCGCTTTCCCTGCTCCTTGCCGGTACCGCCAAGAACCACCCCTTTGTAAAGGGTAACATTTTCACCGATCTCCGTTGTTTCGCCGATAACGATCCCCATGCCATGGTCAATAAAAAAACCATCGGAGATCTTAGCGCCGGGGTGAATCTCCACGCCGGTAAAAAAACGATTGAGATGAGCGATGAACCGGGCAAAGCCCTTCATGCCATGGTTGAAAAACCAATGGGCTTGACGATGCCCCCAGATCGCATGAAGACCGGGGCTGCAAAAAAAGACCATCAATCGGGAGGTCGCCGCAGGGTCACGATCCATAATTGCGGAGATATCCCGTCTTGCTCTTTTAAATAACATACCATTCCTCCTAAAAAAATAAAGCCTGCCCGTTCAGAGACGGGTAGGCCGTGGTTCCACTCTGATTGCAAGCCGGGTATGCTCCGGCCGCACTCAAAACCCTTAACGCAGGTAAGACGTTCTGTCCTAAAGAAATCTATCAGACAAAAAGCTCCGGAGCGCACTTCGCACAAAAGCATCACCAAGACCGCTTACAGCCGATGACGGTCTCTCTCTGGGGGCTATCCTTTGGCTACTTTCTCCTTCATTGCCAATTTATTCGGAATATGAATATCATAACAAATCCCAAGCCCCTTGTCAAGAACAGGACAAGATATCCTATGCGAAACGGAGAAAAAATGTGCGTGCGAGAAAAAGTCACATACAAAAATATTTTTCTATGCATGACGGAAAATCTATGATATAATGGCATTGCAAAAATTTCAGGAGGAAAACAATGAAAAAAACTTTACGCATTTTTATCACCCTCTGTATGGCCGTGTTCCTGTTGGGGAGCATCACCGTGGGCGTATCGGCAAAAAGCTATCCGATCTGGATCGGAAACACCCAATTTACCGATGCCAATCGCACTGCCGGGATCCCCTGCGGCAACGGCACCGCAACATTGCAGCTGCCCAAAAACAGCAAAAGCCCCTACACCCTAACCCTGGAAAACGCCACAGTACCTTGTGAAAAAGCATTCAATTACAACGGCATATCCTTTACCTCGGGAATCGTTATTGATGCCAATTGCGAGCTGGTACTCCTCGGAGAAAACAAGATCAAAACCTCCGACGATCTGTCCTTTGCCGAGATTCTTGGAACAGAAAACCTTACGGTCAGCGGCAGCGGTTCTTTGAACACCTATGCCATCCGGGCTTTTGGGGATCTGCAATGGAAAGGCAACGGCATCATCTCTCTGGGCCGGATCATCTGCACCGAAAATGTGACCATGGACCATCAAAACAAGTTTACCGTTGGCAGAATCAACGCCGATAGCTTCACCATGAACAGCGGCTACGTAACCGTACACAGCAGCCAGCTTGATTTTCCGGGAATCAAAACCAAAGGCTTGATCACCATCAACGGCGGCAATCTCAACGCCATCGGTTACCACTACAAAAACATGAATATCTTCGAAAGTAACACCGGGATCGAGCTCAAGGTACCGGCAACGGCACTTTTTGCATCGAAAGGCTATACTCTGGATCCCTCAACCCTTACGGTTCAGTGGGAAAAAGACGGCAGAGATTTTACCGGAAAAACCAAGCTCTATATGCTTTTTGGAAGAATTGGCCCGGACTACGGTGACTGTTACGTTCAGCACGTTATCTTTGGAGATCCCTACGGATATTTCACCGACCATAATCAATGGGGCTGGGCAAAGCTCTACATCGACTTTAATCTGGACAACGAGCTGATGAAAGGTACCGGAGAAGACACCTTCGGCCCCCTAGAATCGGTAACCCGGGCGCAGATGGTTACAACCCTTTACCGCCTGGCAGAATCTCCCGATAGCAGCAGCGACATCCCCTTTACCGATGTAGAAACCAATCAATGGTATACAAAGGCAATTGCATGGGCCTATAAAAACAAGGTCACGACCGGTTACAGCGAAACCTATTTCGGCACCAACGACAACGTTACCAGAGAGGATGTGATGACCTTCTTCTGGAGATATGAAAACAAACCCTATTCTGCAACGAGTCTGGAAAAATTCAACGATGCCGAAGAAGTTTCCGATTACGCCAAAGAAGCTATGGCCTGGGCCGTGGAAAAAGGCATCATCAACGGCACCACTCCCACAACGCTGGACCCCAAAGGCACCGCAACCAGAGCACAGCTGGCAAAGATCATCAACGTATACGCAAAGGAATTTCACAAAGACATCCGCTGGATCGACCGTGAAATAAACTAAACGGATTCAAAAAAAGGGCGATTGACAAATCCACCGATTTGCAATCGCCTTTTTTGTATAATCCAGTATAGTCCCAGACGCATTTTCACGCCGCAATTACGCTACTAAAACAAGCCGTGTTCTACCGTCACGCCACCTCATCCACCGCAAGCGGTCCCCCTTCCCCTCAAGGGGAAGGCATTCTAGCAGGTACTTTTTACTTGGGAAGTTTTTTTCGCGACGGTTTAAGGTTCTTCGGGGGGATAAACGGTCGCCGTCGTACAACGTCGAGGTAGAACATAGCTTCGGTTGCGATCAATGGCTTTAAATCGTTAAATATGGCTTGGGACGTGAAACCGGTATACAAGAGGTATCCGGTTTTGCGGCACAAGACAGATTTGGAGATTTACAGCCATTCAGCGCGACCGCTCCACACAAGCCACGCCGACGCACCCAACCAAAAGCCCAAAATCACTGAACCTCATCAAGATACGCCCTGTAGGGAGCTATATCCTCCTCCCGCAAATAATTGCCGAAATATTCCTCCATACACATTCCGGAATTCATAATCGCCGTGGCCTGCTCCTTAGAGCCGACAAAACGAAAATGCCATGGCTCGGAAATGATTCCGGTAAACTCCGTTTTATCCTTTTGGTAACGGAGGATAAAGCCGTAGTTCATACAATTGGCATAGAGCCATTTCCCCTGTTCCGTACTGCCAAAGGCTTCGGTAAGGGTGCCATCCACACTGAGATCCACCGCCAAACCGGCCTGATGCTCACTGGTGAGGGGCTTTGCCGAGATGGTGGCCGTCTTTTCCTCATTGCCGTTTTGCCGTTGGATCTGGCGGTTATACAAAAATTCCTGATCACTGTCGGTGCGATAGCCGGACTGAATAATAATATCCATACCCTGCCCCCGAAGATCCGCCACCATTTGCGCCAGAGCCGCAGCGGCATTGGTTTCCATCTGCTTGCCCTCGATTTCCGTAAGCTCACCGGTACCGGCAATATAGTTGGGCTCAATCGGATTGGAACGATTGATGATCTGATAATAGGAAGGGTCAACATTGGGGTCCACATAGGGCGTACCGTCTCCTGTCGGCGCAGTATTTTCCTCCACATTGCCGCTCATGGCAGGTGCCGTTGCCGGCTCTGCAGCGGTGTCCTGCTGCGGGGCGCGATTTATCAAACAGCATACAATGACGCCTACAATAATGACGAGAGCTATGCAAATAGATATGGTAATCTTTTTTCTTAAACTTTTTTTAGAACCGGGCATAGACAAAGAAACCTCCCCTACCCATCACTGTAATAAGGTCATTATACTACCCCTTTATGGAGCTTGGGTGAATATTCCGGAAAAACAATACCCCGCCACAGACCGTGACGGGGAAACCAAACAGAAAAGAAAGGAAACAGAAAAACAATGAGGTCTTTATTATAGCATACAAATCTCGTTTACGCAAGTCTTGGCGACAGGAGAATCATAAAAAAAGTACCCGCCATGGCAGCGGGTACGGTAAAACAAACCGAATTTATTTTTAACATTCACACTATGGTTGGTAGTGAAAATACAAAACACAAAATATTTTAGAAGGTTTACAAGGGATCCCTTACGAAGAGATTAGTCTACGGCAGCAGAAATCTTCACATCGTCATCTACGAGGTTTTTGCTGTCCCGAGCACTCTTGAACATCAGCACGGCCGTGACAACTAGAACACAGGCAATGATCCATTTGAGTACATCCAAAGGCAGAGAGGTGATGAGAAAGAGACCGATTAGGACGCCGACGGAGCCGGCAACACTGACGCAGATAAATGCCTTGTAGTCATACTGCAAACGTTTCTGCTTTTTGCATTCTCTTACGAAGCGAAGGCCGGCAATGGGAATCATCACGGCACAGGAGCCCATAAAGAGAGGATAAGCAACGAGGGGGCTGAGACCCAGCATAAAGGCGCAAGCCATCATGGGAGCATACAGGCCGATACCGATGGTCATCAGAGCACCGAGGATAAAGGCCACAATCCCGAGGATCACGAGTTTGCCGCCGTAAATACCGATGGCTTCACCGCCGCCGGGCATAAAGCCGAGCTGACGAAGGGCAATGATGGCAGCAACGATGATCAAAGCGATGCCCATGCCCCAGCGAATGGCATTTACATTGAGCTTACTGATGATGCCGGCACCGAGGAAACCGCCAAGGCCGGCACAAATGCAGCCGGTCCACAAAGTGGCAGGAGCGATTTCAATGGTGGTGACCGTAGCGACGGTCATAAAAGTCATGGTAAAGATGGTGCAGGTATTTAAAGTCCCGGGGATCAAACGATCCGGCACAGCTTTGGTAAATTTAAACCATGCGGTCAGCGTGGCATAAGAACCGATGCCCATATAATCGAAAAACTGCGTTACCACCCCGGCGATGGAGAGATTTACCCAATTTTTCTTATCTTTCAAACTGGCTTTTGCTTCATCATTTTTAAACAGATCGGAGAAGAAATACACGAGGAAAATAACTGTTAAAACAATGATAACGGCAAGAAATAATGTAATCGTATTCATATCAAAACTCCTTATTTCTTGTTTTCCTACTCTGGTATAAAGGGGAAGCAGGGCAAGGCAATGGTAAGCCTTGCCCTAGCTTGCATTACATGGGGTCAATATAGCGGTAAATACAATGTTTGACCCAAAGGGAGATCATTAGGAAAGCAATGCTAATGCTTTTTCAACGGCTTCGGCAGCGTCTTCGCCATAAGCGTCGGCACCAATGCGTTTTGCAAAGCGTTCCGTTACGGGTGCACCGCCGATGAGAGTCTTAAACTGATCCTTGATACCCCGTTCTTTGAGCATATCTTCCAGTTTTTTACATTCGCCCATGGTGGTGGTGAGCAAAGCGGAAGTACCGATGAGGTCTGCATTGAGTTCTACGGCTTTATCCACGATGGTTTCGGCAGGAACATCGCGGCCAAGGTCAACAACCTCAATCCCCTGGGTTTTGATAAGGGAAGCAACGATCCCTTTGCCGATATCATGAACATCGCCCTGTACGGTAGCCAGGATCATGGTGCCTTTCTTTTCGGCAACATCGCCTTTTTTGGCCATTTCGGCATCAAGAATATCGCTGACCTTCTGCATTACTTCCGCAGCAAGCATCAGCTCGGGAAGGAATACGCGGCCTTTGCCGAAAAGATCACCGACTTCGCGGATACCGGCGGAAAAACCTTCGGAAAGAACATCCACAGCACAATCTTCGGCAATGGCACGGTTCATAACATCGGTTGCAATGGCTTCATCATATTTGATCATGGAATCGATGGCTTCTTTAATTAATGTTTCTTTAGACATGAGATGCCTCCTATCTCTTTTTTCGTTTTAATGTTTTATCTTTTTTTTATCTGTTTTATTTATGATCTCTAAAATTTATTTGAGACCGGCTTCCTTTTTAAAGCGGTTTACACTGTTGATCGGAATATTGAGGATATCTGCAATGCGGAATTTTGTCTGCATACCGATGCCGGCGTCGGGACGTACCTGGGTGGTGCCAATGTTAAGTTCTTCCCTGAGATCTTTCATTTCTGCACAGTCTGCCAGATATTCCACGGGGCAACCGAGTTTGTCTGCAACATATTTCTTAGCATCGTTGATCTTATAACCTTGTAATTCCATGCGGAATACCAAGTCGCCGGCACCCCTGATGCCGCCCATACCCGCACAGGATTCATGGGTTACTGCCATACCGAAGGTATCGCCTGCGCCTACCTACAACCCGTCTACCCCGGCGATTTCGATCAAAGCTTTATCGACACGGGATACGGCATCGGCAGAAGGAATAACGGAAAGGGGCACACCGCCAACACCCATACCGACATTGGCATGGACGGGGATATCCGCCGCTTTTACCGCAGCCTTAGCAAAGGTGACAACACGGGCCAAATTCCAGGCCAGAGACATGGAGCTGTTGGTATTTACGGCCATACCAAAGATGGAAACCCCGGCTCTTTCCGCCATTTTGACCTGCTGATGGGGATAGAGACCGGCGATGATTTCATCATCAAAGGCCAGCTGACCATGCATGCCAAGGTTGAATTCACCGGCCATACCGACTTCAAAACCGGTGGTGGGATACATTTTTTTCAAGATACGAACCGCTTCCAAGCTGGCTTTTACATCGGCATCACCGGAAGCACCTACGGTATCAAAGTTGATGCCGTCGGCACCGCTTTCGATCATATTGGAGGCCACGAACACGATATCTTTGATGGCATGTTCAATGGCTTCTTCCTGAGCGGCACGAGCTTCGGGAATTTTACCTGCGGGGAGCAATTCTGCCCAGTTTTCACAGGGGCCGTCGGGTTTGGTATAAAGCCCCATATTGGGCATGGCACCGTACATTACCGGAAGTGTCGTCAAAAGTTGAGCCTGTTCCATGGCCTGACGCTCTTCGGAAATGATGGGTTTGATGGGTTTGTAGCTGTAATCAACATGGCAAAGCTCGATACTGTCAGAAGCAAGGGCGCGTTCCTGGGTGAGAATTGCCTGGAGACGATCCATGGGGATACCGTTTCTTACACTGAGTTTTAAAGTACCGGCGTCAAAGGATACCACAACTTCTTTACCGGGTTCTACGGACACGATCTTTTGCGGGCAGGCAATGATCTCGTAGAGATAATCCATTTCATCTGTAGTTAATGCGGGAATCTGAGCACGATCCGCAGCGTCTTGAGTACCGTCTTCAATGTCGGCACGAATTTCGGCTTCGGTCATTTCTGCTACGTAGTTATCGCCGTAGCGGGTAAGGATTTTTGCCATAATTGAAATCCCCCTTCTTTTTTATCTTTGCCCTTATATATTGCAAATACCGTGCCAGAAAACATCCGAAGAGAAAAAAGAACACTTTTGCCTGCTCAAAGCTATGGCAAAAGATTATACAAAGAGCAAGACAACACCACATAATAATGAAAATTTTCATCATATCCGCAACAAAAGCCCATTTTTTCACGAAAAGCCTTTAAAAACGGTCGATGATTATTTTCATTGGCAGCAATGAAAATTTTCATCATTGCAGACAGCAACTGCGGCGTAGAACATATCTTTCAACGATACGCTCTGCGCCGCAGCTTCTTTTACAATATTAATTTTGTATCTACTTTCGCGACACCTCATCCGGGTCTTCGCCCCACCTTCCCCTCAAGGGAAAGGTATTTTAGCAGGCGTTTTGCTGAGTATCAGTCGTTTAGCGCTTCCGTAGCGGCATTGATTTCAGCTTGTGTCGCATCCATCTTCTCCATTACTTTTACAGCGTTTTTATAGGCTTTGCCGGCTTTTTCGCGGTTGCTGGCTACGGCCATGGCATGAATGAGAGCATCTTTATCACCTACGGTAACGTAGGGAGTGGCGCCTTGGATTTTTGCACCAAGGTCAAGGCCCATGCCATATACAGTAAACTGCCAGCGGATCACATCACCGGCCTTCATTTCGGCATATTCGGCACTTTTGCCCATATGCACGCTGTTAACCCAATAGATCCAACCGCCTTGGGCGCTGTTGTAATCTTTTTCGCTCAGCCAGGTCTGGCTTTCCCGACCAATCAACACAGCACCGGCTTTTTCCATAGCATCGAGAATGTACTGAGGGATATTAGCTTCCCTTGTTTCATCATCTCTCACGGCAGAGAGGTAGAAGCCAAAGCCGGTACCGCGGTACTGCAATTCCACTCCGGCCTGTTCGGCAGCGCGAAGGGTTACATCGGCGGCACTGTCACCTTCCTGCAATTTCACCACGGTGGGCTCCATAATGAAGCCCTGGCCGAGGGTGAATTTTTCGATATCGACGATCACGCTATCGGTATCATCGACTTTTACAAAGTCTTCGTATTTGTAGGTCAAGAAACGGTGGAGCACTGCGGCGACTTCCGCTCTGGTGGTGCTGCCTTTGGGATCAAATATGTTCCCGTCTTTGCCGTTGATGATTTCTACGGCTTTCAGTTTGTAGACCGCTTCTTTGGCATATACTGCGATATCCGCATCATCGCCAAAGGCTTCTTTGCTCATTTCCGGCAGCTGAATGCCCATGGCTTTGGCATAGCGGAGCATCATCGTTGCCATATCCTGACGGGAGATTTGCGCGTTGGGAGCAAATTCCGTTTTGCTTACCCCTATGGTGATGCCGTTTTCTACCGCCCATTTTACATGGGAAGCATAGTAGGCATCGTTTGCCACATCGTCAAAGACGGAAGTGGAGGGATAAGATGCACCGGAATCTTCCACACC
>CAKUYE010000020.1 GCA_934702375.1 uncultured Bacillota bacterium | reverse complement strand
TCCACAGGCAGCCTCGGTATGACCTTCGGCGACTTCATCGCTTTGTATGTCAAGGATATGGAGCACCGCCTCAAGCCATCCACCGTTGCCAGCAAGAAATGGCTGATTGACCTGAAGGTAACGCCCTTCTTCAAGAAAATCCCGCTGAACAAGATCAAGCCTACCCATGTGCGCCAGTGGCAGAACTCTCTGACCAGCTACCGCGATGAAAGCGGTAAGCCCTACTCTCAGACCTATCTCAAGTGCATCAACAACCAACTCACGGCAATTTTCAACTACGCAGTTAAGTACTATGGACTGAAAGAGAATCCGTGCCATAAAGCGGGAAGTATGGGTAAGAAACACGCCGATGAGATGCTGTTCTGGACAAGGCAGGAGTTTCAGACATTCATTGAGGTCATGAAAGACCGGCCCGCCAGCTACGCGGTATTTATGACCTTGTACTTCACCGGAATCCGTGAAGGAGAGCTATTGGCGCTTACGCCGTCGGACATCGACTTTGAAAAGAAAACCCTGACGGTAAACAAGAGCTATCAGCGTCTCGGCAGAGAGGACATCGTCACCACGCCGAAAACGCCCAAGAGCAACCGCACCATCCCCATTCCCGACGGTCTTTGCACCTGTTTGCAGGAGTATATGTCCCATTGCTACGGACTGCAAAAGGATGATCGGCTGTTTCCCTACACCAAGAGATTTCTGTATCACGAAATGGAGTATGGCTGCAAGGCATCGGGTGTGAATCGAATCCGGGTGCATGACATTCGACACAGCCACGCCAGCCTGCTGGTGGAGATGGGCTTCTCTCCGCTGCTGATCGCAGAGCGTCTCGGACATGAGAAGGTACAAACAACGATGGACACGTACAGCCACCTGTACCCCAACAAGCAGGTGGAGGTAGCCAGACAGCTTGACGGCATTATGCCGTGAGCCTCTGGCTACAAAAATCGCTGCAAATGTAGCCAATTTGTAGCCACTAAAAAAGAAAAATCCTGAAAAACGCTGTATTGCCAACGCTTTTCAGGATTCAGAAAACACTAAATATTTATTCCCACTCGATGGTGCCGCTGGGCTTTGGTGTTAAGTCGAAGAGAACTCTGTTTACGTTTTCTACTTCTTTGGTGATGCGGTCGGTGATGTGCTGAAGGAGTTCAAAGGGGATGTTTTCCACGGTGGCGGTCATGGCATCGGTGGTATTTACGGCCCGAAGGATCACCGGGTAGGCGAAGGTGCGTTTGCCGTCGGTGACGCCTACGGATTTAAAATCGGGTACGGCGGTGAAATACTGCCACACTTTGCCTTCCAGGCCGTTTTTGGCAAATTCCTCTCTGAGAATCGCATCGGATTCCCGCACGGCTTCCAGACGGTCTCTGGTAATGGCTCCCAAGCAGCGCACGCCAAGGCCGGGGCCGGGGAAGGGCTGGCGGTAGACCATGCCATCGGGAAGGCCGAGGGCTTTGCCCACAACGCGAACTTCGTCTTTAAACAGGAGCTTGATCGGTTCTACCAGCTCAAAATCGAGGTCTTCCGGCAAGCCGCCGACGTTGTGATGGGCTTTTACGCCGTCGCTTTCCAGAATATCCGGATAAATGGTACCCTGAGCCAGGAATTTGATATTTTCCTGTTTTCTGGCCTCTTCTTCAAAAACGCGGATGAATTCCGCACCGATGATTTTGCGTTTCTTTTCCGGTTCTGCAACGCCGGCCAGCTTGTCCAAAAAGCGGTCTACGGCATCGACATAGATCAGGTTGGCATCCATCTGATTACGGAAAACTTCAATGACCTGTTCCGGTTCGCCTTTTCTCAGCAGGCCGTGGTTTACGTGAACGCAGACCAGCTGCTTGCCGATGGCTTTGATCAGCAGGGCGGCAACAACGGAAGAGTCCACTCCGCCGGAGAGGGCAAGGAGTACTTTTTTATCGCCGATCTGTTCTTTCAGTGCGGTGATCTGTTCTTCAATAAAGGCATCGGCCAGTTCCCGGTTGGTGATACGCGCCATATCTGCAGGGCGTGTGTTGGTATCCATAGATATCTTCCTCCGAATATAGTATTTCTCATCGAATGATGTCGATAACTACCTTCTATTATAACGTGAGAAGAAAGGGAGTGCAAGAAAAATCCTGTATAGATTTTACTGATGAAATTTGATATAATAAAAAAAAAACTTTTTGAAACTCCAGGAGGCTCACCTTGGCACGATATCCGCATTTAAATGATATATATATTACAGACCGTCTGAAAGAACGGCTGAAGGAAATAAAGGATTATCGTATCACCACCGTGATTGCGCCCATGGGCTATGGCAAAACAACGGCGGTAAAATGGTGGGAAAAATATTATGCCCGAAAAATACCGGATGCGGTGATTTTTCGGCAAATCATTGCCACGGACAGCATCAGTGATTTCTGGAGTGGCTTTTGCGGTGTTCTAAGGGATTATCCCGAGTTATCTTCATCGTTACAGGCTTTGGGGTATCCCGAGGATGCCCATGATATGCAGGTTTTGGAAGAGCTGCTGCGGGATGGCATTGCTGCCGGAAATGCGCCGGTCTATTTTGTCCTTGATGACGTCTATATCCTGTGTCACGGAGCTTTAGTGGAGCTGATATGCTATCTTATGGAACGATTGCCGGAGCAGATCCATATGGTGTTGATCTCCAGAAATGAGATCTTTAAAGATGCAGTGCGGCTGCGGCTGGGAAGCAGCTTGAATGAGATCAATGCCGATGAGCTGCGGCTTCGGTATGAAGAGATTATGGACTATGCCGACCGCTGCGAGCTGCCGTTATCCGAGGAAAAAGGGAAAATGCTGGCATCGGTCAGCGAAGGCTGGATCTCCTTTGTTTACCTGATCTTCAAATCCTTTGCCCAAAAAGGAGTATGGCAGTTTGATACCTTTGATATCTTTAAGCTTATTGAAGAGGTCATGTTGAAGCCTCTTTCTCAAAAGCATCAGGATTTTCTGGTACTAAACAGCGTTACCGAGGATTTCACTGCAGAACAGGCTGCCTTTATGTGGCCCGGTGATGATGCCCGGGAATTGCTGGATTCACTTTCCAAAAATAATGCCTTTATCACCTACAACGATGGCGGCATTTACCGGTATCACCATATGCTGCGGCAGTCTGCCCGGCAGCGTTTTGGTGCTCTCAGCGAGGAAGTAAAGCAGCAGATCTACTGCCGTCTTGGCCAATGGTATGGAAATCGCAGCGATTACCTTGCGGCCCAATTAGCCTATGATAAAGGGGAGGACTGGGAAGCCCTGCTAACGATGATCGCAAGGGATTGCGGCAAAAGCATCGGCGGTGAACACCAGCAGGTTCTGTACCGCTGGAGCCGGGAGTGTCCGCCGGAGATCCTCAATGCCCATCCCGATGCGATTTTGATTCTGATGCGAAAGCTTTTTTCTTTTCGCCAAATTCCGGAAATGCTGCGGCTGAAAGAGATCCTCATGGAGAGCCTGGCCACCAACGAAACCCTGACCGAAGAGGAGCGAAATGACTATTACGGCGAATGTGAGCTGGTCATGAGCTTTTTGCAATACAATGATATCTCTGCTATGAGCGTGTATCATCGCAAAGCCTGTGCTATGATGCAGCGCACCAGCCGCTGTATTGACGCTAGCGGTACCTGGACCTTTGGTTCGCCTTCGGTTTTGATGATGTATCATCGCTGCGCTGGTATGTTGGATCGGGAAAACGGAGAAATGCTGGAGTGTATGCCCTATTACTATCAGGTTGCCGATTCCCACGGCAACGGCGCAGAATATGTGATGCTGGCGGAAACGAATTATCTGCGGGGTGATTTTTCTCAGGCAGAGATCAATTACCACCTGGGATACAGCGCCGCGAACCGAAAGCGTCAGTACAGTATTTTGGTAACGGCTCAATTTGCGGCAATGCGTATGGCACTTTTTCACGGTGATTATGAAAAGGTGCATTCCCTCCTTGAGGAACTGCGCCATTTGCTGAAGGAAAAACGTCAATTTATTCTTCTGAAAACCTTGGATCTTTGTGAAGGCTGGGTGCTGGCATTGTTAAAAGCGCCGGAAAAGGCTGCCTCCTGGCTGCTTTCGCCGGAAGCAGCCGAATCGGTGATGCATCCGGCAACGCCGATGCTGCAAATGGTATGCAATCAGTTGCTGCTGGCAAAAGGGGAGCTGCTGCAGCTTCTTTCCCGTCGTCAGAGCTGTCATGAGCTTTATGAAGCCTCCCATTGTCTCTATTGCGATATTCTGTTGTCTCTGCAATGTGCGGCAGCCGCAGAGGGGCTGGGGCGCCGAGAAGAAGCTTTGGCTTTTCTGCAAAAGGGCTTGGAAGCGGCGGTGCCCGATCGTCTGTGGTTCGTTTTGGCAGAGTTCGGCGCTGTTTTTATTCCGTTGCTGGAAATTTTAAAGGATAAAGGACTCTTTGCGGAAGAGATTCCTACCATTATAAATTACTGCGAAATTTTTGAGGACAGTCTGTCTCGCATCCGCAGCCATTCCTTTGGGATCACCGCCGACTATGGTTTTACCGAGCGGGAAAAGGAAATCGCATTGCTGGCCGCTGCCAGAAAAACAAATAAGGAGATCGCCGCGGCATTGTTCCTTTCCGAGGCCACGGTGAAAAATCATTTGAACCGCATTTTTGATAAAATGGGGATCAGCGGCAGCCAAAGAAATAAACGGATTCTGTTGGCAGAAAAATTGCAAAGATCGTTATGATAACGTTGGACTTCCAAAGGAAGTCCGGCGTTTTTTTCTTGGAATGGCAAAAAACGTCGAGAGAAATTTTGTTCGGCATGGTAAAATCGACACTGCAAAAAATGAAACAGAAAATTTTATGAAAGGAAGAGGATTCCAAAATGAGTGAAGCAATTTTTGTACAGGGTCTTACCAAATCCTACGATGGAAAAACCGTCGTGGATCATTTGGATCTCTCGGTACCGAGGGGTACCGTATTCGGACTGCTGGGGGCAAACGGCGCCGGAAAAAGTACCACCATTGAATGTATTCTCGGTACGAAGCGGCCGGAGGAGGGAACCGTGCGTCTCTTGGGATTGGATCCCCTGAAGCACCGCCCCAGGCTCTTTCAGGAAATCGGCGTGCAGTTTCAGGAAGGTGATCACCCAAGGAGATCAAGGTTTCCGAAATCTGTGAAGAAACTGTCAGTTTGTACCGTAGTCCCGGCGATTGGCGCCGGTTGTGCGAACAGTTTGGCATTGGTGAGAAACGGAATGACTTTGTTAAAAATCTTTCCGGCGGTGAACGGCAGCGACTTTTCATCGTGCTGGCACTGATTCCCCAGCCAAAGGTGGTATTTTTAGATGAACTGACCACCGGTCTTGATGCCAAGGCCCGACGCAGTGTCTGGAAAATTCTTGCCTCTCTCAAAGAACGTGGGCTGACAATTTTTTTGACATCTCACTTCATGGATGAGGTTGAGGCGTTGTGCGATGAGATTTGTATTTTGAAAAAAGGTGCGGCGGTTTTTCGCGGTACGGTAGATCAGGCAAAAAAGCAGAGCCGATGATCCGTGTGCGATCGGTAGCACGAGGATCGGCTCTGCTTTTGTTTTCAGATAAAATTTAGTTTATTCTTTTTTGGCTGCTTTTTTTGCGCTGACCTTATCGAAAATAAAGCCGATGAAAAGAACGATGGCCAGGAAAATGAGATATCCGCAGACCTGCTGATAGCCTTTGCCGACGACGCAGCAGTATACCATGAAGATGCAGCAGGCAATGCCGAGAGTGGGCAGGATAAAGCGTTTGAAAACGCCAAAGTTCTTACTCTTTGCCATCAAGGCAATGAACATGGGGATATACATGGCATAAAGGTTGACGATGGAAATTTCATCGGGTTCCCAACCGAGCCACATGTTGCTGTGAACCGCACCCATAAAGTCCGGGCCCTGCATCCAGACGATAGCCGTCCAGCCATACCAGAAACCGGCGCAGATCAGACCCAAAAGGGAGGATTTGATTACAAAGTTGTTTTGGGGGTCGATGTGAGCAAAGACCTCCGGTTTTAACCCCTTGTTACGGCAGGCCACGGAGTACATCCCGCGGCAGGAGCCCATGATCAGACCGTTCATGGTGCCGAGACAGCCGATGGTTACAAAGAGATAAACGATGCTGCCGATGACATTGCCAAATACCTTGGAAAAGGCAATCTTTGGCAGAGTTTCGCCTAAAGGCCAGGTGCCGATGATGGTATTGACATCACCTACGGCGCTCATGGCAAAAATGTACAAGCAGTAGAGGATGGTGCAGAAAAGAGCACCGAAAACCAATGCCAGAGGAAGATTTCTTTTTGCGTTTTCCAGCTCGGCATTGATGGAGGTGGCAATAATCCAGCCTTCATAAGCAAAAGCAAAGGCAACGACACCGCTGAAAATGCCGCCGGAAACGGGGGTGTATTCTGCGGTATTGACGAAATCAAGAACGTTTTGCGTATTGCCGGTGGTAAGACCGTAGATCAAGCCGACAACGGCCATGAGGATTAGCGGAACCAGCTTAATTACGGTCATGCTGACCTGTAATTTACCGGCAAGCCTGGGGCTTAAAGCATTGATGCCGTAGCCGATCATCAAAAATGCAGCGCCGAGACCAACGGCTTCGGCACTGACGGTGCCATTGACAAAATCCAGTGCCGGAATACCGCAGAGGGCACAGAAAAATACCGCGGCAAAAAATGCCAGGATTGCAGCAAGGCACGGATAGTAGATCGTGGTGAGGAACCAGCCTACATAATAGGCGTATTTTGGCCCCAGGGCTACCTCTGCGTAGTCTACTACGCCGTTTACTTTTTCATACTTACTGCCCAGCTCGGCGAAAACAAGAGAGCAAATGATGCAGATCAGACCGACAATGCCAACAACGAGTACGGACTGCAGCATATTGCCGCCGGTGAGACTGAGCACTTTACCACCCTTAATGAACACACCGGAACCGATGACAATACCGATTACCATTGCGATAGCGGTAGGTAAACCGTATCGCTTTTCCATTTTGTTGTCCATGGAGTAACTCCTTCTTTCATTTTCTATTGTGAATACTTCACAACTTTATCATTTTACCATAAAATATTGCTTATCACAAGAGGATTTGACAATTTTTACCGGATATATGTAAGAATTAATTTCAACACAGTGTGTTTTTGGTGTATTTTGTCGCAAAGTGTCGAAATGTTTGGCATCGTCCGGGAAATACGGACAAAAGGCAACCGAACTTGCCAAAATCTAAGGGGACTTGTTGCATTTGGTTGGTTGATTTTGCGGCAACTAAAGATTACAATAATAAGAAAAAGAAGAAAAGAAGGATTTTTGTTATGAAAAAGGTCATTGTGATCGTCCTGATTTTGTTGGCCGCGGTATTACTGATTGGGGCCGCGGTATTTGGAGTTTTTGCCTATAAAAATCTCCATTGGTATGATAAGTATGATAAAATGTTGACAGAGGTCGGAGCCGCAGAAAAGCAGGTGATTCTTCCCGGCGGTGCGGTGATCAACTATGGCGAAGTGGAAAACGACAAACCGGCATTGCTGCTGATCCACGGTCAGATGGCGGCCTGGGAGGATTACGCAGTGGTTTTGCAGGAGCTTTCGGAAAACTGGCATGTTTACGCTGTGGATGTTTACGGCCACGGAGAATCCAGCCATGATCCTGAGGGATACTATCTTGATACCAACGGCAATGATCTTATCTGGTTTATTGACCATGTGATCGGGGAAAAAACGGTGGTTTGCGGTCATTCCAACGGCGCCCTTATTGCGGCTTATATCGGGGCTTACGGCGGCGAAAACATCGCCGGTGTCGTATTGGAAGATCCGCCGGTATTTTCCACCGAAGGGGAGGATTGGGAAAACAGCTTTGCCTATCTGGATACCTACAAACCCCTCCATGATTTTAACCGCTTAGCCGAGGATAAAAACCTCTGGCCCGGCTATTATCTGGAACATTGCTATTGGGGACAGCTTTATATGAAGGATTCTATGCCCGGAATTGCCCGCTATGCCCGGCACTATGGGGAAAAACACCCCGGAGAGGAAGTAAAGATCTTCTTTATGCCCCCTTCGGTAACGATGACCTTTCATTACGTGCAAAACTATGATTTTGCATATGGGGAACGGTTTTATGACCTTACCTGGAACCATGGCTATACCCACAAGGAGATTCTGTCCGCCATTGAAGTTCCCTGTATTTATCTCCACGCCAAAGAAAACCGGGCCGAGACCGGTGTGTACCTCTGTGCCGCCACCCGAGATCAGGCAGAACGGGCGGTAAAATATATCGGTGAAAATTGCCGCCTGATGGAAACCGATGACAGCGACCATTTGATTCATAAAAATCATAAAGATGTTTATTTGCAGGCAGTCAACAGTATGCTGCCAAAGGAGTAAGGATGTTTAAAGATAATTTAATGATGCTGCGCCGTTTGAACGGCTATTCTCAGGAAACCCTGGCGGAAAAATTGAATATTTCCCGGCAGGCCTATGCAAAATGGGAAAAGGGGCAGTCGGTGCCGGACATTGAACGGTGTGCTTTGTTGGCGGAGATTTTCGGTACGACCATGGATGATCTGGTGCACCATGAAATGCATCAGGCCGGTATGACCATTCCCCCGGCACCCAAGGGAAAGCATATTTTCGGCACCGTTACCGTCAATGAACGGGGGCAGATCGTGATTCCGAAAAATGCCAGGGCAGTCTTTGACATCGGTGCCGGAGATCGGTTGATCCTGTTGGGCGATGAAGCCGAAGGGTTGGCTTTGGTAAAAGCAGAAGTGCTGGAATCAAGAATGAAAACCATGATGGCAGGCATGGCCGCCGCCGAGGAGGAAAGGGATTGATCTCGTTATCTCTTATAATTCGCGATTTTTTTGCAAAGTTCTGTTAATGTCGCTTTCACTTTGGTAAAGTGTTCTGTTTTTTCTCCGGATTCATTCATATATTGGTTGCGGTTTACTTCAATCATTACCGAGATAACACGCGGGTCTTTTTGGTAGTGTTTTAGCGGTACGATGGTTCCTGCAAAAGGATTATTTTCTTTTACCGTAAATCCTGCATCTGTAAGAAAATTTTTGCAAATTGTAACGATTTCTGTTGGAGTATGAAAAGGATCGCTGCCAATGCAAAAATCCGGTCGGAGGTATTCCTGATTCGGTTCATGGGGCAGCGGTGTTGGATGGAAGGAATGTCCGTCTATAATAAGACATTGATTTGTTTGCTCCAGAAGCTCATCTACTTTTTTTGCGAGTCTTTTGTGATGTGCATCATAATATTTTTTCAGGATTTTCTCTTTTTCATCCGGGAGAACGATTCTCAGCCGGGAACCATCGCTGCAATGGGTATAAATCGCCCCCATGCCTTTTACTGCCATAGATTCAATATGGTCATCTCGAAATCGTTCCATATCACAAAAGAGACGGCTTACCTTTGCTTTGATCATAGGAAAGCCGATGTGAAAGAGTTCATCACAATAATGGTCTGTCATAAGTGAAAATTCTTTGCTTAACTTTGTACTGTCATAGCTGCTCAGGTATTCTTTGGGAATTGCTGTTGCGGCATGGGGAACATGAATAATCGCGAAATTTGTTTTCATAATTTGCATCTCCGGAATCGATTTCCTATGGAGAATACAAAAAGACCCCATCGACTCGATGAGGTTTCCGGTGATCATCTTTCCCATCGATCAAGCATTGGCACCTTACCTTTCGGCAGGTTGTCGCGGGGTCAAAGAGCTTGTCTCTCGCCCGACTCTTCATAGGTTGATTTTATTATACTTACAAAAATAGCACTTGTAAAGAGAAAATTGTATATTTATGCTGTGCTTGGATTTTTCCATTGACAAAAAGCGACAGCTTGCTTATAATTGTATTAACAGAAATTACGCTGTCTTATTTGACGGCAAAGCATAAGCGAAGGAGAAAACTATGGCTTTTTGTACGAATTGTGGGAAAGAAATCCCCGAAAACGCAGCATTTTGCACAGAATGCGGTGCAAAAATTGATGGAAATACCGCTGCTCCCGCAGCAGAGCCGGTTGCTGCGGCTGCCCAGCCTCAGCAGGCACCTCAGGCACCTCAGGCAAACCCCAATGATAAAGGCGGATTCGGCTGGGGATTGCTCGGTTGCTGTATCCCTATCGTCGGTCTTATCCTTTTCCTTGTTTGGAAAGGTGAAAAACCCAAAACCGCAAAGGCTGCCGGTATCGGTGCTATCGTTGGTGTTGCGCTTACCATTCTCTGGTATATCATCGCCGCTGTTGTCGGCGTTGGTGCTGCCGTGATCGGTGCATAATGAAACAGTGGCTTTATCGGTGGCTGCCGATTATTTTCGGTTGCCATTGCCGTGATGACCGTTCCTTTTATTATCACGGCGAAAAATTTCCGATCTGCGCCAGATGTACAGGAGAGCTTGTCGGTATGATTGCCGGCTTGTTCTCCTGTTTCTTTTTTCGGCCGCCTTTTTATGCGGTTCTCCTTCTGCTTTTGCCCTTGATTGCCGATGGTGTTTTGCAAATGGCAACGGCATACGAAAGCAACAACCGCCGCCGTTTATGGACCGGCATCCTCTTCGGTTATGGATTGGTGCTGTTTGTGGTGATTACTACCATTGCCGTATTCCATTGGGGGCATAACCTTGGCATGACGTTGATAAAATAATTTTTCAGGGATTTTTCTGATTGATCAGCTTATTGTGGACGTTGATTTTGATGATGGCGTTTTGATAGACCTGATCCATATCGTGAGCGGTATAAAAATCGTTATGATATCCTCGAAGCCCGGCGGTGATCCCAAAAGGGTCGCTGCCGGCGCTTTGTATTTTCTGTACCACATCGGTACATGCCTTTTCCAATTTGGCATCGATTTTTCTTTCGATGCTTTTTTTGTTTGTGTTTTGTTCCAGCTCTGCCCAGTCGCTGGCATCAAAATAGGATTTGGACTTGACATCAAAGGTGATATAGAGCTGATCGCCTTTGGTATCCAGCTTTACCTTCATGCTGCTGTCGGTGACATTGAGGGTTACATCGCCGCCTTGGGGGTGAAAATCGTTCAGTTTTATGGCGATATTTCGAGCGGAATGGAGCAGCAGGGAAAAGTAGCGGCTCTCGGTCGTATTCAGTTTTTCTACGTAGCGGTCTTTATGAAACAGAGCGGTGCCCAATACGTGAATAGTATTCTTTTCTTCGTTATAGGTAAGCAGCGGCAGGACCGGATCGATGCCCTCGGTTTGTAAGTCAATGTTAAATTCGTGCTGCTGCACATTGGGGCAAAGGCCGGCTTCGGCGCTGTTTTCCAGCAGATCGCCGAGATATCCGTAGGCGCTGCTGGATTTTTCTTTTTTCTCCAGTACCTTAAACAGCTCTTTGGGGCTGCCCTCGGTAATGGCATAGTCGGTAAGAAAGCGATTGGACTCTTCCAGTCGGTTATCATCCCGCACCAGCATCATACCTTTTTGAGCCAGCTCCTCGGAAAAAATGAGATTCTGGATTTTCCCGGCTTTCAAGGGGTCCTCCACCTCGGCATTGAGGGTTGCAATGGCTCCTGCCATCAGGGTATCTTCCTTGGAAACAAGCTCCAGCTGGCCTTTTTTGTTTTCGTTCTCTGCGGCGGCAAAGCTGAAAAGGATCTTTCCGTTTTCTCCGGATTCCGCGCCGGCACAGAGAATGATGGCGGTATTTTCAAAAATCTGCTGGTCGTAGCAGCCGCATCCGATGAGGATCAAAAAACCGCAGCAGCAGAATACAACGAATTTTTTCAGCATGTGGCTCTCCTCCTTTTTCCCGAAGCCAATAAGTTGATCAGAGCCAGAACCCCTGCCAGAATCAGTGCACCGCAGTTGCACCAACGGTAGACCTCCCAGAGAGACAGCCGATAGAGGAAAAATAATGCCGCACCAATGGTCAGGATGCTCCAGCAAAGAACCGTGGTTCGGGGTCTTTGGGTATTGGCGCGGATCAGAAGGTCCTTTTGGATCAGCATAAATACGGAAAACCCGAAGGCGGAAAAAATATTCAGCGAAGGCAATAGGGCCAGCATGAAAAAGACATCAAATCGTTCCAGCAAGTTGCCCTTGAAATAGGTGCTGAGATTAAAAAAGGGGAGTGTAAGCTTGCTGAGGATGGTTTCTCCAAAGTACATCATGCCCATGGCGTAGGTAAAGAGCATTAAAATCGCGATAGTTCCGGCGTAGATTGCCGATTTTGCATAAAGGCCCCGCCGGTCCTGACATAAGGGCAGCAGGATAAAGGAAGCGGCAATGGCCGGAGCCGGCAAAAATAGAAAGGGCAGAGAGGATAGAATATCGGTACCCTTAAAATCCGTTAAGGGAAAGAGATTGGATGCCATATAGTTGTTTTTAGTAAAGAGGAAAATGCTCAGAAACAGAATCAACGCAAGGATGGATGCCGTTGTCATTTGGGTAAAGATGCGGCAGCCGCAATAGGCCATATAGGCAGTGGGCAAAAACAACAGCAGAGCAATGATAAAGGTAGGCGTTTTGGGCAGAAAATAGAGCTTGACGATGAAAATATAAATATCCAGAGTGACGATGGCATAGAAAAGAAAGGCAATGGCAATGAGAAAGAGGATGAGCTTTGCCGGCCTTATCCCACAAAGATCTGCAACGGATTGGTGCAGCGTGGAAAAGCAATTCCGTTTGGAAACGGCAATGGTTGCCCCAAGAAATAAAAAGGTGAGGGCTGCAATGAGCAAAATTTCAAGATAGCTGCCGCGGCCGGTGGCACGGACAAAGAGTTTTGCAAAATTCATCATCAGCATCGGTGCCACCGGAGCCATCAGCATGGCCAGCCATTGATAGGAGGAAATGTTGTTTTTCATTTGCCGATCCCCCTGTATTCATCAATGGGCCTGGCAATTCTTGCTCTGCGTCGGAGAAAAGAGAAGGGGGCGCGGATGATCGTATTTCCCAGGCTCTTTTTGCGAAAAGGGAGAATCGGCATCAGGTAGGGTCGACTTAAGGAGCGCATTTGCAGTAAATAGATCAGCAGCAGATTGACGGAGATCACCAAACCGCAAAGACCGAACATCCCGGCAAAGAACATCATGAAAAATCGGGTGACCCGCAATGTCTGTGCCATATCCTGAGAGGGAATCACAAAACCGGCAATGGCGGTAACGGATACGACAATGACCATAAGGTTGCTGACGATCCCGGCTTCCACCGCCGCCTGACCGATAATGATCCCGCCGACAATGCCGATGGTCCCGCCGATATAAGAGGGGAGCCGTACCGAAGCTTCACGTATGACTTCAAAGAGGAATTCCATAATAAAGGCCTCGACCAACGGTGTGAAGATGACCAGCGTTCGGGAGGAGGAAAGGTTGGAAAGAATGTTCAACGGCACAACGTAATAGTTAAAAGAGAGGATGGCAATGTAGGCTGCCGGCAGAAACAGAGATATAAAAAGGCTTAAAAAACGCAGGATCCCTATGAAGCTGCCGATTCCCGAAGGATGATTGTAGTCATCCATGGCATGAAAAAAGCTCCAGAAGTTTGTCGGTAGGATAATGACGTTGGGTGATCCCGTTAAAAACAGCACGAAGCGGCCTTCCAGCAAGGCTGCTTCGGCTTTGTCGGTGCGCTCGGTCATATTGCATTGGGGAAAGATGGAATTGGGGCGGTCGGATATCATCTGTTCGATATAACCGGTATCGAGAAAACCGTCGTAATTCAATTTTTCCAGCCGTTCCATGATCTGTTGGAGCATTTTCTCATCGGCAATGCCCTTGAGATATGCCACCGCCAAGCTCTGGTGTGTGGATGCTCCCAGGGTACATTCCCGAAATTTTAAATTGTGGTTGCATATTTTTGTCCGCATGATCGCCATGTTGATCTTGATGTTCTCCACAAAGCTGTCTCTGGCACCGCGGACATTTTTTTCCTGATCGCTGCTTTCCGGTCCACGGCCCACCAGATTTTCAATGCGGATCTGAAAGCCCCGGAACTTGTTTTCGGGCAGGATAAAAACGCCGCCGGTGCCGACGCCCATCAATGCATCGTCCAGGGAAGTGGTGATCTTTACGTCGGCAAAGGGCATCCGGGCAAGCTCAAAATCGGCTTCGGTGGTATCCAGAAGGCGCGGAAGGATTTCCAGATAGAGGATCTCCGTATTGACCATATTGTCAATATAGAACAAAAGAACCTTGGAACCGTCTTTTCGTTTTAATTCATTTATGATATAATCAGAACAGTCAACGGCGGCTTTGCGCAGATATGACACATTCTCGCTGAAATCGTTGCTGATTTTCAAAAATTATCACCTCATACCAAAGTTTTCTTTAGTATGAGCGGGAAAGCGGTTTTTTATTAATGCATTACGATCATCCGGAAAAAGCGGTTTTTCGGGAACGAAAAAATCGTTTCGTTGCCGAAGTGGAATTTCAGGGGAGTGTGATCGGTGTTCATGTTCCCAACACCGGTCGCTGTCGGGAGCTTTTTCAGCCCGGCGTACCGGTGTATATTCAACGGGCGGCAAATCCTGCTCGAAAGTATCCCTACACGTTGTGTATCGTGGAAAAAAACGGGATGCTTGTCCATATTGACTCTACCGGTGCCAATCGTTTGGTGGAGGAAGCTTTAAATGCCGGCAGCATTGCCGGTTTGGAGGATGTAACCGATGTGGAACGGGAAAAAACCTTTGGCTCTTCCCGGTTTGACTTTCGCTTTCGCAAAGGCGGTCGCCTCTGTTTTATGGAGGTGAAGGGGGTTACTTTGGAAACCGATGGGGTGGCGAAGTTCCCCGATGCTCCCACGGAGCGTGGTGCGCGTCATCTGGAAGAGCTAATCTCCGTAAAGGAACAGGGTTTAGGCGCTTATGTGATGTTCGTAATCCAGATGAAAGGCCCCCATGCCTTTACGCCCCACGTGGAAAGAGATGAAAAATTCGCAAGGAACCTGCTTCGAGCCAAAAAGTCCGGAGTGGAGGTGCTTGCCTACGATACCATTGTAACTGTCGGAGATATCCGTTTGGATGCGCCGGTAAAAATTTGTTTACCCGGAGAGGAAATGATGTTATGACGAAGATATTATTTGGCTATGGCAAAGAAAAATTGCCTTTGGATATTGCAGAACACAATCTGATTGCCTCGTTGCTGCCGCGAAAAGAGGATGGCGGCGGCGATGAACAGGAAATTCTGGCGGCGGCGATTCATGCTCCCATCGGTGCTCCCCGGCTTTGCGAGATCCCAAAGCCGGGACAAAAGGTCGCTATTGTCATCAGCGATATCACCCGTCCCTGTCCCAGCTATAAGATTCTGCCCTTGATCCTTGAGGAGCTGAACCGCGCCGGGATTGCCGATGAGGATATTGTGATCGCCAGCGGTCTCGGCTCTCATCGCAAGCAAACCGATGAGGAGCGGGAGCATCTTGTCGGCACTGAGGTCTACCGCAGAGTGAAGGTGGTGGATTCCGATGTGGAGGACTATGTTTTCCTTGGCACCAGTTCCAATGGAACGCCCTTTGAGGTGTTTCGCCCCGTGGCCGAAGCGGATATTCGTATCTGTATCGGCAATATCGACTATCACTATTTTGCCGGTTACAGCGGCGGCTGCAAAGCTATTGTACCCGGAGTATGTACCCGACGCACCATTGAAAACAATCACAAAATGATGCTGATGGATGATGCCCGGGTCGGCAAGGCCGATGGCAACCCGGTGCGCAGCGATATGGAAGAAATTTTGGATTTCCTTTCCATTGACTTCATTGTCAACGTGGTGCTTAACGAGAAAAAAGAAATCGCGGCGGCAGTGGCCGGTCACGCCATCAAAGCCCACCGTGCCGGCTGTACGCTGTTGGACCATATGTATAAGCAGCATATTACCGAGCTGGGGGATATCGTCATTGCCACCCCCGGCGGTTTGCCGAAGGATCTCAATGTTTATCAGACCCAAAAGGCTCTGGATAATGCCCAGTGGGCGGTAAAAGAAGGCGGCATCATTATTCTGGTTGGTGAATGCGGCGAAGGCTACGGCGAAAGCACCTTTGCAAAATGGATTGAAGAAGCCCACTGTGCCGATGATCTGATCTCCCGTATTCACAAGGAATTTCGTTTGGGAGGTCACAAGGCGGCAGCCATTGCCAAGGTGACGAAAAAGGCCAAAATCTTTCTGGTTTCCGCTTTGCCCGAGGAAATGGTGAAGAAGTTGTATATGACGCCTTTTTCCAATCTTCAGACGGCTTACGACGCGGCTCTGGCAGAAAAAGGGCCGGATGCCCGGGTGTACTGCATGACCGTTGGCGGTACTACATTACCCTGTTACGAAGGAAAATAAAATGAACAATTACGAAGGACTTTCAAAAATATACGATTTTATGATGAGCGGCGTGGATTATGAGGCCTGGGCCGATTACATTCTTTCGGCAGCCAAGCGCTTTGGCTCTTTGCCCGAAACCGCTCTAGATCTGGCTTGCGGTACCGGCAGCACCACTCTGCCTTTGGCACGGCGCGGTGTACGCATGACCGGATTGGATCTGGCCCCGGCAATGCTGAAGATCGCAGAGGAAAAGGCCGCTGCAGAAGGGCTGCCCATCGACTTTGTGGAAAAGAATATGCTGGAGCTGGATTACGAGAATTGCTTCGATATGATTGTTTCCTTTCAGGACGGCATTAATTACCTTACCGGGGAAGGGGATTTTGAGACCCTTGCCGCCGGAGTGGAAAAGGGTCTTAAAGACGGCGGCTTGTTCCTCTTTGACTTGAATCGGGTGGATCATTACTCCGATTCCGATACCACCGTGATCGACCTTGAGGATATGTATCTTGTTTATGAAAACAATTACAATCCTGCAACCCGCATTTGGCATATCAAGCTTACCGGCTTTTTGCAGGAAGGGGATCTGTATCGGAAATTTGAGGAAATTCATGAAGAGAAAAACCATGATTTTGAGGAAGTGAAAGCGGATTTAAAAGCCCACTCCATGGAAATCGTGGCAGTATGGCGTATGTTTTACGAAGAGGACGCCGCCGATGATGTAAACCGTGTTCTCGTAGTCGCCAGGAAAGGATAAATCATGCATATTGTACTTTTTGAACCGGAGATTCCCGCCAATACCGGAAATATTTCCCGCACCTGTGCCGTTGCCGGCTTAACGCTGCATTTGATTAAGCCCCTGGGCTTTTCCCTTGCCGATCGTTATCTAAAACGCGCCGGTTTGGATTACTGGGATAAGCTGGATCTCCATATCCACGAAAATTTTGACGCCTTTTTGGCGGAAAATCCCAATGCACGCCTTTTTATGTTTTCTACCCATGCGGAAAAAAATTATGCCGAGATCGCCTATCAGGCCGATGATTATCTTGTTTTCGGCCCAGAAACCAGAGGACTTCCGCCGGAAATTCGGGACCGCTACGGCTTGGCGGTGCGTATCCCTATGGGCAAGGATATTCGTTCCTTGAATCTTTCCAATTCCGTTGCTATTGCGGCTTATGAAGGCTTGCGTCAACTTGGTTTTCCGAGTTTACTTTGATATGCACGGATTTTGTCGTTATTTTTTTGACGCAATCGAAAAAAAATCCAAATTTACCATTGACAAAACCGTATAACTTGACTATAATAATAGTGCAGTTTTTTCATTTTCACACCATCTTTTGCTTTTTAAGGTTTTATTTCAGTCGGAGTGTGGCTCAGCTTGGTAGAGCGCTGCGTTCGGGACGCAGAGGTCGAAGGTTCGAATCCTTTCACTCCGACCAATTTTTTTGTCCAAAAGGATATTCTGAAAAACTTTTTCGCAAGGCATTGCGCTCAGGTTTGTCAGGATATCCTTTTTTACAGGCCTTTTTTGATATATCGTGTCTTTCTGATGGATTTTTACATTTTTCATTGACCTTAAAGAGAGAATAAAATATAATAAAAGGACAGAAAAGGAGTGATTTTATGGATCCGCAGCAGAGCTCTGCTTATCATAACAAAGCGGTGGCATCGATGGTTTTGGGGATCATCGGCGTCGTATGTATTTTCTTTGGCTACAGCTCTCTCATAGGGATTGTGGTTTCCATCATCGGTCTTGTTTTTGGGATTCAGGTCCAAAAAGAAGCGCCGGAATCCATGGCAAAGGCCGGTGTGATTCTTTCCGCCATTGCTTTGGGGATGTGCGCCCTTGTTTTTGTTGCTTGTGTGGCATGTGCCGGGTTATTGGGCATTGCCGGAATTTTAAGTATTTAAATGGGTTTGAGGTGATCTTATGGATATGGAACCGATTTCTCCCGATCCGCAAAGACCGGACGGTACTACGGGAAAAACCATTGCCGCCCTGATTTTGGGCATCAGCGGTGTTGTTTTAAGCTGTACCTTTGTTCTCGGTCTTTTCGGCCTTGTTTGCGGTATTGTCGGACTTGTTTTGTCCATTCATGAGCGCAAGGATCATCCCACCGGTTTGGCAACGGCAGCTTTTGTTTTATCCATTGTGGCTTTGGCGCTCGGCGCATTGTCTACAGTGTGCTGCGTGGGATGTACGGGATTTTATATGTTATGGGATCCTACGATGTATTATCCGGATATGGAATGGATCCCGGATGCAGAATATTTTTGAGTGAATTTTACCGGGGAAGCACGTAGCGGGTTTCTCCGGTGATTTCTTTTGAGGTGGTGTTATGCACCCGTTTCTTACCTTTGGCAGGCTTTCCCTGCCGGTGTACGGCTTGCTGGCGGTTTTTGCCGCTGTTTTTTGTGTGATTTTATTGGCTTATACGCCGCTGCGGCGGGAAATTTCCCGGGAAGATATCATTTATGGAGCTTTTTACGGCATCATCGGCGCCATCATCGGTGCCAAGGGGCTGTATCTTTTGACTCTGCTTCCGGAAATTTTTCGACATTGGCAGGCAGTGGCCGCCGATCCTTCGGTTTTGCTTACGGCTTTTTCCGGCGGTTTTGTTTTTTACGGCGGTCTGATCGGCGGTGTTCTGGGCATCCTGCGCTATTGCCGCCGTTATCATCTGGAGTTTTTGGCCATGACCGATGCCTTTGGAGTGGTGCTCCCGTTGGGACACAGCATCGGCCGCATCGGCTGCTTTTTTGCCGGCTGCTGCTACGGTTTGCCTTACGAGGGGCCTCTTGCCGTGGTATTTCCTGCCGGGAGCTACGGCATGAGTGGCGTTTCCCTTTTTCCGCTGCAGTTGACCGAAGCTTTTCTTGATCTTCTGCTGTTTCTGTTTTTGCTGATGTTGTCTCGCTCCCATAGGCCCTCCGGGTTTTTAAGCGGCTGTTATCTTTGCGGTTATACCGTTTTTCGCTTCGTTCTTGAGTTCTTCCGCGGCGATGGATTGCGGGGCATTTTGTGGGGATTTTCCACCTCTCAATGGCTGAGTGTTTTTCTGCTCTTTATCGGCATTTTTCTGCTTTTCCGTTCCGCATCTCCGAAATATCGCCTATAGATTTCCGTTGATTTATGCACTGAAATTTGTTTTTATGGAGCGCTTTTATCTCAGGGCAAAATATGGTATAATAAATTCATGAGATAAAAAAGAGGTGTTTTTCTTGCTTGGTGCGATTGTTGGCGATATTGTAGGCAGTATTTATGAATTCCACCCTATTAAGACGACGGAGTTTCCGTTCTTTCGGCGCGGTTGTCGGATCACCGATGATACGGTGATGACCGTGGCTGTGGCGGAAGGATTGATGAATGCCATCGGCTGCAGCCAGAGTGAGCAGCGAGAAGATCTTGTTCGATCTATGCAGTACTGGGGGCGAAAGTATCCCACCGCCGGTTACGGTTCGCACTTTTCCGCCTGGCTGGAGGAAACCAATCCCCGGGCTTATCACAGTTGGGGCAACGGTGCTGCCATGCGGGTGTCTGCCGCCGGGTGGCTTTATCCTTCCATAGAGGAAACGGCGCGGCATGCCGGTATTACGGCGGCGGTAAGCCATGATCACCCCGAAGGCATAAAAGGAGCCCGAGCCACGGCGGCGGCGATTTTTATGCTGAGAAACGGAAAGCACCCGGTGGAGGTCAAAACCTTTATCGAAAATACCTATGGCTATGATTTGTCTTCTACGCTGGCGGAGATCCGACCGGAGTATACTTTTGATGTCAGCAGTCAGGGGACGATGCCGGCAGCGTTTCTCTCTTTTTTTGAAAGTACGGATTTTGAGAGTACGATCCGCAATGCCGTCTCCCTTGGCGGAGACAGCGATACCATTGCCGCCATTGCCGGCAGTTTAGCCGAAGCTTATTACGGGATTCCCGAAGAGATCAAGGCTACGGCACTGTCTTATCTTGATGACGAGATGATGCGGATATATGAAAAATTTACAGAAATGAGGTATTGAACATATGACAAAAACAGAAGCCGTTCAAAAAGAAATGATTGCAGCAATGAAAGCAAAGGACAAAGAACGTAAGGAAAGCTTGACCTTACTTCTCTCCGCTTTAAAGGCGAAGGCAAAGGACAAAAGAGAAGCCTTGACCCTTGAAGAAGAAGATACCATCATCTTGAAAGAGATCAAGCAGACCAAGGAAACCCTGGAAAGTGCTCCGGCAGATCGCAAAGACATTATCGAACAGTGTGAACATCGTCTGGCTGTTTATGACGTTTTTGCACCTAAATTCATGGATGAAGCCGAAATTGAAGATTTGATTGATAAGGTTATGGCGGATCTTGGTTTGGAAGCGCCCCTTCCTCCCATGGCCAAAGGAAAGATCATGAAAGCCCTGATGCCTCAGGTGAAGGGAAAGGCCGACGGCAGTGTTGTGAATCAGCTGGTGATGAAACGATTTGCATAAAAGAAATAAACGGAGCCGAAAAGATTTTGCGATCCTTTTCGGCTCCGTTTTTTTGTTGTGAAAATTTTTTTATGAAAAAGGGTATTGACAAAATTTTTCAAATGGATTATAATGACAACAACAAAAGCATATTGTTGCGATCAAGGTCCGTAGCAATACGGACGAACTGGGAATGGGGTGTGAATCCCCGACGGACCCGCCGCTGTGTACCGGAGTCTTTATTGAGAAGCGCGGCTTCACCCACTCATATTTGGGGAAGGGAATAAAGGCAATGAACGAAGTCAGAATATCAGCTTGATCGATAGTAGCAATCTCGAGTATATTTTGCTGCATGGGAGTCGGTGAAGGTAAAGCCGCAACCTTGTTTTAGGTGCATGGCTTGCCTTTTTTTGCATTTAAATAACGAAGTTTAAAGCCCTTTGGCGTCGTGCACCTAAAATTGATAATGCTTGTAATCAATTTTAAGGAGGTCGAGAATATGGATATTCTCAAACGACTCAAAGCGGCTGATTTTTTTGGGGAAATTGCAAAAGCAGAACAGCTTACGGCAGAAGAACTGACCGAAGCGGTAGAAACCGGTTCGATCGTGATCCCCTTTAACCCTCATCATGAAAATCTCATTCCCACTGCCATTGGCAAAAACTGCAAAACAAAGGTCAGTGCCAGCATTGGGATGTATCATCCCACCGATACCGTTGCCGGTGAATTGGAAAAAGCCAAAGAAGCCGTTGCTGCCGGCGCCGATACCTTAATGGATCTCAGCGTTCGTGGCAATATGGATGGTTTCCGCAAAATCCTTCTGACAGAAGTTTCCATCCCCGTCGGGACATTACCTCTCTATCAGGCTCTTTCCTATGCTCAGGAAAAATACGGTTCCGCCTTCAAAATGGAAGCCGACGATCTCTTTGAAGTGATTGAAAAACAGGCTGCCGACGGTGTTGACTTTATGGCGGTTCATCCCGGCATCACCTTGGCAATGCTGGAAAAAATCAAAGGCAGCGGCCGCATTGATCCTTTGGTAAGCTTTGGCGGCAGCCACCTCATCGGCTGGATGGTGAAAAATCAAAAAGAAAACCCCCTCTACGAACAGTATGACCGCTTACTGGATATCTGCAAAAAATACGGCGTAACTTTAGCCCTGGCCGATGCCATGCGCCCCGGCTGCCTTGCAGATTCTCTGGATGGCCCCATGGTGGAAGAGCTGGTACTCCTTGGCGAAATGGTAAAACGCGCTCAGGCTGCCGGCGTACAGATCATGGTAAAAGGTCCCGGCCATATGCCCTTAAACCATGTGGAAGCCACAATGACTTTGGAAAAATCCCTCTGTCATGATGCTCCCTACTTCGTATTCGGTCCCTTGCTTACCGATATCGCCGTAGGCTACGACCACATCAATGCCGCCATCGGCGGTGCCTTGAGCGCTTATCACGGTGCAGATTTCCTCTGCTACGTTACGGCTGCGGAACATCTCGGTCTGCCCAATAAAGAACAGGTTAGAGAAGGCGTGATCGCTTCCCGTATTGCCGCCCATGCCGGCGATATTGCCAAAGGCATTCCTCATGCGGCTGTCTGGGATCTGGAAATGTCCATTGCCCGTAAAGACCTTGATTGGGATAAACAGATGGAATTGGCCATTGATCCGGAAAGAGCAAAATACATCCGCGAAACCAGAAATCCTTCGGGTTCCAAAGGTTGTGCGATGTGCGGGAAATATTGTGCGATGAAGATCTTATCCAAATATCTCAGTTTGGATCATGTATATCAGTGCTAAGGAGGGGACTATCATGACAACACAGGTATTAAAAGCGAGAGCAGGTAAAATTACAGAAGAAATGGAAGCAGTGGCCCTGGCTGAAAATAAAACGCCGGAATATATCCGTGAACGCGTTGCCGATGGTCGTATTGTTATCCCCAGAAATAATTGCAAGCGTGATTTCCGTTACTGTGGTATCGGGGAAGGTATGAGCGTAAAAGTAAATGCTTTATTCGGAACCTCCACCGACCGTGAAGATATCGAAAGCGAAGCCCGCAAGCTTCTCATCGCTCAGGAAGCCGGCTGCGACAGCTTTATGGACCTTTCCACCGGGAAAGATATTGACGGTATGCGCGCTCAGAGTTT
This sequence comes from uncultured Bacillota bacterium, assembly GCA_934702375.1. GTDB lineage: Bacteria > Bacillota > Dehalobacteriia > UBA7702 > UBA7702 > UBA7702. The sequence continues at coordinate 12,542 of CAKUYE010000020.1, read as the reverse complement.
GAAGCTGGCCACCGTCGCTATGGGCAGCACCGTAATTTATCAGGCTGCCGTTGATGCCATTGAAAAATACGGCAGCGTTGTTGAAATGCGCGAAGAAGAAATTTTTGAAACCATTGAAAAACAGGCCGCTGCCGGCTTGGACTTCATGGCAGTCCATTGCGCATTAAACCGTGAAGTTCTCCGTGTGATGCAGCAAACCGGTCGTGTGACCCAGGTTGTAAGCCGCGGCGGTTCCTTCCTTACCGGTTGGATGCTTCATAATGATAAAGAAAACCCCCTCTACGAACATTTTGATCGTGTATTGGATATTTTGAAAGCTCATGACGTGACCCTTAGCCTTGGGGATGCCATTCGCCCCGGCTGCGGTTACGACTCTATGGACCCCTCCCAGATTCAGGGGATGGTCATCCAGGGGGAACTGACCCGTCGTGCTCAGGCTGCCGGCGTACAGGTTATGGTAGAAGGCCCCGGTCATGTGCCCCTCCATCATGTGGAAGCAACCATGAAACTGCAAAAAGCTCTTTGCAATAACGCACCCTACTATATTCTTGGGACCCTGGCTACTGATGTTGCCCCAGGCTATGACCATATTACCGGTGCGATCGGCGGCGCTTTGGCCGGTGCCGTCGGCGCGGATTTTCTTTGCTATCTTACTCCTGCAGAACATCTTGGCCTGCCTTTAGAGGATGACGTTAAAATCGGTGTCCGCACCACAAGAATTGCGGCTCAGATTGCAGACGTCGCCCGGGGCAACAAAAGGGCTTGGGCCAGAGAAATTGCAATGGCAAAAGCTCGGGTCGCCAGAGACCTGGAAGGTCAGAAGGCTGCGGCTCTTTATCCGGATGTCTTTGATGATTATCCCGAAGAAAGCCATGAATGTCCGGCTTGTGCATTAGACTGCTGCGCCGATGCTGCGGCAGAATATTTCGGGATCTGAGGTGATGGCTGTGGCTTGCTTAAAAACTGTTTTACTTGGTATTGCTCCCGTAGATGCTCAGTGGCGGGAAAAAGTACAGTCTCGGGTGGATCGTTTGGCGATCCCCCGGGGCAGCCTCGGCCGCATGAGTGAACTTTCTGTACAGCTCGGTTCTGTGCAGGAATCCATGACTCCGGTTTTTGATAAAAAAGAAGTTTTTGTTATGGCCGGCGACCATGGTGTTGTAGAAGAAGGCGTCAGCACTTGCGCAAAAGCGGTAACCCAGGAAATGGTTCGTAATTTCTTAAAAGGCGGCGCTGCTGTAAATACGTTTGCCCAAAATGCCGGTGCCAAAGTGACCGTTGTGGATATGGGCATTGATGGTGATATGCATGAATTTTATGATAATGATCATTTTCTCGATCGTAAGGTTGGTATGGGAACAAAAAACATGCTCCATGAACCGGCTATGACACGAGCCGAGGCGGAAAAAGCCATCGATATCGGTATCGATTTGGTTTGTGATGCCGTAAAAGAACGGGGTGTGAATCTTATCGCCACCGGTGATATGGGCATTGGCAATACCACGGCCAGCTCTGCAATTTTGGCCGCGATGACCGGCTTGCCCGCAAAAACCGTAACCGGCCGTGGTACCGGCCTTACCCCCGAAGGGGTTGAGCATAAGGCAAAGGTGATCGAAAAAACGCTGCTTCGTCATCGCTGTGCTCCCAAGGATGCCCTGGGTATTTTTTCTCTGGTTGGCGGTTATGAGATTGCCGGTATTACCGGTTTGATCTTAGGTGCGGCTTATTGTCATATCCCGGTAATCGTCGATGGGTATATTTCCACCGCCGGTGCATTATTGGCTTATAATTTGCAGCCGAATGTGAAGGACTACATGATCTTTGCCCACGCTTCCGATGAAGCTGCCCACAGAAATATGGTAGAATTCATGGGTGCAGAGCCCCTGCTTCATTTGAATTTGCGTCTCGGGGAAGGCAGCGGTGCAGCTTTGGTAATGCCCATGATTGATGCTGCCGCGTTGATGCTGAAAAAAATGTTGACTTTTGACGAAGCCGATGTGACCCCCGGCGATAACTGAGGGGATCGGAAATGGAAAAAATCAAGTCATTTCAACAACTTGAGGATATCGCTACCGCCGGATGGCAAAGCGAGATCCTTTATCTAAGCGTAGAGAAAGGGGTTTTTGATCTTATAAAAACCCCTCTTCCTCTCGGAGATCTTGCTACTGCTTTGGGATATGATTTTCCCATCCTTCGCCGTTTTTTAAGAGCGTTGGAAGAGTTGGGCCTCGTTGTCGTTGACGGCGGCATGGCGAGGAATACCGAGGCTGCTGCAAAGTATCTTCTTCGTGATGCTCCGGATTATCAGGGGCATTCCATTTTATGGCGTAAAAAGCTGGGGGCGGCATGGCGTGATTTGGATCATGCTTTCCTTTCCGGCGGTCGGGTGGTTTTCCCTCAGGATGAGAGCGAAGCCGCGGTGGAAGCTCGGTTTCGGGCTTATTCCTTTGCCATGGATGATATCGCCCGGTGCAAGGCCGATGAGATTGTAGCACTTTGCCCCGGTTTGAAGGAAAAACAACGGATATTGGACCTTGGCAGCGGCCTTGGTGCCATTAGCCGCGGTTTTTTAAAGGCCCGGGAAACGGCAACAGCGGTTTTCTGTGATATGTCGGAGGTTCTGTTTCTTTGCAGAGAAGTGCTTCCCGAGGAGATCTGTCAAAGGATTCGTTTTTGTTCTTTGAATATTCTGGAATCGTGGGAATCTCTGGCAGGAGAGACCTTTGATCTTGTGGTGATGTCCAACATCCTTCATGCTTTTGATGCCGCAGATAATCGTGTTCTCCTTGGTAAAGTTGCGGAGCATCTCAGTGATGAAGGTGTTGTGCTGATCCACGATTTTTATTATGACCATGCTCCGAAAAAAGCGGCTCTTACCGATTTGAATATGTTGATCAATACCTATAACGGCAGGGTGTATTCCTTCCGTGAAACCAAAGCCCTGTTGCAGGAAAACGGGATTCCCTATACGAAGGAAATTCCTCTGGCTTCGGATACGGCATTGATTCTAGGTGCAAAAAACCGCGAAGCGTTGGAGGGGGTGTGAATTTATGGAAATTTTAATGGTACAGGCGCCTTCCGTGGAGGATCAATCCAAAGAAAGGGTTTATCCTTTGGGGCTCTCGATTTTAGGGGGCATTGCGGCAAGAGCAGGCCACCATGTGCGCATCATTGATATGAATATGGAAGCCGATGGCTATGATACCATTTTGTCGGCTTTGAAAGAGCCTTTGGATCTTGTTTGCGTTTCTTTGCGCAATATTGACCCTCTGGCCAATAAAAATGTTTCTTTGGTGCCGCCCTTTGTTACTCTGGTTTCTATGATTCGTTCCCGCCTTCCCAAGGTTAAGATCATTGCGGGCGGAACTGCTTTTTCTCTGTTTCCGGCGGAGTTGATGGGCCTTGCGCCTCTTGACTACGGTCTGGTAGGGGAAGGGGAGCGTTCTTTTCCCCGTTTTCTCGAAAATATAGAAGCACCCGATGAGACGATCCCCGGTTTTTGCTATTACAAGCAGGGAGTATTGCAGATCAATCCGCCGGATCATACCGTAGACCTTTCTCAGTATTGTCCCCCGGATCACCGGCTGCTTTCTCCGTTGCCTTATACAAAGATCAATCAGTATGTGCCTGCCATTGGTGTGGAAACCCGTCGTGGCTGTCCTTTGAAATGCGCTTACTGTTCCTATCCTTTGCTGCAAGGCTGTAAGATCCGTTGCCGTCCGGTAGGGGAGATCGTGGATGAAATGGAAAAGCTGTACCGTGATTTTGGTGTGACTTATTTCCATTTTAACGATCCCGTTGTCAATATGCCGGTATCGCATCTCGATGCGATTTGTGAAGAGATCCTGGATCGGGGATTAAAACTATCCTGGACGGGATTTTTTAGAGAAAATCTGTTGACAAAGGAAAATGTCGACCTCTATGTGCGGAGCGGCTGCAACTGCTTTGCCCTTTCTCCCGATGGACTTTCGGAACACGCTCTGGATGTTTTACAAAAGGATCTTACAAAGGAGGATATTTTACATGCAGCGTCTCTTCTGGCCGATACCGGCGTATGTACGCTGTATCATTTTATGGTCAACGTTCCCGGTGAGACCGAGGAAACCATTGCCGAAGGAAAGGCCCTGATCGATGATATTTACGAAATTCATCGCAAAAGCCGCAGCATCGGCACGGTGGTATTGAATCATATCCGCCTGCTTCCTCACACTCGCAGTACTGCGGATGCCGCAGCCTGCGGCTACCTGGAAAAATCGGATTCTTTGCTGTATCCTTTGTATTTTAATCCCAGACCTTTCCAAAATCTGCGTTATGAGATGGAGCTGCAAAATCAAAAGAAAAATACCTTTATGTGGTATGGAATCGAGGAATGAATGATATGAAGATCTGCTTGCTGGAACATCTTCGTCACGTTGCCCGGTATCATTGTAATGACATTGCCAATACCCCGTTGTCCTCTTCGCTGATTACATATTCTCTGAACGGCAATTTGCAGTGGGAAGGTCATGATGTGAAAGTGATCGAAGGCTTTTTAGAGGATCGAAACTATGATGACATTACCGAGGAGCTGCAGTCCTTTGATGCCGATATTTTAGGTGTGCATCTGATTTATCTCTGGGATGACCATGCTCTCTTAAAGGCTTTTTTGAAAAAGATCCGGCAAGAGTCTGACATGAAAATTTATTTTTATGGCTATTACGGTACTTTTGCTTACGGCGATCTGTTGACTGCCTTCCCTCAGATCGATGGGATCATATTGGGGGAACCGGAGCTTGCTTTTTGTGCCCTGGCAAAGGGGAAAGACATCGACGATATCCCCGGCTTTGCCTTCCTTCGCGCCGATGGTTCGATGGGAAAAACACCACGAAAGCTTTGTTTGGAGCTGGATACTCTGGCGCATCCCATCCGCAGCAATGCCTTTCTCCGTATGTTGGAAACCAATATTGAGGGGAGTCGCGGCTGCTACAACCACTGCACTTTTTGTTATATCAATAACTATTACGGCAAGCGTTGTTTTTGGCGCGGTCATAGTGTGGATTACATTATGGAAGAAGTGGACGCTCTTTATAACAATCACGGTAAAAGACGGTTTTACTTCACCGACCCGAATTTCTTTGGCCCCGGTAAACGAGGCAAGGCTCGGGGCATGGAGCTTGCGGAACGCTTAAAGGCTTACCATATCAAATTTGGCATTGAAGCCCGGGTAAATGATATTGAAGAAAAATCGCTTTTCGCCCTTGTGGATGCCGGTCTTGATGAAATCCTTATCGGGATGGAAAGCGGCAGCCAAAAATGCCTGGACCGTTTGAATAAGCATACGACGGTGGCGCAGAATGAAAATGCCTTGAAATTACTGCGTTCCGCCGGAATTTCCCCGAATATCGGCTTTATTATGTTTGAGCCGACCTCGGATCTTTGTGATATCCGTACAAACTTTGAGTTTTTAAAACGAAACGAGCTTCTGGAAAAATTGGAGATTACCGCCAATTTGTTGTATCACAATCAGATTCTGCTTCAGGGAGCGGATTGCTATCGGGAATTAAAGGATCTGCCGGTTCCGGCACCTTATCATGTGGAGCTGCCCTATGAAAACAGAGCTGTGGGTCAGCTTGCCTATGTGATGCGTGAGATCACCAACACTTTGTTTACGGCAATGGAACCGCTGTGGCGGCAGAATATTTATGATACCCAAGAGAACTTTGCCGATTACCGGAAATTAAATGATCTCTATGTTTCCTTCTTTGAAAAATTCCTTGAAGATCTGGAATGGGGAGCCTTCTATTCCGAAGAAGACCTGGAAGCCATTGTTAAGGCGAAAAACAATGAAATTTCTGTCCTTGCTCGTGATGTTTTGGCAGAAACCTTGCCGAAGGCGTAAATAATTTCGGGAAATATCTTTTTTTACACGATTTTAACAAGATTTGGGTTGTCCTTTTGTGTTAAAAAAGTTAAAATAACAGTATGATGATTTATTGTATAGAGGATGATAACAACGTCCGTGATCTTGTACTGTATGCATTAAAAAATAATAATATGGAATGCCGCGGTTTTGAAAATGCAACTGCATTTTTTACTGCATTACACGATCAGTTGCCGGATTTGATCCTTCTTGACATCATGTTGCCGGGAGTGGATGGATATAGCGTTCTAAGGAGATTGAAAAACAGTGATTCCACGATGGATATTCCGGTCATCATTCTTTCGGCAAAATCCCAGGAGTTTGATCGTATTTACGGGTTGGATGCCGGAGCCGATGATTACATCGTGAAGCCTTTCAGCGTGTTGGAAATGATATCCCGCATCAAGGCGGTTCTTCGCCGGGTGGGAACGATAAGAAAGACGGAGCTGAGGGCGGGAGATATTGTAATGCAGATCGATGCGCGCCGTGTGTTTGTAGGAGAAGAGGAAATCAATCTCACAAACCGGGAGTATCAACTTTTACGATACCTTATGGAAAATAAAGGTGTTCCTGTTGGCCGTGATGTGCTGCTGAACCGTGTCTGGGGTTATGAATTCCAGGGAGAAACGAGAACGGTAGATGTTCATATTCGTTTTTTGCGGCAGAAGCTGGGTAATGCAGGAAAGCTTATTGAAACCGTGCGCGGTATGGGATACCGCATAAACTAGAGAGAGCTATTCTTCAAAGGATTTTTATATCTTTTTGAACAGCACTCTCTATGTTTTTATATAAAAATCAATGTTAATTTTATTTTTACTATTTTTAACATTCTCTTGGTGATATTCCTGCGTTATTTATAGTAAGCTGAAAAGGAAGATATTTCTATGACAATTTTATATGCAATAACCTTTATCGGTGGCTTGGCAATGCTCCTTTTTGGTATGCATGTTTTGACCGGCGGTTTGTGCCGTTTGGCCGATAGCAAGCTTTCTTACGTTCTGGACAGCATGACGTCTTCACCGTTGAAGGGAATTCTTTGGGGAACGGGAATCACCGGTGTGATTCAATCCTCTGCGGTTACCACCGTTACCGTTGTGGGATTGATCAATGCCGGGATCATCCGTTTGCGTCAGGCCATCGCCATTATTATGGGTGCCAATATCGGAACAACAATGACTGCCTGGATTCTGAGTATTGCCGGGATCCATCAAAGCAGTTTTATTCTGCGTTTTTTTCAGCCTGATATCATTGGACCGATTCTGGCATTTACCGGCGTAATTTTTCTGCTTTTTTCTCATCGGGATCGAGGAAAATCCATTGCCGCAACTTTTATGGGGTTTGCATTGCTCCTTTACGGTATGGCAGTGATGGTAAAGGTCACGACTTATTTAGCTGAGGATGATGTATTCCTCAGCATCGTCCACACCTTTCATTATCCTTTGCTTTACATTGTGATCGGTTTTCTGGTTACGGTGCTTTTGCAGTCTTCCTCCATTTCCATCGGGGTTATACAGGCTACGGCAGTGGCCGGTTTGATGCATTTGGATTGTGCATTGATGGCTCTTGTCGGTATGGAGCTTGGTGCTACCATTGTCGCTTTGATCTCCGGTGTGGGAACCAGCCTTGGTGCAAAACGGGCGGCACTTTCTCATTTTCTTTTTAACCTTATCGGTGCCGTGTTGTTTATGTTCCTTTTTGGCATTTCTTACCTCATTCTCGGCAGGGCATTTTTTTCGCAGCCGGTCACCGTTTACGGCATTGCCGTAGCCCATACGCTGTTTAATGTATTGGCAACGGTTTGTCTGCTGCCCGGATTGGGCGTTTTCGAAAAGCTGGTTTGTTTTTTCCTTCCGGATCAGGAAGATCCCGGGCAGGAAGCCATTGTTTTGGATAAGCGCTTTTTTGAAACGCCTTCTTTTGCCGCCCAGAAGGGAAAAGATGCTACCGTGGAATTGATGTCGCTTGTTTATGAAAATCTTTCCGATGCATTGAGTCTGCTCTATGGCTATGATAAGGATGTCTGCCGGCATCTGAAGGAAACGAAGCATCGAATTGATGAGTACGAACAAAAGCTTCGGGAGTATTTGGCCAGATTGAGCTGTAAAGAATTATCCGAGGAGGATGGCGATGCCCTGGCGCTTATGCTTTGCTCTGTTGTTCTTTTAAAGCGGATGAGCGCCATTGCCGTGCGGATCGGAGAAGGCAGTGCGACCCATGCCAAAGCAAATACCTCTGTGGTTCCGGATGCAGAGCTTTCACAGGTCTGTGAATATGTCCAGGGCATTTTAAAAGATACGCTGATGAGCTGGGTAAGACAGAATGATTCACTGCAAAGATCAAAGGTTGCAAAGGCGCGGGAGCTGGCACTGAGATCAAAAGCAAACAGTGTGGAATTGTTGAATGAAAAAGCATACTCTACCGAGGATGCCCTGTTTTATATGGCCTTTGCGGATGGTCTTGCCGAAATTGCAGCATGTTGTGATGAATTATCTTCCTATATATTTTGCTCGGATCTTTTTCTGCTTTCCTGAATGAGATTCCGCAGCGGCAGAGGAGGAAATGGCCATGTTATTGAAAGGTATTATTTGGTTTGTTGTAGTCGTTGGGATCGTGGTTTTTGCAGAAAAAGTGTTAAGTTGAGCTTTTATGCTTGGATCTCGTGGGCTTTGCCAAAACTGTTGGTTTTCTCCGCAAAAAAAATATGAAAAAAATGAAGTTTTTTTAAAAAAGACTTGCTTTTTTCTGTTTTATCGAGTATAATAGTTGATGTTGTGATGCTTTGGAGAGATGGCCGAGTTTGGCTTAAGGCGCACGACTGGAAATCGTGTTGGTGTAACAGCCTCGCAGGTTCGAATCCTGTTCTCTCCGCCATTAGAAAAGCCGCCTTAATCAAGGCGGCTTTTGTTTTTGAATCGTTTAAATAAAAGAGGAATGTTTTAATGATTTTAGGTTTTGATATTGATGACGTTGTGACCGACTCCTCCCTGTCGATGATTGCCCATGCCAAACTTCACGAAACGGAAATTTGCAAGAAAGGCGATATCCTGGATCATTTGTCTGAGGTTATGCGGGGATGTTTTCCCACGCCGGCGGTTCGGGAATATTTGAATCGTTATATGGGGGATATCATTGCCAATGCTCAGGTAAAAGCCGATGCTCCCGAGGTATTGCGGCGGTTAAAAGCAAAGGGGCATCAAATTGTGTATGTTACTGCCAGAGGTGAAATGAATTATCCCGGTGCTACTGCGGTAACGGAAAAATTGATCGCAGAGCACCGTTTGCCTTGTGACGGTATGGCCTTTGATTCTGTTGATAAATTGCAGGATTGCCAAAGACTTCACGCCGATCTTTTGGTGGATGACTCGGTAAAAAATTGCACCGACGTTGCTCGGGGAGGTATCCCGACGCTGCTTTTTACTTCGGTGGTTAACCGGGAGGAACCGACGGATATCAAACGTGTAGAAAATTGGCTGGAGCTGGAGCGCACCATAGAAGCAATGGTAAAATAAAGGATTTTTGAAAATTGGTGACGTCCCATTTTATTAAATGACATCTTATAAATAAAAGATACCTGCTTAAACCAAGTTTAGCAGGTATCTTTTTTTTGGTACACCCTCAGGGGTTCGAACCCTGGACACCCTGATTAAGAGTCAGGTGCTCTGCCAGCTGAGCTAAGGATGCATATATGCTTTTTGCAAACCGTGATTATGCAGGCATGTTCTTAATAGTTTCCTTAAGAACATAGCCAGTTACCCTGACTCATATCCTTTCAATCACTTTGATTATTATACTGCTACCCATAGCATTTGTCAAGTGATTTTAAGGGTTAAAGCTGGAACAATTTGATTATTTTATTACAAAAAATAGATTTTAATTGGCAATTAAGATTCAACTGATTTATTCCACTATTTCAGCCTCAAATTCTGCAGTGCGATCATGTCTTCTATCCCATGTAAAAGAAGGGAAAAAATCATGGTCAAATTGCGTGAAAAGCCAATCATCGCCTACTTTCTCATAAGTAAAATATTCTTTTTTTCTTTCGCCTATTGGATCTATACTAAAGTCCTGAATTGTGCATCTGCCAGTGCAACACTGTGTATAAACTGATTTACAGGTGCTTTTTCGGTAACAACTTCCTCTGTGTTCGTTGCCGAGGTCTCAGTCGCATCCATGAGCACCAGCGGAAATGTATAAACATAAGCATCTTCCACCTTCCCGTTTTCATCACAAATATCCAGAGTATCCGGAGAAGCAAGCAGACCTTTGGTCGCATTCTCAAACTCCGTAGTATCTTCAAAATCCAGCAATGCATAAACTTCCTGATTTGCATCAATCGTATACTGGGTAGCCGGTTTGCTTTCCGCTGTTAATTCTGATGCTGCAATTGCGGTTGAACTGCCACAGACAATCATGGTAAATGCCAATGCAGCGGCAATCAAAGTAATTACTTTTTTCTTTTCGTGATATCTTTCCCCCTTTGTTCTATTTTTCATAATACTGCTTTCTGAGCCTGTTAAACAGCAGAGCTTAACTGCTCTGGTTTTAGTGTGGTGAGTTTGCTTCCAACTGCTGCTGCAATGAAAATCCAGATAAACATTTTAACCGGGAAGCAGAGGAAGAGAAGCATGGTTACTGCCAGTGGCTTTTTCATGATTCCGCCCAGAAGTGACGCTGTAACGATTGCAGCTCCAAATACCACATGTCCCCCGCCTGGCCCACAGGTCAGCATTGCCATGCCGTATCCCATACATACTCCGGCAAAGATGACAGGGAAGAAATGTCCTCCCTTTAAACCGAACTGAATACACAGATTTGTCAGCAGGAGCTTGAAAAACGCAATGCCAATAAGTGCCAGCGGCAGATAAGAGGTATAGGTTTTCATAAGTGTTCCCATCTGTTCTTCTCCGGAAAACATAAGTGCAGGTAAGAATGAACCTGTGATTCCAAGACATAAACCTGCAAAAATCTCTTTGACAACTGCCGGGAATCTGTTGGAAATATTTCCGGTCAGTTTGTGTGTTGCCTGATAGAAACATGCCAGGATAAGACCACACAAAATATACAGAATCATAAGCAGATAGTCTTTTCTCTGGATTTCCACCATATCAAAGGATGGAAATCCGGAGAGTCCTGCACCAAAAAGTGCAGATAAACCTGCATAAATGCCAGTGCCTGCTGCCAGTGCGATTCCATAAATAAATAATTTGGAACCCTTTGTTAAGGCGGCAAGGTCTTCCTCAGAGTTTTCTTCTACTTCGAAAATACCGAACAGAGGTGCGTGAAAAAGCACACTCATGGAGACTGCAGCACCGATCTGCGAATAATTTTTGGTATTCTGTTTGGCAAACTTCAGGTTGTCTTCGGCCCAGTAGCATAAACCTACGATAATTCCGGTAAGTCCGGCTTCGGGACCTACACTGCTTCCTATGAGTAATGGCAGCAGTGCTGCCACCATCATTACAAGCATGTTTTTGTATTCGTATCTTTTTTCTGTTCTGACTTTTCCCATAACGGTTTCCAGATCTTCGGGATAGTCTCCGAATATTTTTCGAAAAATACCGATAATAGCCGCACCGGCTACACAGATAAGAATCGTATAATAGGGAACAGAGGTTTTTCCGGGAAGCCATTTCCACAGAAATTCAGTTCCCACTGCCATTATTTTCAGCAGGATCCATACCAGTGCACCGGCAACAGCACCAATGAGTGCGCAGAACAGCCACAATTCAAGCTGATTTTTTAAAGATACGTTTTTGGGGCTTTTTGTGTTATTCATACAGCCATAACCTTTTTGTTAGTTTTCGGTCTTTCCGAAATTGATTCCAAGTACGATCATATTGATACCCTGCATCAAAACAGAAAAAGCGATCATATATCCTGCGGAAATCATGGTAAGCACAGGATGAGTAAATGAAATGATGCTGACAATTACGGATAAAACACCGCACACAATGCTCAGGATACCTTTTCCTTTAGATGTTTTATATACCTTTGCGCCGCCGGCAATCTGGAAAATACCATAAATCAGAATGATTGCACCAACCAGATAAGCAGCCATTACGTCTGTGATGAACCGCTGAATGCCGCTGAATAATAAGATAATACCCGCAAGTCCTTCCAGAACACCGAGAATACATGCTCCGATTTCTTTCTTTTCTTTGGATAAAGAAAGGATTACAAGTTCAATACCATTTACAAACAGAAGGATTCCCAGTATCCATCCGATTGCAAGAAAAGTTCTCATTGGTCTTACAAGAGTGTAGACTCCTAATAACAATGTTAAAGCTCCGGTGATCAAAGTGAGGTATTTTAGTGCTTTATTATCTTTCATACTGTTAAGCTCCTCTCGTATTGCAAGTGAAACCGTTTTATATTATACTTCAATTAATTTCAGACAATAGATTATTTCATTGGAGGACAGGTACATGAAAAGAATTAAAGTATTAGGCAGTGTTTTAAAACGGACTCGCGCAGATAAAATTATCATTGGTTTTATTGTATTTATTTTTGCTATCGCAGCAGTGATCCAGCTGGTTGAACCAGACATTAACCGATACGGAGAGGCACTGTGGTATTGCTATGCGGTGATCTCCACTGCCGGATTTGGCGATGTGGTTGCGGTTACCTTTATTGGAAAAATGTG
>CAKUYE010000019.1 GCA_934702375.1 uncultured Bacillota bacterium | reverse complement strand
TCAAAATTAGCGGTCGCTCTATATTGACTTCCTTTAAGCCTGGGATTTCTCAGGCTTATTTGCCTTGCATATTTTTTCCTTAGTTATTCATTTTTTTCCCCAATTTTTTTCTTTTTCCTGTTGACTTTTCATAGTTGGTCTCAAGGCGAAGCCATTTTTGCATCGCCTACGCGATGCTACATTCATGCCGACCAACGGGAGGTATTTCATGCCCCGTAGGGGTATTTCATGCCCCGTAGGGGTATTTCATGCTGACGCAGGCAGTATTTCATGCCGGCCACAGGCCGGTATTTCATTTTTTTTACGCCGACCGAAGGGAGGCTTCACACAAGCCTTGGGCAATTTCAATCGGTGAGGCCCAGAAGCCAATCTCTGGCGTTGACCCGGCGTATGCCATTGTAGTGGGCTTCCGGGTCTTCATCCATGGTTAGCAGCAGCTTGGGGTAATGGTCCTTGATGGCTTCAAGAGGGCGCAGCTCCCTTGCCAGGGTATGTTCCTCGCGCACCGAAAGTGCCACCTGAAAATAGGTAGTGCCTTTGCTGTTTTGGGCCACAAAGTCCACTTCCAGGTCGTCCACTTTCCCTACATATACATCGTACCCCCGGCGGAGCAGCTCAAGATATACCACATTTTCCAAAATGTGGCCGGCATCGACCTGACGAGACCCCAGAAGCATAAAACGCATGCCGATATCGACGATATAGTACTTTTCCAAGGTCTTTAGATATTGCTTTCCTTTGATGTTGTATCGTTTGGCCTGATAAATGATGTAGCTTTCGGTCAGGGCTTCCAGATACTTCTCCACGGTTCGGGCTTCGATTTTACGGCCGTTGGAGGTCATGGTATCGGCAATTTTTTTGGAAGAAAGTGGGTTGCCGATATTATCGAAAACAAAGCGCAAAATGCTTTTGAGCATCATGGTGTCGGTGATTTTTCGGCGCGTTACAATATCCTTTACAACGATGGTGTTGTAGAGACCTTCCAAATAATCCCGAATTTCCTCGGGTTGCCCCTTTAGCTCCAGGGTGTAAGGAAAGGAGCTGCTGGTGAGATATTCGGTGTATTTGATGCCTCGGTCATTTTGGCTGCCGGTGCCTTCCATGTATTCCTTAAAGGAAAGAGGCAGCATTTCAATTTGAACGTATCGCCCGGAAATGAGGGTCGCAATGTCGCTGGAAAGCATATAGGCATTGGAACCGGTGATGTAAATATCCACCTGATCCTTGATATAAATGCTATCCACCACTTTGGCAAAGTTATCGATGTTCTGTACCTCATCCAAAAAAATATAGGTCATTTTGCCCGGAGCCAGGTGATCTTTCAGATATTGGTAAAGCTTCTTGTAGCTCGTAAGCTCTTCGTAGTCGATATCCTCAAAATTGATGGCGATGATTTGCTCCTCAGTGACTCCCTGCTCCTTTAGCCAGTCCCGGTAAATCGCCAGCAACGTTGACTTTCCGCAGCGGCGAATGCCGGTAATGACCTTGATAAGCTTTTTGTCCTTAAAAGCGATTAGTTTATTCAGATAGGCGGTTCTTTGAATTCGCATATTTGCACCTCCATAGGATGATGCTCTTAGTATAGCGCAAAAGGGATAAAAAAATCAAGAGTTTTTGCATTGCGATACAAAAACTCTGTGAAATTTACTGAAAATTACATTGCGATGTAATTTTGGTTTGGATAAGTCAAGGGGCGTTCATTTGACAAGGGAGGATGTCGTCGGAAAGGATCCTTGATGGCTCAAAAGGTGGAAGGCGGCTTGTTTCTTTGATTTTCGGCGGATTGACAATGGGCATTTGCTGATGTATAATTTATGTTATATATCATTCAAGTTATATGCGGAGGTGCGCGTATGCCTGCGAAAGCAAAAGTCACAAAGGAAATGATCGTTGATGCGGCCTTTGCGGTTGCCCGTGAAACCGGGGCGGATCATATGAACGTAAGGACGGTATCGGAGCGGTTAAATTGCTCCACGCAGCCGGTCATGTATCATTTTGCCACGGTGGAAGCCTTGAAAAGGGCGGTCTATGCCAAGGCGGACCGTTACCATTCGGAATATCTGATGAATTTGAAAAGCCCCCAAAAAGGCCCTGCCCTTGGCATCGGATCAAATTATATCCGCTTTGCCATTGAGGAGCCTCATTTGTTCCGTTTCCTTTTTCAGTCGAATTTTTTTAACGGAACGACTCTCCTTGAACTGATTGATGCCGAAGAGCTTATCCCGGTGCTTTCTGCGATGGGGGAAGCCTTGAATCTCCGTATCGAGCAGACAAAAGAGATTTTCTTGACGATTTTTCTGTTTGCCCACGGGTATGCAAGCCTCATTGCCAACAATGCACTGAAATACGACGAAGAGGTGATAAATTCCCATTTGGAGCAGGCGTACAGAGGGGCAATATTGGCAGCCCGGGAGAAAATGAAATGAACCTGGTCCATATGGTGGTTTTGATAACCATTACGGTGGCCTATACCCTGATCCACACAAAGACGCTGCCGGAGGGAAAAGGCGAAAATGCCTGCGGCATTTCCTAAGGTTAACTGTCGGATGAGGTGGCGCAGACCTTCCTGTGGAAGGATGAAATCCCGCTTTGCGGGGTGTGAAGAAATGAAATACCGGCCTTTGGCCGGCGTGAAATACCCCTTCGGGGCATGAAATACTGCCTAGCGGCAGCATGAAATACCTCCCGTTGGTCGGCATTGTGGAAGCATTGCTCCGCAATGCAAATAAGTGTATTTTTCAAAATAAAGTACCTGCTAGAATGCCTTCCCCTTGAGGGGAAGGGGGACCGCTTGCGGTGGATGAGGTGGCGTGACGGTAAAGCATTACTTATATTGCCTGCATATCTGCGGCGAAAATATGATAATATCCACGCAATACGCCGCAGAAACAAATCACATAAAATGCAGTTTCACCCTTCGCGACACCTCATCCGTCGGCTTCGCCGCCAGCTTCTCCTCAAGGCGAAGCCATTTTTGCATCGCCTGCGCGATGCTACATTCATGCCGACCAACGGGAGGTATTTCATGCCCCGTAGGGGTATTTCATGCTGACGCAGGCAGTATTTCATTTTTTTCACGCCGACCGAAGGGAGGTTTGCCATTCATTTCTCCACCTCTTCGGAAGCCTCCGGAGCTTCCGGCGGCTGGGGCGGTGTGGCCCGAACGAATTTGCCGATATCCTCTTTGGTTTCCAGAATGACCCTTACGCCGACGGTGCCGGGAACATCGGTAAGATCCTGGCGGCTGCGGCCGGTAACGGATACGGTTTTCCCGATTTGAGCCTGGGCCTTTGCCCCGGCTTTTTTTTCTGCGGCGGCCCGGGCCGTATCTCGATCGGGCTTTTGACGGATCGGTGTGGCCTCCCGGTAGGTCACGGCGGTGAGGGTGATGCCCCGGAGGCTACAGCTGCGCTTCCTGACCGTAAAATCTTCAAAGGGGTTTTCCTCGTTGCCCCACAGGGTGATGGTAGTGCTCCCCTTGGTGGCGGTGATGCTCCCCCGGGTGCGCCCGGTGGGCTTTGGCTTTACCTGCTCCAAACTTTCGTAGGCAATACCCTCATACCATGTGGCGGCTTCCACCATGCCCTTGGCGGCTACGGCCTGATAAGTTATGTTGCCGCCCTCTTCGGTTTCACCGTTCCGGGCGGCATCCTCTTCGCCGTATGTCACATAGCCGGAGATCAGGATATCCCCTTTGTGAACCGTATCGCCGACATTGACCTCCTTTTGCCCCCGGAGCACGAAGATGGAGGTAATGACGCCGTCCTTTTTGGCGACGATATGGCCGCAGGGAACTTCCTCTGCCGCCGGTTCGGTTTTTTCTACAATATGGATTTCAGCGGTCACACCGTGAAAGGATATGCCGATCCAGGCCAGATCCGGTCGATCTGCCAGCATGGCTTCGGCGGCATCGTCAAGGCGAAGATTCCCCCGAAAGGCAAAGGGAAGGATGCCTTCCTTGGCGGCAGCCTCCTTTAGCTCTGCAATCTCCGCCGGCTTCAGAGCTTCACCGCTTTCATTGATCACCTCCACCCGCCACACAAAGGACAGCGCCGCGACGATCAGGAGAATCGCTCCCACCAGAGCCAGCCAGGAAAGACGGCGATGCTTGATCCCCTTGAGGATGTAGGGCAGGCCGCTGCGGTGAAACACGGTGATGTAGCAATCGTGGGCCTTGGCGATGCTTCGGGCTGTCCGCAAGGCGCTTAGAGGGATGTAACAGCATACTTTTCCCTTTTGGGCTTTTTTGGTATCGACCTCCAGCAAGGGGATGCCGGCAGCGGTAAGGCC
Source organism: uncultured Bacillota bacterium (assembly GCA_934702375.1). Taxonomy (GTDB): domain Bacteria; phylum Bacillota; class Dehalobacteriia; order UBA7702; family UBA7702; genus UBA7702. The sequence continues at coordinate 35,343 of CAKUYE010000019.1, read as the reverse complement.
GTTGAGAAACCCCGGGATATCCTCGCCCCGGAGGGCAATACCGACCCTTCCGCCGGTTTTTTCATTCCATATCATTTCTTTTCCTCCCGGTGCACGGTCATGCCTAAAATGGTGCCTTCCGCCGTAAGCTCATGGCCGGTGAGTACCGCAAGGCGCAGGTTTTCCCCGGTGAGGGAGATCTCCCCCAGAGCGCTGGCAATGCGGATTTCCTGAGGCGAAAACCCCAGGATTCCGTTGTGATTTTCGATATTTACCCGTTCCGTTCCGGTGATCACGATCCTCGGCACCCCGGGCAGCAGCTCCGAGGGCATATCCAAGGAAGTGAGGGCATGGCTTTTCAGAGAGCTTTTTGCCATGGGAAGCCTCCTTTGCAATGACAGTCTCTTTCTTTCTATGTCAATGATACGGAACACAAAAAGAATTTATGACTTCAAATTTCGGTGGGATTATGCTATAATTACTTATTATATAAATATAATGTCGGCCTTTTTTAAAGAACGGCACTGCACCAACTCGAAAAAATGAGGGATATATTATGAAACAGTTAATGACAGGAAATGAGGCCATTGCCTTAGGGGCTTGGGAAGCCGGCGTTCATGTCGTTGCCGCTTACCCCGGAACTCCTTCCACGGAGATCACGGAAAACGCAGCCAAATACGATGAAATGTATGCCGAATGGGCACCCAATGAAAAGGTGGCTATGGAGGTTGCCATTGGTGCAGCCATCACCGGCGGCCGGGCCATGGCCTGTATGAAGCATGTTGGCGTGAATGTTGCCATGGACCCTTTGATGACCGTTGCATTTTCCGGTATCAAAGGGGGGCTGGTGCTGATCACCGCCGATGACCCCGGGATGCACAGCTCCCAGAACGAACAGGATAACCGCCGTCTCGGCCATTTTGCCAAGATCCCGGTGCTGGAGCCCAGCGACTCCGGGGAGTGCCGTGATTTTATCAAGGCGGCTTTTGATATCAGCGAAGCCTTTGACACTCCGGTGATGCTTCGCCTCACCACCCGGGTGGCCCACTCCCAATCTTTGGTGGAAAAGGGCGTCCGCGTGGAAAGAGAGATCCCGCCCTACGAACGGGATCCCCAAAAATATGTAATGGTGCCGGCCAATGCCCGGCCACGTCATGCCGTTGCCGAAGCACGGCTGAAAAAGCTGGTGACCTACGGCGAAACTTCTCCTCTGAACTCCATGGAAAAGGGCAGCGATGAAATCGGTGTGATCTGCGCCGGTATCGTCTATGAATACGTAAAGGAAGCCCTGCCCGAAGCCTCGGTACTGAAGCTGGGGCTGACCAACCCCCTGCCGGTACAGCTCATTAAGGATTTTGCCGCTACGGTGAAGGAGCTTTACGTCATTGAAGAGCTGGACAGCGTGATGGAAGAGCAGATTCGCGCCATGGGCATTGAAGTAAAGGGCAAGGATGTTTTTCCGCCGGTAGGGGAAATCTTCCCGGAAACCATTCGGGAGCTGATCTGCGGCGAAAAAACCGAGCCGCCTTATTGCTACGATAAAGAAATGGTGGTACGTCCCCCGGTGCTCTGCGCCGGTTGCCCCCACCGCGGCACTTTCCATGTGCTGAAAAGAGCCAAGGTCAATGTCCTTGGGGATATCGGTTGCTATACCTTAGGTGCTCAGGCACCTCTGGCAGCCATTGATACCACCATTTGCATGGGTGCCGGTATCGGCATGGCTCTGGGGATGGAAAAAGTCCGGGGCAAGGATTTCTCCAAAAAGACCGTTGCCGTGATCGGGGACTCTACCTTTATGCACTCCGGTATTACCGGTCTGGTGGATGTGTTCTACAATAAGGGCTGCACCACCACGATCATTCTTGATAACCACATCACCGCCATGACCGGCCACCAGCAGAATCCCCTCACCGGTTACACCGTAAAGGGAGAACCCACCAACAAGGTGGATCTGGAAACCCTTGTCCGGGGGATCGGCATTGAAAAGGTCACGGTGGTAGACCCCTTTGACGTAAAGGGCTTTTCCGCTGTGCTCAAGGAATATCTTGCCGCCGAAGAGCCCTGTGTGATCATTGCCCGCCGCCCCTGTGAGCTGCTGCTGAAAGGGGAAAAGGAAAGCTACTTTGTCGATGCCGAACGCTGCCTCCGCTGCGGTAAATGCGCACGAATTGGCTGCCCCGCCATTGAAAAGACCGAAAGCGGCGTGCCGGTGATCCACGGCGATCAGTGCGTCGGCTGCGGCCTTTGCAAAAATGTCTGCGGCAACGACGGCGTGATCCGAAAGGAAGGTGAGTAAAATGAGTGTTACCAATGTTCTTATCGCCGGTGTCGGCGGTCAGGGTACCGTCCTCACCGCCAAAGTTCTCTCCCGGCTGCTGATTCAAAAGGGCTACGATATCAAGGTTTCGGAAATCCACGGTATGTCCCAGCGCGGCGGCAGTGTCATTACCCAGGTGCGTTTTGGCGATAAGGTTTATTCGCCGATTATTGCTCCGGGAACTGCCGACTATATTCTCGGCTTTGAGCTGCTGGAAGCAGTGCGGGCGCTGCCCTACCTCAAGGAAGGAGGCACCGTCATTGCCAACGAACGGGAGATCAACCCCATGCCGGTGGTTATGGGCAAGGCCGAATATCCCAAGGATCTGAAAGCCGCCCTGGATGAGTGCTCCGCCCGAACCTACGTTTTCGACGGCAATGTACAGGCTGTTACCGCCGGGAACCCCAAATGCCTGAATATGGTGCTTCTCGGTGCCTGGGCAAAACAGGCCGGCTTCGATGCCGAGGAATGCTTGAAGGTTGTGGAAGAGAACGTGCCGCCGAAATTTATGGAAGTAAATGAAAAGGGCTTCCTCCGGGGTTATCATGTCTTCTAAACCTGTCTACTCACCGTTTATTGATAAAAACACCGTGCTGTGCTCCCGGTGCTTTGCCGCCCTTGGGGATATCGAAAAATACGGCTGCGATGAAAAGGGCATCTGGTTCATTGCTCCCTGCTCCCAATGCGGCGCAAAAATGCGCTGGTACCGTCAAAACGACGGCACTCCCACCGCAGAAAAGGAATCCGCCGCCCCAACGGAAAATTCCTTCTCCTTCCACCTGGAAAACGGCGAAATCACCATGAAGTCTGAATAAAAAATACACCCGGGTTGCGTGCTGCAATATCCTGCCCCACGTAACCTCGGGTGTTTTTTTGTGTTCTTTGATGGATGCTATTGCCGCACCGTTAATTTTACGCGGTTGTGGCTGCCGGAAATTTCCTGGGTCAGGATATTTTCTGCCAGCATCTCCCGGATGCAGCCGGTAAGCCGGGCAGTGATGCCCTTGTACCCCATGGCCTTGGCCAATTCGTTTTTGGTCATGGGCTTTTCCCTTAGCAGAGCTAGGATCTTTTTGCGGTAATCCTGCTCTTTTTTTTCTTTTTTCCCGGTCTTTTGAAAGTAGGGATGGATGGGGATGGTAACGGAAAGAAAGGAGCGGGCTTCGTCCATCTCGAAGGTGGGGTAGGCGGAGCCGTTTTCCTTTAAAGCCTTGAGGGCGTTGGGAAAGCCGGTGTTGCGGCCTTCGATAAGCTTTAACTCCTTGAGAAAGTCGCCGATACGGCGGTTGCGATAGATTCTGGCGCGGATCTCGTATTTTGCAATGTTTGCATCGGAAATGCTGCGGTCAAACCCGGGAAAGCTGGTAATTTCTATGGCTTCCGGAGTGATGCGCACGGTGATCGGCTCGTTGATTTGATAGGAGCGGTGGTAAACGGCGTTGGCAAGAATCTCCTCAATGGCAGCGTAAGGGTAGTTTGCGATTCTTTTCGCTTCGGCCTTTTGGGGATCCTTTATGGTAACTTCTTTGAGTACATAGTTTTTTAAATACAGCAGAGCATCCTTTAGCTGCCGCTGGATCGGGCCGGTAAAGGTTTTTTCCACCATATCGGTGCCGGTGGGATCGGGAATATCCACTACCTCGATTCGTGCGTAACGAAAAAAGCGCTCCGGCTTTTCGGAAAACATCAGAATCCCGACATTGCGGGGGTGACGATCCTCCGGCGGGCCGGAAAGGAGCTGCATATCCTCGGCCACCCGCAGGGTATCGGCCTTTAAAGCGTATTCGTAAAGGTCGCTGCCGATTTCCTTTAAATGCTGGCGCATCAGCCCCAGATCCAAATCCTCCGGAGAGGCCGGCAGGTGTGGACGGTCATCAAAGGGAATATCCGAGGAAATATAAAAGAGATTTTTTTCATCCTCGGCATCGGCAATGATGGTGCTGCTGAATTTTCGGATGTAGTATCGTTTATTGTCCTTATGGGCAAAGACATCCTTCGACGCTTTATAGGGGCGGCCAAAACCGCCAAAAGCCCAAATCACGATAATGTAAACCCCTTGATATTGCACCGGCTCAACTATGGGGTGGTATAGGGGCTCGATACAGTGACAGAGCCCCACCAATTCCTTGAGGATTCCATCGATCCGTTCCTTTGGGATCCCCTTTAGGGGAAATACCGGGCTGCCGTCTTTTTCTTCGGCACCGATGATAATGTAGCCGCCGCCGGTGTTGTCCATATCATTGGCAAAGGCGCAGATAGTATGTATGATGGGAGTCGGGTTCCAATCGGCTTTTAGCTCGATGCGATTGGACTCCACGATTTGTTGGTTGAGTAACTCTTCAATGTTGATCGGTATCGCCATGGCATGTCCTCCTTTTTGATGATATTATCATATCATTAGATAATAGGTACGTCAACACATTCGACGAAATTTTATCGAATATGTCGGCATTTTATTTGATGCCATCGAAAAAATATCTTGTATTCCGGCAAATCTTTTTTTTGAATAAAAAGACACTCCCAAAAACTGTGCATTTGCACGGTTTTGGGGAGGGGATGTTGCGTGAGCCTTTTTTTTGTGGTAAAATACCATTACCAAAAAGTGTGCAAAAACACGGAATTTAGGAGTGATCGAGTGGAAATCCAGAGAAATGCCTATTTGCAGCAGCTGATCGAAAGAAAAAACAACGGCATGATCAAGGTGATTACCGGCATCCGCCGCTGCGGAAAATCCTTTTTGCTCTTTACAATCTATAAACGGTACCTTTTGGAGTCCGGCGTAGATGAAAGCCATATCATAGAAATCGCTTTGGACGGTATTGAAAACGAGGAGCTGCGGGACCCCAAGGCCTGTTTTCAATATGTAAAGGAGCGGCTCACCGACGGCGGCCATTACTACCTCCTTTTGGATGAGGTACAGTTTATGCCCCGGTTTGCAGAGGTTTTAAACAGCTTCCTTCGCATGGACCATTTGGATGTTTACGTTACCGGCAGCAATTCCCGGTTTCTTTCCAGTGATATCGTTACGGAGTTTCGGGGGCGAGGGGATGAGGTTCGCATTTATCCTCTTTCTTTTGGGGAATTTTACGCCGCTTATTCCGGGGATTATGACGATGCCTGGAATGAATATATGGTTTACGGCGGCCTTCCCCAGGTAATGGCCCTTGGGAGTGAACAGCAAAAGGGAGAATATTTGAAGAACATTTTTGCCAATGTTTACCTGAAGGATGTGGTGGAGCGAAATCACCTTCAAAGCGTCGATGAAATCGGCGTTCTTGTCGATGTCCTTGCTTCGGCCATCGGTGCGCCGACGAATCCTACCCGGATTGCCAATACCTTTGCCAGCGAGCGCCATATGACCTACTCCAATAAAACCATTTCCCGGCATATTGATTACCTCACCGAAGCCTTCTTAATCGCCAAGGCCTGCCGCTACGATATCAAGGGACGAAAATATATCGGCTCCAACCTAAAATATTATTTTACGGACCTGGGGCTGAGAAATGCGCGCTTGAATTTCCGCCAGCAGGAAGCTCCCCATATCATTGAAAATATCGTCTACAACGAGCTTTTAATACGCGGCTACCACGTGGATGTCGGTATTGTAGACGTGGTTTCCAAAACTCTCCTTGCCAAGCGGGTTCGGAAGCAGCTGGAGGTGGATTTTGTGGTAAACCGGCGGGATCAGCGGTACTATATCCAGGTGGCCTACGATATGACGTCAAAGGAAAAACAGGCCCAGGAATTTGCCTCTCTGCGCAATATTGGCGATTCTTTCAAAAAAATCGTCATCGTCAATGGTACCCAAAAGCCCTGGCGCAATGAAGAGGGTTTTGTGATTATGGGGATGAAATATTTCCTGCTGCATCGGGATAGCCTGGAATATTAAAAAACCACTCCCCAAAACTGTGCATTTGCACGGTTTTTAGGAGTGGATGAAAGTAGGTTGCCCGGTCTTTATGTTTCCAGGAGCCAATCAATGAGATGGATCGTTTTAATGCCGTCGTAGGAGTGGATGAAGCTGCGGTCCATGGACAGTACGATTTTTTCGTAATTATCCGGTATCATCCGTAAGGGTCGAAGCTCCCGCTCTCGGGTTTCCGGCGATTGCATACTTTCGGTTACCTGGATATATATTTTGTCCATGGGTTTTTCGGCGACAAAGTCAACCTCGGTTTCTCCCACTTTTCCGATGTATACCCGGTAATCACGGCGGAGCAGCTCCAAAAATACGATGTTTTCCAGAATGTGGCCCCGGTCGGCGTCTCGGTAGCCCAGGAGCATATTGCGAAAACCCATATCGATGATATAGTTTTTGCCCAAGGTTTTGAGCAGCTGCTTTCCCTTTACATCGTAGCGGCTCACATAAAAGAACACAAAAGCGCTGCGGAGCATGGCAATATATTTCTCTACGGTTTTTCCTGCGAGGTTTTTTGTTTTCCCGGTTTGGATATCCCCCTCATTGGAGAGTACATTGCCAATGCTGTTGGGGGAGGTGATGCTGCCGATGTTGGAGCACAAAAACAGCATGATTTTTTGGAGTGTTGCCTGGTCGGCCCCGGGGTTCCGTTGGAGGATATCCCGGAGCACCACGGTGGAGTAAATGCCCTCCAATGCCTGGTTGCTCCTGGTTTCGTTGAACTTGTATTCCCTTAAAATCGGCATCCCGCCGAATTGCAGATACTTTTGAAATTTCTCCTCGATGGTGGTATTGGGCGCAAAGTCGTAGAAATCCAGGAACTCCTTGAAGGACAACGGCAGCATCGGGATCTCCACATACCGGCCAGAGAGCAGCGTTGAAAACTCTGTAGAGAGCAGGTAGGCGTTGGAACCGGTGATGTAGATATCTACATCAAAATCCAGCCGAAAGGATTCAATGGCTTTTTCCCAGTGCTCTACCACTTGAAGCTCATCAAATATCAGATAGGTTTTCCCTTCTTTGGGAATCTTCTCGCTGATTGCATCGTAAAAGGGCAGATAGTCCGTGAGATCACGGTAGCGCAGGGACTCCATATTCATGTGGATGATATGCGAATCTGCCACTCCCTGGGCTAATAAGTATTGGTGAAACAGCTCCAGCAGGGATGATTTTCCACAGCGGCGAATCCCGGTGACAATCTTTACCAGATCCACATCCCTGTGTTGTATCAATTGATTCAAATATTGAGGGCGATTGATAAGCTCCGCCATGGTACACCTCCGAATTTTCTTGATTCTATTATACCCAAAATCTCAAAAAAATCAAGAGTTTCGGACTTGTAAGTCGGAAACTTCTAAAAAACGAGGGTTTTCAACTTCAATTACCGAAATTTCTTTGCCGCTTTGCCGTTAATTTTGTACGTAGGAAGGGCATTACGATGATTAAAAAACGCCGGCACTTTCGATGCAATCATATCGAAGGTGTTGGCGTTTTGATTAGGTTCTTTTTATAAATTCTCTTTCGGTCTTGCATATTTCCTGAAGATGGTTTATAATAGTGACGAAAACAGAAAAAAATACGATGCCCTCCCGGTGTTGCAGCACCGGAAGGTCAGCTCAAGTGTCCAAAGCACTCAAGCCAGGAAGCAGCCGAAGCTGTTTCCGCACCGCCTATTTATTATACGAAATAATTTCCCTTTTTGCAAGGGGTGTTTTTCGCGAATAAAGAGGCTTAGCTTGGCGTATTTTTCATCAGTCCCAGATGATGGCAGTGCACTTGAGGTGCGCTGTTTTTTTATTTCTTTTGGCGGTTCTGCTTGCCGCCTCTCCCATGAAAAGCAGCCCCCGGTGCGCTGTTCTGTTTTCACCGGCTCTTTCCCGTTTTTCGGGAAAGGGCCTTTTTTTTATCTTGTTATTTTGCTTCCAAGGGTACCACGGCCAGGGTTTTACCCAAGGGAGCCAGTATTTTTAAGACGGTATCCAGCTGTGGGCTGGTGTTGCCTTTCTCCATTCTTGCGATGACCGGTTGTTTCACGCCGCTTAATTCTTCCAGCTTTTTTTGGCTGATTCCTTTTTCCTGACGCGCCTTTACAAACTCACCGATAAGGGTCGCTCTTAAATGGCTTGCGGCGATTTCTTCCGGAGAAAACAATTCCTTCTGTACTTCTTCCCAGCTTTTGCCAATGGTTTCAGAGCCTCTTTCCTGCACATCTTCAAGGTTTTCTTTTGCCACTGCAAGAGCTTCTTTGTATTCGTGATTCATGGTTATCGCTCCTTTTTCTTAAGGATACTCAAAAGTTATTGGAATGTCAAGTACTTAAAAGTATTTAAATGCAAAACAAACCGCCGAGGGTGTTTCCTCGGCGGTTTGTGGATTTTTTCTGTTATTTATCGGCGATGGCGGTGAAGTCTGCTACGGCGAGCATTTCTTCTGCCAATGCTTTCAGCAGGCCAAGGCGGCTGGCTTTCAGCTTTTCATCGTCGCACATCACCATGATATCGGTGAGGAAAGCGTCGATGGGAGCGCGAAGGGCGGCAATGGCGTTAAAGGCGGTGTCGAAGTCGTCCTTTGCCAGAGCGTCGGCGGCTTGGGCTTTAAAGGCTTTGGCGGCTTCTGCCAGGTCTTTTTCGGCCTTTTCCGTAAAGAGGCTTTCGTCGTAGGCGGCGCTTTCGGCATTTTTCGCCAGGTTGTTCACTCGGGTAAAGCCGGCCATCAGCGGGGCAAAGTTTTCGTTGCTGCGGAAGGCTTCCAGAGCTTCGCCTTTTTTGCGGATCAGGCAGAAATTATCGGGAGTGGCGTGCATTACGGCGTTGGCGGTGTCGTAGGCCAAACCGGCGTCGCTCAATACGTTGTTCAGGCGCTGGGCCATAAAGGCATAGACCCGGGCTTTCGTTTCTTCCCTGGTGCGCTTCGTTTCGTAGCGGCTTGCGATTTTGTCGTAGGCGGTATCAATGAGATCGCCGAAGTTCAGCTCCAGCTCGCCATTTAAGATGATCTGGGTGATACCCATGGCCTGACGGCGGAGGGCATAGGGATCCTGGGAGCCGGTGGGTTCCAGATCCATGGAGAAGAAGCCCACAACGCTGTCGATCTTATCGGCAATGGAGGTGATCATTCCCAACTTCGTTTCGGGGAGGTCATCGCCGGCAAACCGGGGCAGGTAGCTTTCGCGGATGCTCTGTGCTACATCTGCCGCTTCGCCCTGGGCCACGGCGTAGTATTCTCCCATGATCCCCTGTAATTCGGGGAATTCATAAACCATGTTGGAAACCAGGTCGGCTTTGGCCAGGTAAGCGCCGCGTTTTGCTTTTTCCGCATCCTCACCCAGAGCATCGGCAAGGTATGCCGCCAGCTCTACCATGCGTTCCACCTTTTCAAAGAGGGTGCCCATGGTGATGTGGAAAACGATGGGTTTCAGCCGTTCCACATTGGAGCCGAGGTCGATTTTGAGGTCCTCATCGTAGAAGAATTCGGCATCGGCCAAACGGGCCCGGAGAACCTTTTCGTTCCCGGCGGTAACGATTTCAATATTCCGGGGCAAGCCGTTGCGGACGGTGACAAAGTGGGGGAGAAGTTCGCCTTTTGCATCCATCACCGGGAAGTAACGCTGATGCTCCTTCATCGGGGTGATGATCACTTCCTTGGGCAGACGCAGGTATTTTTCATCAAAGCTGCCCATCAGCGCCGTGGGATATTCCAAGAGATAAACAACTTCATCCAGAAGTTCTTCGTCCTTTTCCACCACCACGTTGTGTTCCTTTTCCAATGCGGTGATCTGTTCCTTAATGACGGCCCGGCGTTCTGCGGGATCTACCATGACGTAGTTTTCCCGGAGCTGATCCACGTAGGATTCGGGGCTTTCGATGGTAACATCTCCGGCACCGTAAAAACGGTGGCTCCGGGTGACGTTTCCTGCCACCACATCGACGATTTTCACCGGCAGGATTTCGCTGCCAAAGAGGGCCACCATCCAGTGGATGGGACGGATAAACCGCAGCTCATGGTCGCTCCAGCGCATGGGCTTGGGGAATTTCAGACTCAGCACCATATTTACCAGCAGCTCCGGCAGTACCTTGGCGGCTGCTTCCCCTTTTTCTTCCTTGGTGGCAAAGATATATTCACCGCCTTTGATTTCCTTGATGGTGATATCCTCTTCGGTAAGCCCCTTGGAGCGCAAAAAGCCCTGTAATGCTTTGGTGGGGTTGCCTTCGCTATCGTAGGCAGCCTTTTTGGCCGGACCTTTCAGCTCTTCCTTCAGGTCTCCCTGACTTTCGGCAAGGCCGTCCACAAAGAGGGTCAGGCGGCGGGGAGTTCCCATGCCCCGGACATTTTCAAAGTCCAAACGGGCTTCCTTCAGGGATTTTTTTGCGGCATTCACCAAACCGTTGATGCTGCCTTCCATAAAACGGGCAGGGATTTCCTCTACCCCGATTTCAAACAAAAGATTTCTGGCCATCTTATTTGCCCCCTTTCCGCGGTGCAAGACCCATTTCTGCCCGCTTGGCTTCGTCCTTGATCAGCGGATAGCCCAATTCCTCCCGCTGCTTGCAATAGGCCTCGGCAGCCAGCCGCGCCAAGCTGCGCACGCGGAAGATGTAGTTCTGACGTTCCGCCACGGAAATGGCATTGCGGGCGTCTAAAAGGTTAAAGGTGTGGGAGCATTTTAAAATGTAGTCGTAACCCGGCAGCACAAGGCCTTTGTCCAAAATCCGGGTGGCTTCCTTTTCGTACATATTGTAGAGCTGGAAGAGCATATCGGTATCGGCTTCCTCAAAGTTGTAGTGGCTGTGTTCCACTTCCCCCTGATGATGCACATCGCCGTAGGTGATGCCATCAACCCATTCGATATCGTAAACGCTGTCCACCTTTTGAATGAACATGGCCAGACGTTCCAGACCATAGGTGATTTCCCCGGAAACGGGTTTGCAGTCGATGCCGCCGAATTGCTGGAAATAGGTAAACTGGGTTACTTCCATGCCGTCCAGCCATACTTCCCAGCCCAAACCCCAGGCACCGAGGTTGGCACTTTCCCAGTTATCTTCTACCAGGCGGATGTCGTGTTCATCGGGGTCGATGCCGATGGCTTTCAGGCTGTCCATGTAAAGCTCCACAATATCCTCGGGCGAGGGCTTTAAGATTACCTGATACTGATAGTAGTGCTGCAAACGGTTGGGGTTTTCCCCATAGCGGCCGTCGGTGGGGCGGCGGGAAGGCTCTACATAGGCAACCTTCCAGGGCTCCGGCCCCAGGGCGCGAAGGGCGGTGGCCGGGTTCATCGTGCCGGCGCCTTTTTCCATATCGTAGGGCTGCTGAATGATGCATCCCTGTTTGCCCCAAAATTCATTGAGGGTAAGAATAAGATCTTGAAAATTCATTTTTTCCTCCCTGTTTGTTGGTGTATTTGATTTAATTTTGTATACGAAATAGTTGGAATTAGGATGAAATACCTCCCGTTGGTCGGCATGAAATACCCCTTCGGGGCATGAAATACTGCCTGGCGGCAGCATGAAATACCTCCCTACGGTCGGCATTGTGGAAGCATTGCTACGCAATGCAAACGAGATATGGCTTCTCCTTGAGGAGAAGCTGTCAGCGTAGCTGACTGATGAGGGAATACCTCCCGTTGGTTGAATGAAATACCTCCCGTTGGTCGGCATGAAATACCCCTTCGGGGCATGAAATACTGCCTAGCGGCAGCATGAAATACCTCCCTACGGTCGGCATTGTGGAAGCATTGCTCCGCAATGCAAACGAGATATGGCTTCTCCTTGAGGAGAAGCTGTCAGCGATAGCTGACTGATGAGGTGTCGCGAGTGTGTGTATCTTGATTTTATGTTGGTAGTGTCTGCGGCGTAATGGCTTTCATATATGCAATATGTTTTTCGCCGCAGAAACGCTGACAAAAAAAGCATTTTGTACCCGTCACGCCACCTCATCCGAGCGCTCCGCGCCCACCTTCTCCTCGAGGAGAAGGCATGCGTTACAGGTACTTGTTCGCTGGGCTATATACTTATTTGCATTGCGCGGCAATGCTTCCTTCATGCCTTTCGAAGAAAGGTATTTCATGCCCCGGAGGGGTATTTCATGCTGCCGCAGGCAGTATTTCATGCCGGCCAAAGGCCGGTATTTCATTCCTTCCGAAGGAAGGTCTGTGACACCTCATCAGTCGGCTAACGCCGCCAGCTTCTCCTCAAGGAGAAGCCATATCTGGATCGCATTGCGCAGCAATGCTACACAAAACAAAAAAAGAACCTATCTCCACCAAAGGGACGGCTTTTCGCCGCGGTTCCACCCTTCTTGACAGAATAAGTCCTCTCAAATCGTACGCTGCAGGGTATCGGTCTGCTGCCGTCGGCCATTGCGCCGCTGCTTCGGCAGGTTCACTGCCGCCAAGGTGCCTTTCCCCCGGTGCCGCCTTTCACCGTCGCGGCTCGCTGGAGCAGGGTACTCCTCCTCAGATCACATTTTCGGTATTCTATTGCCATTACCTATTAAGATATCAAATCTTGGGCTTATTGTCAAGAGTGAGTTGATCCAGTATCGTTAGGGAGCGGACTTTTTTCTCCAGGCTGTGCTCAATCATTCGCCGGGTAAGGCCGGAAAGGAGCGCCATGGTGTCGGCATCCACCTTTAGCCGGGGTACTAATGTTACCTCTACATCGAGAAGATATTTCAGGGCAAAGTGGGCCTTTGGCGTTACGGCGGTGCCGCTGCCGCAGTGGCTGCAAATCAGGCCGTCGTACCGGGGGTTCCAGCAGCCTCCATTCAGCGCGGTGCCGCAAAGGCTGCATTGGGAGAGATCCGGCAAAAAGCCGCTGTGCTGCAACAGTTGCAGCTCGTAGTAACGCGCCAAAAGCTTTGGCTCGGTGGTGGCCAATGCCCCCAGCACCCCCCGGAGGAGGTCGTAAATGGCGGCATCGGCTTGCTCCTCGGGGGTAAAGTCGTTGCACAGCTCCAGAAAATAGGACATATAAAAATATCCCTCGGCCTTTTCTCTGTTTGCCGGGAAGGTCTCCCGGGCAGCGGCGGAGGATACAATATCCAGTCCCTTTCCCTTGATCAGCTCCAGATCGCAGCAATTTCCAAGCTGGAGATGACCCTTTAATTTACTTTTCTGCTTCCGTACCCCTCGGGCCACGGCAGAGAATTTCCCCCGATCCCGACTGTAAAAGGTATAGATCCGGTTTCCCTCGCCGTAGCTGGCTCCCCGAAGGATGATGGCAGCCGTAGTGTAGGTTTTGGTCATGATGTAAGTACCTCCCTTGGGCTCCCGTTGGGCGGTGTGTGGTGGAATGAAATACCTCCCGTTGGTCGGCGTGAAATACCCCTTCGGGGCATGAAATACTGCCTTACGGCAGCATGAAATACCTCCCTGCGGTCGGCATTGTGGAAGCATTGCTCCGCAATGCAAATGAGATATGGCTTCTCCTTGAGGAGAAGGTATTTGTTACAGGTACTTTTTCGCTGGGCTATATACTTGTTTGCATTGCGTAGCAATGCTACCTTCATGCCTTCCGGAGGAAGGTATTTCATGCCCCGAAGGGGTATTTCATGCTGCCGCTAGGCAGTATTTCACGCCGGCCACGGGCCGGTATTTCATTCCTTCTGCAGGAAGATCCGCGACACCTCATCAGTCGGCTACGCCGCCAGCTTCTCCTCGAGGAAAAGCCATATATGGTTCGCATTGCGCAGCAATGCTTCCTTCATGCCTTCCGGAGGAAGGTATTTCATGCCCCGAAGGGGTATTTCATGCTGCCGCAGGCAGTATTTCACGCCGGCCACGGGCCGGTATTTCATTCCCATTGGGTTACACAAACTGCAGCAGCATTGGCATGAATACCGAGGCCAGAATGGAGTAGATCAGCAGGCCAAGGATGTCGATGCCGGTGCTGATGAAGGGGGCCGATGCCACGGCCGGGTCGATGCCGATCCGCTTTAAGGTCAGGGGCACAAAGGTGCCGATAAAAGCGGAGATAAACATATTGCAGAGGAGGGTGATGGCCACCAGAATGCTGAGAGCCATGCTGTGAAGCCAGAAGAATGCCACACCGCAGAGAACCACGGCGCAGCAGGCTCCGGTGATCAGCCCCACGCAGGATTCACGGCAGACATTGAGAAAAATCTTGGAGGAATCCACCTGACCGGTGGAGATCCCGCGGACGGTAACGGTGGAGCTTTGGGTTCCGGCATTGCCCCCCAAGCCCAAAAGGAGGGGGATAAAGTAGCTGAGAGCCACCACCGCCTGAAGATCCTCTTCGATGCCGTTCATAATTATCCCGGAAACAAAGCCGCCGAAAAGGGTAATGAGGAGCCAGGGCAGCCTGGCACGGACGGCGGTGATGATCTTTTTGAAAAAGCTTTCGTCCTCATCCAATTCATCTTCGTGGGAACCGGCCATACGGAGGACGTCCTCGGTGGCTTCTTCTTCGATAACGTCGAGAATATCATCGACGGTGATGATCCCGATGAGGTGGCGATCCCGATCCGTAACGGGCACCGCCATAATATCGTATCGCGATACCAGGGAGGCAACTTCTTCCTGGTCGGTGTAGTCGGTAACGTATTTGACCCGGGTGTGCATGATGTGCTCAATGGGCCAGTTGGGCGGGGTGACAATGAGATCCCGAAGGGACAGCACGCCCACCAGTACGCCGTCGTCATCGACAACGTACACGTAATAGACGGTTTCAGCCGAAGGGGCCATTTCTCTTAATATCTCAATGGCTTCCTCGGCGGTGACATTTTCATTGAGGGCCACGTATTCCGTGGTCATAATGGAGCCGGCGGTATCTTCGGGATAAGCCATCAGCTCCCGGACGTCTTCCACGTCCTCGGCTTCCATCATCCCCAGCAATTCTTTCTGTTCGCCGGGTTCCAGTTCGCCAAGGATGTCGGCAACGTCGTCGTTGTACATGGAGTCCAGAACGGCGGAGCTTTTGTCCTCGCCCAGGGCGTGGAGAATCTCCGGTGCCAGATCAGGATCCAGATAAGACATGATCTCCCCGGTGAGGTCCGCCGGCAAATATTTCAGGATGTTGATGATCTCATCGGTTTCCAGATCCGATAAGAGCTCTCCGATATCAACGGCGGCGGAAGGGGCTAAGATCGCAGCGATGGCAGGGTAATCCCCAACATCGAGGAACGGCTGTATCCGTTCCATTTTTTCCTGGATATCCATATGCGTTTCCTTCTTTCCGGAGGAAACGCCGTGAGTTTAGCGGCAGCTTCCCCCTAAGTTGTATTTCAATTTTAAGTAAGTGCCAAAGCACCATCGAGGGACACTGTCCATAAGTAACTCACTTCCTTTTTCTTGGAATACCTCCCGTTGGTCGGGTGAAATCCCACCTACGGTGGGGTGAAATCTCTCTTCGAGAGGTGAAATCTGCCTGCGGCGGGTGAAATCCCATCTCCGATGGGGTTGTGGAAGCATTGCTCCGCAATGCAAATAAGTATATTAAGCAGTGCAAAGTGCCTGCTAGAATGCCTTCCCCTTGAGGGGAAGGGGGACCGCTTGCGGTGGATGAGGTGGCGTGACGGATACAAAAAGCTTTATTTGTTAGCGTTTCTGCGGCGAAAAAAACATCTAGAAAAGGTACCACGCCGCAGAAAGATTCAACATAAAATCTATTCCCACCTTTCGCGACACCTCATCAGTCGGCTACGCCGCCAGCTTCTCCTCGAGGAGAAGCCATTTTTGCATCGCCTTCGCGATGCTACCTCCATGCCTTCCGGAGGAAGGTATTTCATGCCCCGAAGGGGTATTTCATGCTGCCGCAGGCAGTATTTCATGCCGGCCAAAGGCCGGTATTTCATTCCCTTACCATTCTATTCCTCCAGGGAGCGTTTGTCAAAGCCAAAGTTTCTCAGGTAGATTTCTTTATTGCGCCAATCCTTTTTTACCTTGACCCAGAGTTCCAGGTAGAATTTGGAGCCTAGGGTTCGTTCCATTTCCAGTCGGGCCAGGCGGCCGATTCTTTTCAGCATGGCGCCGTTTTTCCCAATCACGATGCCCTTTTGGGATTCTCTTTCCACGTAGATCACGGCGCCAGCATAAACGGTGCCGTTTTCCCGTTCCTTTACCTCCTGCATTTCCACGGCCACGGCGTGGGGGATCTCATCGCTGGTACATTCCAGCACCTTTTCCCTTACGATCTCTGCCATAATGGCTCTTTCCGGCTGGTCGGTAACCATATCCTCCGGGTAGTAGCAGGGGCCTTCGGGGAGGTAGGAAATTACCGTTTCCAAAAGCCGATCTACATTATCGTCCTTCAATGCCGATACCGGCACGATTTCCGCAAAGGGAAAGCGCTCGCTGTATTCCATAATCATATGGAGGAGGGCATCCTTTTCCAGCAGGTCGATTTTATTCAGCAGCAGAAATACCGGGGTATCCTTGGGCAGGGAGTGAATGATATATTCCTCCCCTTTGCCGTAGGGCTGACCGGCATCGACAATGTAAAAGATCAAATCCACCCCGGCCACGGCGCCTTTGGCAGCTTCATTCATAAATTCCCCCAGCTTGTGCTTGGGCTTGTGGATTCCCGGGGTATCAATAAAGATCAACTGAGCATCGTCGGTGGTATAAAAGCCCCGAATGCGGTTTTGGGTCGTTTGGGGTTTATCGGAAACGATGGCGATTTTCTGCTGTAATATGGTGTTCATCAACGTGCTTTTCCCGGCATTGGGCCGGCCGATAATGGTGATGAAGCCGGAACGAAATTTTTCCCTGGTCATTTATTCTGTTGCTCCTTCATCGGATGTTACGGTGTAGTTTGCCTTCTGGTCGGTACCGGCAATCTGGATAATGGTTTTCCCCGGGATCAGCTTCACAGCTTCGCCGGTGGCGGCATCGGTAAAGGCAAAGCCCTTGCCGTCGCTGAGGGTCCAGTTGATTTTTATGGCATTGCCGTACTGTAAAACAAGGCCTTCCCCGCCGGTCATGGTCATATCCAGAAGCACGCCGTCCTCCATCACCACATAGGGCTGGTAGAGCACTACCACGTTGTCGGCGGTAACGGTGCTGTTGTCGATGGCATCGGTGTGGAGGTTCCCGGCGGAATAGCGCTGATAGTTTTTGTTTTCGCCGTCCCAGCGGTAGGTCACTTCCTTATAGGTATAGGGAATGGTCAGCTCGTTGCTGCCTCCTAAGGTCAGGGCCGCAACGTCATCGGCGGTCATAAAGTCAAAGGAAGGGCAGCTGCTTACCGGCACGGTGGCATAGCTCCGATCCGCAGCTTTGGCGGCGAGGTTGGCATAGGATGTGTAGAGGTTGTGGGGTGCTTTGCGGTCCTTGGTTCTCCAGAACGTAGAGGAGCAGCCCATTTCGTCAATGTCCTTGACCTTGCCGCTGTCGATGACTTCATAGGCCGGGGCGCTGCCGCCGCAGTGGGCCATAATGCCGTTGTAGCCGTTTACGATATCATACATATAGTGACGGGCCGAACGTACCGGGCCGATGGTATCCGGTGTGCTGTGGTAGAAAAAGGCCATAAAGCGGTTGATGCCCCCTTCCACCGGTACTTCGATGAGCAAATCGGCTTTGCCGATGCCGCTTTGAGGCTCGGATTTTGCGCCGTTGTCAATGGACACCATAAAGACGTAATCGCCGTGGTCGGCTTCGGATTTCAGTGCCGTGCCGTCCAGAGGGCAAATCAGCGATGTTCCGGCAGAGGTTGGTTCGCCGGAGATGGGATCTGCGGTGTCGGCATCCTTGCCGCAGGCGGCAAAGGTCAGCATCGTCAGGGCCGCAAGGCCGGTGCATAAAAGAATTTTTGCATTTTTTTTCATTGAGAGTCTCCTTCTTTCCTGTTTACATAAAAAGCGATAAGATACGGGGTACAAACAATACGATACCGATAAGTACCGCAAAAAAACAAAAGATCAGTACGGCTCCGGCGGCCACATCCTTGGCGGTTTTTGCCAGAGGGTGAAAGGTCTCGGTACAGAGATCCACCAGATTTTCAAAGGCAGTGTTGACCATTTCCGCGCAGAGTACCGCGGCAATCACCAACAGCAGCACCGCCATTTCTCCGGCGGAGAGCTTCAGCAGCAGCCCCAAACAAAGGGCGATCAGCCCCATCACGGTGTGGACGCGGAAATTTCTTTCGTGGGTAAGGCAGTGGCGAAATCCTCGCCAGGCATAACCAAAGCTTTCCCGAAAGCTGTTGGCCTTTTTCATCGCAGTATCTCCATTTCCGTGAGATATTTGTCGGCAGCGGCCTCCATTTCCATGCGGTCGGCTTCCTCGATATGGTCGTAGCCTAAAAGGTGCAGAAAGCCGTGGAGGGCCAGAAAGCAGATCTCCCGGTCAAAGCCGTGGCCGTATTCCTCGGCCTGGGCGGCGCAGTGCTCCAGAGAGATCAGAATATCCCCCAGAGAAGGGCGGCTCAGCCCCGGCAAGGGCTTCTTTGCCTGCTGCCATTCGTCTCTTCCCGCCGTCATGGGGAAGGAAAGGACATCGGTGGCCTTATCCAGCTTGCGAAAGCGGTGGTTAAAACGGCGAATGGTTTCATCGTCGGTAAAGCCGATGGTTACGGTAAGGCAGCCGGGAACACCTTCGGCCTTGGCTGCGTGGTGCAAAAGCCCGGCGATCTTCTTCATCACCGCCGGTTCCGGCGTAAATTCCTTTTGGGCGGCGCGCATTTCAATTTTCATTGGCGGGGGCCTCCTTTGATTTTTCAGGCTCTCTCTGTTCTTCCGAATCTTCCGAATCTTCTATGGTTTGAGGGGCTTTGGAGTTTTCCTGGGGTTCCGGCACATCCACCTTTAAGCCGGTCTTTTTGGCCAGAGCCTTGAAATCGGGATATTTTACCCTATGGTGGGTCATCCCGTCGTATACCGATACAAAGGCATCCTGGATCACGTGGAGATCCTTAAAGGTCAGGTTGCATTCTTCAAATTCCCCTTCGGCCAGACGGCCCTGAATCAGGCTGTGGATTCTTGCTGCCATTTCTCCCTTAGAAAGGGGGCCCATGCTTTGAAGGGCGGCCTGAACGGTATCGGCCATCATCACAATGGCGCTTTCTCTTGTTTGAGGTTTGGAGAAGGGATAGGAATAATCCTCTGCCCTGGCTTCGGGATCCAGCTCCTTGGCTTTATGATAAAAATATTTGATAACGCTGTCGCCGTGGTGTTCCGCAATGATGTTTACCACGTCTTCGGGCAGGCCGTATTCCTTGGCCATTTCAATGCCGTCCTTCACGTGGGAAACGATAATCAACGAGGAGAGGGCAGGGGAAATCTTATCGTGGGGGTTGATGCCCTGATCCTGATTTTCCGTAAAATAGGCCGGTCGTTCCAGCTTGCCGATATCGTGATAATAGGAAGCTACCCGCACCAAAAGGGCATCGGCGCCAATGGCATCGGCGGCGGCCTCGGCCAGGTTGGCTACGAGGATGCTATGGTAGTAAGTCCCCGGGGCTTCGGCCATGAGCCGTTTGATCAGAGGGTGTCCCGTGGAGGAAAGCTCCATCAGTTTCATCGGTGTGGCCAGCTTCAGGCTGTTTTCCAGCAGGGGAATACTGCCTAAGGCGATAAAGGCCGAAAGGAAACCGGCCAAAAGACCTACGCCGCCGCCAATGAGCACCGTGCGCACCGATTGTTCGCCCATCATCCCGAAAATGAAGATGGAGAGCATATTCACCAGCCCCAGATAAAGACCGAAGCTCACCACCTGATAGCGTTCACGGATGCGGCCCACGGAATAAACGGTAAAGAGGGCCGTTGCCGCTGCTACCAGCAGATAGGTTGCCTGATTTTGCACCAGCAAAGCCATGAAAAGGCCGCAGAAGGTGGTGGTCACAAAGGCCAGCCGCTGGTTGGTGAGGGTGGTAAAGATGAGAGCCACGGCGGAAAGAGGCAGCAGATAGCCGAGAACGCTGTGGAGAGTTCCTGTTGCCGAGGATACCGTGACCATAATGATCTGGCAGAGCAAAAGAAATACTACCGTCACCAGACCGATGAGGAGAATCCCTTCCCGGTCAAAGGCGTAGAAGGGGAAGAATTTTTTACAGTAGAGGAACAGCAAAAAGTAAAGGAACAGGGTGAAAAAGAACACCCCGAGAAAATAGCCGATGCCTTTTCCCTCCGAGAGCATCCCGGCTTTTTGCAAGGTTTCCAGCTGCTCTGCGGTGATTTCGGTGCCTTCATCCACAATCTTCTGACCCGAGCGTACCGTCACCTCCACCGGCTGGATTTCCTCCACCCGCTTTGCCGTTACGGCGTCGGTTTCCTTTTCGTCCAAAACGTAGTTGGCTTTGATGTCCAGAATACTTACAATGGCCTTGGCGGCTTCTTTCTGGTCGCTCTTGTAGCCCTTGGCGTCGATCCAGTCGTTTAAGCCGTCGAGAAAGGCTTCCAGATCCGCTTCCTTAATGCCCTGGGCATAGGAGGACACGAAGTAGGAGCGGAGGGCCGAGGTGATATCGGTGATCTCCGAAAGGGAGAGGGCATTGAGGGCCGCTTCGTAGGTGGCGGCGGTGTCGCTGTCTCCAAAAATACCTTTATAAATGCTCACCACAGTGTCGCTGGTGGCGTCGGGTTCCTTTTTAATGGCGGTCATCTGATCCAGAAAAGAGTCGATTTGACTGTTGATAGTGTCGATCTGGGATTTATCCAGAGTATAAACGTCATTTACCGCCGATTTGATATCCGCTACCGCCTTGTCGTAGGCAACGTCGCTGGTGTAGCTGAAGGTGGAGCCTTCGTAAATCAGGGATTTTTTGGCGATATCTCCGGCTTCGTAGGTGCGGCCGGAGCCGATGGCGCTGGAAATCAGCACCACGAAGGTGAGGAGAATAAAAGCCGCCCAATACCAGATCAATTTTGTTTTGAGGAGCTTTTCGCTGATATCTGTTGAAAAAAAGTTACCAGCGGAAAAAAGCCGCCGTGAATTATTCTTTGCCATGTTTTTCCGTCCTCTCATAGGCATTGATAATCTTTTGTACCAGGGGGTGGCGTACCACGTCCAGCTGGTTCATAAAGGCAAATCCAATGCCTTCAATGTTTTGCAGGATTCGTTCCGCATGGGTCAGGCCGCTTTTTTCTCCGGGAGCCAGGTCTACCTGGGTTACATCCCCGGTAATTACCGCCCGGGAGCCAAAGCCGATACGGGTCAGGAACATTTTCATCTGAGGAATCGTTGTATTCTGGGCTTCGTCCAGAATGATAAAGGCATCATCCAGGGTGCGGCCTCGCATATAGGCCAAAGGCGCCACCTCGATGGTGCCCTTTTCCAGAAGCTTCTGGGCGGTGTCGCTGCCCATGATGTCGTAAAGACTGTCGTAAAGGGGGCGCAGGTAGGGATCGACCTTATCCTGGAGATCCCCGGGAAGAAAGCCCAGCTTCTCTCCGGCTTCCACCGCCGGACGGGTCAGGATGATCCGCCGCACTTCCTTGTGCTTTAATGCCAGTACCGCCTGGACCACCGCAAGATAAGTCTTACCGGTGCCGGCAGGGCCTACGGCAAAGACGATATCCTTGTGCTTCAAAAGGTCTATGTACCGTTTTTGTCCCAATGTCCGGGCTTTGATCTGTTTGCCCCGGGGGGTGACGTAAATATTCCCGGTTAGGGCCCGGGCCACGTTTTCTTCGGTTTCCTTTACCGAGGCCAGGGCGTAATTCAGCACGTTGGTATTGATTTCCACTCCGGCGGCGGCCAGTGTTTTCAGATGGGTAAATACTCTTGCCACAGCGTCGCACTGGGCCTTGGTACCTTTGATATGGATCTCATCGCCCCGGGCAAGGATGGCGGCTTCGGTTTCTTTTTCGATTTTGAGGAGGTTTTCATCTCGCTGACCGAAAATCGCAGCGCTGTCCTGACCAAGGGAGAGGATCATTTCTTCGGAATTCTGATTGTTTTTCAATTGGCATGATCTCCCAATATCATCGTTTGCTTAATCAAAGTTATTATACCCCCTTTTTTTTGAGAGTACAAGAGCTTTTTGCAATTTCCCCAGCATAGGCCGGGGATAGCTGGGATTTTACAATCTTAATTTTTTATTAAAAAACATCGTAGATATCGTCGGAAAAGATATCCTCTTTTTTGCTTTGCCCCCTGCGGAAGATTTTCGGCGGACTTTCGGCGCTTTTCCCGGTGGGGGAGGGCGTATATCGGTTTTGCTCTTCGGCCTTTTTCTCATCCTCGGCTGCCCAGGAAAGCAGCACCGCCAGGTGGCTTTTATACTGCTTCCCCGAGGATTCCATATAGCAGCTCAGGTGGTCGATCTTATCCTCCCAGTCCTCGGGGTATTTCTCTTTCAGCCGCTCGAAATCGCCTTCGCTGAGATACACGTTGCCAAAGGTGCCCATCTTCAAAGGAGTCGATTCCTCGGGGGCGGGAGGGGCCTCTTCTCTTTCACCAGAAGCCTCTGTTTTCTCACTCTCTTTTTTATTGTGATCGTTTTCGTTTTTTTTATTGCTATAACTCTCGCTCTTGTTTTTGCTTTTGCTATTGCTTTTGCTTTTTTTCTTGCTATTGTTATAATAGGATGCGTTTGCATCGCCTGCATCCGAAGCATCCGTTTCCATTCCTTCGGTTGCCTTTGCATCCTTTTCGTATGCTTCTTCTGCTTTCTCTTCCTTGTGCCAGCGTTTCAAAGCCGCTTCTCTGTTTTTTTCGCAGCGGATGCGGTATTTCTCCGCATTGCGGTCCAAGGACTGGCGGATGGCAACAAATACCAGCTCCGATAAGCTGTCCAGCTCCGGAATGACATGGTCGTAGCTGTAAGCAAACAAAGCATCCAGTACTTCGCAGCGTTTTTCGCAAGGGAGCTTATTCAGCAGCTCCAGGTGTTCGCGGAAGAGTAATACTCCCATGGGTTGTGGTTGTTCGTCTCTCACTGTTGTTCCTTTCCGGGAACGCTGAATGGCTGATACTCGGCAAAATCCTTTACCACCGACGAAACACATACGTCTTAGTATAGTGTTTCGCCGCTGCCAAAGGAGTTTTACCGAGTCTAAGCCATGGATCGTCCCCTTTCCCATATGATTTCTGTTTTGTAATTTTTTGTTTCGGATCCGTGGGGAACAAGTGTTCCGGTACTTTTATTTTACCACAAAAAAAGACATGTTTCAAGGGTAAAATGCCTGCTCAGATAGGATTCTTAAATTTGAGTAAATTTTACTTAAATTTAAGAAAAATCAATTAAATTTAGGACATATTGACAACTTTGAAGCGGTGTTTTATACTGTAAACTAGGTTATCCGAATAAAAATTACGGAGAAAAATGATGAAGCTTATTGATATTGTGGTACCTTGCTATAACGAAGAAGAGGTGCTGCCCTTGTTTGTGTCCGAGACCGAAAAGGTTCTGGATTTGGTGGAGGGCTATGCTTTCCGCTATATTTTTGTGGATGACGGCAGCCGGGACGGCACTCTGAAGATTTTGCGGACTTTGGCGGCTCGCTCCGACCGGGTGAAGTACCTTTCCTTCTCTCGAAATTTCGGCAAGGAAGCCGCACTCTATGCCGGTCTATCCCACAGCACCGGCGATTACGTGGCGGTGATGGATGCGGATTTACAGCATCCGCCGACGTTGATCCCCCAAATGATCGCCGTTTTAGAGGAGGGCCACGATTGCTGCGCCGCCAAGCGGGAACACCGCCGAGGCGATGGCTTTTTGCGCAGTGCCTTCTCCCGGGCCTTTTTCCGGCTATCCAACAAAATGACCCACACGGAGCTGCCCTACGGTGCCGTAGATTACCGAATGATGTGCCGGGATATGGTCAACGCCATCCTTGCCATCAAGGAAGAGCAGCGGTTCAGCAAGGGCCTTTTTGCCTGGGTGGGCTTCGATACCCAATGGATTTCCTACGAAGATGTGGATCGCCCTGTGGGACAGACCAAGTGGAGCTTTAAGGGGCTGGTGAAGTACGCCCTCACCGGGATTCTTTCCTTTTCCACCGCACCTCTGGAGTGGATTTCCGTTTCCGGCTTTGTCATCAGCTTTTTCGCCTTTGTATACTGCCTTTGGACGGTGATAAAAACCCTTGTTCTCGGCATCGATGTGCCGGGCTATGCCACCATCCTTTGCGTGCTTCTGCTTCTTGGCGGCATCATCGAGCTTTCCCTGGGCATCATCGGCCTTTACCTCAGCCGCGTCTATGTAGAGGTGAAAAAACGCCCCATGTACTTTGTGAAGCTTACCAACTTGAAAAAATCCCAAGAGGCGCATACAAACCATGAATCTGAAAACACTATTTGACGAAAAGTTTTGGAAATTTGCCCTGGTCGGCGTGGCCAATACCATCGTCGGCAACGGCCTCATGTTCCTTCTGTATAATCTCTGCTCCTGGGGCTACTGGCTCTCCACCTCCTTCAGCTATGCCCTAGCCAGCGTCATGAGCTATTTCCTCAACCGCTATTTTACCTTTCGCTACACCGGCAGCGGCTGGGCCTCGGCCCTCCGCTTTGCCCTGAATATAGCCGTTTGCTATATCCTTGCCTACAGCATCGCCAAACCCCTGATCCACAGCCTCCTTGCCGGAGCCTCCCTCGGCGTGCGGGATAATGTCTCCATGGCCTGCGGGATGTGTCTGTTTGTGGGGATGAATTACATAGGCCAGCGTTTCTTCGCCTTCTCCGGCGGGCGAGAATAGCTGATACTCGGCAAAATCGCTAACCACCGACAATGGGCATACGTCTTGGTATAGCCCATTGCCGCTGCTTAGCGAGTTTTACCGAGTCTAAGCTATTCTCGCCCGCCTCGCCCGGCGGCCGCTAAAGGCTGATACTCGGCAAAATCGCCAATCACCGACAATGCGCATACCGTTATGTATAGCCCATTGCCGCTGCTTGTCGAGTTTTACCGAGTCTAAGCCTTAATCGGCCACCTCGCCCGGCGGCCGGGGGGATACTTGGCAAAATCCTTCCTTTGGAAGGGTGAAATCCCGGCTTGCAGCCGGGGTGAAATCTCTCTTCGAGAGGTGAAATCTGCCTGCGGCAGGTGAAATCCCACCTGCGGTGGGGTTGTGGAGGCATTGCTGCGCAATGCAAATAAGTATATTTTCGGCACAAAGTGCCTGCTAGAATGCCTTCCCCTTGAGGGGAAGGGGGACCGCTTGCGGTGGATGAGGTGGCGTGACGGTAGAGCCTTGCTTTATTTGGTGGCGTAATTGCGGCGTACATCCTTGCGAGTATATCTCCGGGCGAGATCAATAGCTTTAAACTGTTAAGAGTAGCGATAACGCAGAAGAAAGTAGCGTTAAATTCGTTAAGAGTAGCGATAACGCAGAAGAAAGTAGCGATAAATCCGTTAAGAGTAGCGATAATGCAGAAGAAAGTAGCGATAACGCGAAAAAGTAGCGATATTTGCTAAAAAGTACCTGTACCGCATGGCATCGCCTCAAGGAGAAGGCATATATATCAGGTACTTTGTGTTGATAGATACACTAATTCGCATTGCGGAGCAATGCTACCTCCATGCCTTCCGTAGGAAGGTATTTCATGCCCCGAAGGGGTATTTCATGCTGCCGCAGGCAGTATTTCATGCCGACCGCAGGTCGGTATTTCATTTACAGCAGTTGGGTTGTCCGGAACAAAAGATTTGAAAAATTGACAAAAAATCTCTGTAAAAGGCGAATAAAAGCCTTGACAGTCACAGTATAATTGTTACAATAATTATGTGTCGAATATTTTAAAAATCAGTGGGGTTCCCAAGCTATGATGGATACCTATTTCCTTTATATCGTCTCCGATTCCATTGGAGAAACGGCGGAAGTCGTGGCCAAGGCGGTGCTTTCTCAGTTTGAAAATGCCCCTTTAAGGCTGCGGCGGTTTCACCGTGTTGATAATGAAGATAAGATCATTGAGATCGTATCGGCAGCGGCAGAGGAAAATGCCGTGATCTTTTACACTCTGGCCACACCGGAGCTAAAGCACGTGATGTGGGCGGAAACCGCAGCGAAAGATGTTACTGCGGTGGATATTCTTTCTCCCGGGGTCGATGCCATCGTTTCCCGGTTTCATTTGAAGTCCTCGAACGAACCGGGGAACCTGCGCAAGCTCGATGAAACCTATTTTCACCGGGTGGCCGCAGTGGAATTTGCCGTGCAGTATGACGATGGCAAGGATCCCCAGGGCTTTGGCGAGGCAGATCTGGTGATTTTGGGTGTATCCCGCACCTCAAAAACACCGGTTTCCATGTATCTGGCCAACAAAGGGCTGCGGGTGGCAAATCTGCCCCTGGTTCCCGAGGTCCCGGTGCCGAAGATCATCTTTGAACTGCCCAGAACAAAGCTGATCGGTTTGATGATTCGGCCCCAGACATTAAATGAAATCCGTACCGAACGCTTAAAGGTGATGGGGGCTTCGGCCTGCGGCACCAACTATGCCGATCCCAACCGTTTGCTGGAGGAACTGGATTACGCCAAAAAGATTTACCGCCGTTTGGGCTGCCGTGTCCTGGATGTAACGAATAAGGCAGTGGAAGAAACGGCCGGGAATATATTAGAGATTTATAAGGAGGCACTTCATGAGTAAGAAGTATGTTTACCTTTTTAACGAAGGTAACGCGGACATGAGAGAACTTTTAGGGGGCAAAGGCGCCAACCTGGCCGAAATGACCAACATTGGCCTGCCGGTACCTCCCGGTTTGACCATTACCACCGAAGCCTGCAATGAATACTACGTGCAGAACGAACAGCTTCCCGAAGGGCTTGAAGAGGAATTGAAGAAAAACCTCAAAACCGTAGAGGAAAGCATTGGTAAAAAATTGGGCGATAAGGAAAATCCCCTTCTCGTATCCGTTCGTTCCGGTGCCAAAATTTCCATGCCCGGTATGATGGACACCATTCTTAACCTCGGCCTCAATGATGATACCGTGGAAGGCATGGCTGCCGCCACCGGCAACCGCCGCTTTGCCATGGACTGCTACCGTCGCTTTATCCAGATGTTTGGCGATGTTGCCATGGGTGTGGATGCTGCTCTCTTTGAAAATGCTCTGGCAGACCTCAAGGATGCCGAAGGCGTTCAGTACGACCATCAGCTCACCGCAGAAGCTCTGGAAAAGCTCATTGTTACCTTTAAAGATATCTATAAAAAAGGCACCGGCGAAGACTTCCCCCAGCAGCCGGAAAAACAGCTGCTCTTAGCCGTTATGGCGGTATTCCGTTCCTGGAATTCCGACCGCGCCATCTACTACCGCAAAGCCAATAAGATCCCCGATAGCCTCGGCACTGCCGTAAACGTACAGTGCATGGTCTTTGGGAACATGGGCGACGACTGCGGTACCGGTGTTGCCTTTACCCGCAACCCCTCCACCGGGGAAAAGGGTCTCTTTGGGGAATACCTCATCAATGCCCAGGGCGAAGACGTTGTTGCCGGGATTCGTACCCCTCAGCCCATCGCCGCATTGGCCAACGATATGCCTGCTGTTTATGAACAGTTCCTGGATATTGCCAAGAACCTGGAACAGCATTACCACGATATGCAGGATATGGAATTCACCGTAGAACGCGGCAAGCTCTTTATGCTGCAGACCAGAAACGGGAAACGTACCGCCGCCGCTGCTTTGAAGGCTGCTGTTGATATGGTTGCCGAAGGTCTCATTGACAAAGAAGAAGCCCTGATGCGTGTGGATCCGCTCCAGCTCAACCAGCTGCTCCATCCCGGGATTGACCCCAAAGCAGAGCTCACCGCCATTGCCAACGGTCTGCCTGCATCTCCCGGCGCTGCCTGCGGTAAATGCGTTTTCGATGCCGATACCGCCGAAGAACTGGGCAAAGCCGGTGAAAAAGTGATCCTCATCCGCACCGAAACCACACCGGAAGATATTCACGGTATGGTCATGGCTCAGGGGATTCTCACCAGCCACGGCGGCATGACGAGCCACGCTGCGGTTCTTGCCCGCGGTATGGGTGTTCCTGCCGTTTGCGGTGCCGAAGCGCTCAAAATTGATGCCGAAGGCAAAAAAGTAACGATTGCCGGTGAAACCCTCACCGAAAATGATTTTGTATCCATCGACGGCGCTACCGGCCGCATCTTCAAAGGGGAAGTACCCATGACCGCCGCTGCTATGGATGATAATTTTAAAACCTACCTTGGCTGGGCCGACGAAGTCCGTACCCTCGGTGTTCGCGCCAATGCCGATAATCCCCCGGATGCCCAGAAAGCCAAAGATTTCGGCGCCGAAGGGATCGGCCTCACCAGAACAGAACATATGTTCATGGAAGTGGATCGTCTCCCTGTCGTCCAGGAAATGATTATGGCCGAAACTGTAGAAGGCCGCAGAGCTGCTCTGGATAAACTCCTGCCCATGCAGAAAGGCGATTTCTACGGCATCCTCAAGGTTATGGCCGGCTTCCCGGTTACCATTCGTTTCCTGGATCCTCCTCTCCATGAATTCCTCCCCGATAAGGAAGAACTTTTGGTAGAAATCACCACCCTGAAATGCACCGGCGGTGACCCCAAGGTCATTGCCGAAAAAGAAGAGCTGATGAAAAAAGTGCAGGCTCTCTCGGAATTCAACCCCATGCTCGGTCATCGCGGCTGCCGTCTCGGCATCACCTATCCGGAAATTTACGAAATGCAGTCTCGCGCCGTATTTGAAGCCGTTGCCGAACTGACCAAGGAAGGTCATAAGATCATTCCCGAAGTGGAAGTTCCCCTCGTCGTTCATATCAACGAATTCCATCGCCTCCGGGCCATCATCGACGATGTTGCCGCCAAGGTTATGGAAGAACAGAACGTGAAGTTTGAATACACCGTCGGTACCATGGTGGAAGTTCCCCGTGCCGCTCTCACCACCGATGAGCTGGCTCAGGAAGCCGATTTCTTCTCCTTCGGCACCAACGACCTCACCCAGACCACCTTTGGCTTCTCCCGTGACGATGCCGAAGGCAAATTCCTCCATACCTATGTGGAAGATAAGGTACTGCCCATCAGCCCCTTCGTTACCTTGGATGAAAAGGGCATCGGCAAGCTGATGCATATCGCCATTGAAGGCGCTCGCGGTGTAAAACCCGATTTCCTCATTGGTATCTGCGGCGAACACGGCGGCGATCCCGATTCCATCGACCTCTGCCACCGCCTCGGCTTAGACTTCGTCAGCTGCTCTCCCTATCGTGTGCCCATCGCCCGCCTCGCAGCAGCACAGGCTGCTATTCGCAACAAATAAATCAAATCAGAACCATAAACGGCCGCATCCCCCCAAAAGGATGCGGCCGTTATCTTGCGTGAAACAGCAGTTGTAAAATAGGGAACTTTAGGGTATAATAATTGCATAAAAAGTTCCCTAGAAGGAGTATTTTATGAACGACAACTACCCTCAAATTCAAGAGCTGCTTCATCAAAAGGCAGACTATCAGGCTCGGTTAAATCTTTTGCCCTACGATGGCAACCCGGAAATTAAGGAAAGCGGCGGCAAGAAATATCTCTATATTCGTAAGCGCGTCGGCTCACGGTTAAGCTCCACTTATGTGGATGTCTATTCTGATGAACTGTACCAACTGCTCCTCCGCAATGCCCGTGATGCCAGAGAATTCCGAAAGCATATCCGGCGATTAGATAAAGAACTGGCAAAGCTTGGTTATTCCGATCAGGAAATTTCACCGAGGGTGCAGTTGAACCTTGATTTCGCAAGGGCTCATATGAAATCCAATATCTACGATCAGGCCATTCTCGAAGGTGTTGCCACCAGCTTCCCCCAGACAGAGGATATCATCGAAAACGGTATTGTCAGCGGTATGACGGCATCGGATGTGCAAAAGATTTTGAATCTGAAGCATGGGTGGGAGTTTATCCTCGACCGGGATGTGATTTGCTACCCCACGGATTATTCCATTCTCTGTCATATTGCAAAGCTTGTCAATGAGGGATTTTTTCAGGATGGCGGCCGCATTCGCGGCGTACCTGTGAAAATCGGCGGTTCCAGCTATATCCCGTCGCTGCCGGTAGAGACGGTGATTAAGGAAAATCTGGAAGAAATCCTGAACCGGGACCTTCCCGCCGACGAAAAGGCCATCACCCTTTGTCTTTATTGTATGAAGACGCAAATTTTCACCGATGGCAACAAACGGGCTTCCGTTATTTTCGCAAACCACTATCTCATCTCCCATGGCGGCGGCATGCTGATCATTCCCGAAAAAGAGGTGCCGGATTTTAAAAAGCTTCTCGTTGCGTTTTATGAGGGCAGGGATAACAGCATTTATCTCTTTATGAAAGAAAAGTGCATAAAGACCTTTTGATTTTGTGGGTATGGTTGGTACCCGGTTTCCTCTACTTTGTTTTTTGGAGCTGCTTCAGGTTTTCCGGAACGAAGGGGCTGTTTGCGGCGATGCTCCCCAGTGTCGGGCAGTTTTCCATTTGGGAACAGTCGGCGCAGGTATCCAGTTTCTTTTCCCGCACGCAGTTGTGTATCGGACAGAGCTTGTCGCAGAAGGGGGTTTTAGCCCCTTCGATTCGGCAGCCGGTGCAGTTGATCATTTCCGGTGTGATGGTCACGCCGTTGAGCTTTGTCCACAGGGCGGCGGTTTTTTCCCGCAGAGCGTTATCGTTTGTAAAAGTCTTTCGTTTTGACGATCATGCTCGTATCGACACCACGTTTGGCATCGCCTTTATGGATATAGCAATGGAGGCAGCCCTCACTGCACTTTTTACATCCGCGCCACGGATTCCACATGGACATCGTTTCACACTCCTATCGTTCATTCCTCAGCATAAACTCATTTCAATAAGTATTTTTCAAGGGCTTTGTCTGCGTTAAGGCGGACATTTTTGAAAAACAAAATCAACCAAAGGGCAAAAGCCGGGATTGCCCCGTAGGGCGTTAATCCTACATTCAAAATCGGTACCTTCATTGGAAATTCTTTATAAAAGCAACTCAAACAAATAAAATTCCGCATTTCCCACATTATCGGCATACCAGTTGCAAATACCTCTCTGTTGAAACCTGAGGGACTGATACAATCTGTGGGCAGGGATATCGCGGCAGGCAATTTGCCAGTCTGCATCCCGGTATTCCACTCCTTGAAACGGCGTTACGGCAACTGCGCCGAGGATTTTGCCGCCCTCATCAAAGGAATACATAAAACCGGATCGGATATAGGCTTCTATTTGCGCCGTTGTTGGATGCAGCCCGTAAATCCACTTCCCAAACTGCCCCATATGTTCGGTATTTTCGCTGACATATTGATAAAATTTGCAAAGTTTCTTTTCCTCTTGCTTGGGGATTGTTCTTCGAAATTCTCTGATTTTCATGTTGCCTCCGATGTTCCTTGATCGACCAATGCACGAAAGGCCCCATTCACAATCATTTCTTTTGTGACTTTTGCTTTTGCAGGCATCTTTGCATTATTATGCATAACATAAGTTATATATAATTCAGATTATATAACGGCGGGCAAGATTTGTCAATCCGCAAAAAAATCGGAAAGCCAAAAACCGCATCCTTCCAAAGGATGCGGTTGAATTTACAATAAGCGTATTTTTAAGGGGTAGGAAAGTCATTGCAAACCTCCCAAAGCTGGGAAATCGCGTACAACGGGAGATTGATCAGTTTCTCTTGCTCCCGGTAATCGGACATAGAGGTGCGGACACCATAGCCAAGCCGGTGGGTATTCACAAAGTTCTTGAGGCTTTTTGCGTTTAAATTCTCTTCGGCTTTTACTTCCAGGGGGATAACTGCACCGCTGTGCTGCAATACAAAATCGACTTCACCGGAGGAAGAGGCTGCGGACCAATAATAGGGGGTGGTATCGAATTCTGCGTAGAGCTGCTGGCAGACATACTGCTCTGTTAAAGCGCCTTTGAATTCCGTGAAAATGGCATTTCCCTGTAGGAGCGTTTTGGCGTCCAGATCGGTCATTGCCCCAAGCAGGCCCACATCTACCAGATACAGCTTGAAGGCCGGGATATCCTGATAGGCCTTTAACGGTATACCGCCCTTTGTAACACGCCCCACTTTGTAGCACAAACCGCAGTCAAGGAGCCACTGAATGGCAAGCTCAAAGTCCTTTGCCCGGGCACCTTCCCGGAGAACGCTATAGATAAACTTTTTGTTTTCCTTTGCCAGCTGAGAGGGGAGTCCATCCCAAACCATTTGGATCCGAGGGATTACTGCGGTGGGAGCATGCTTTGAAAAATCCTGCTCATAATCGGAGACCAAACGCTTTTGTATGCGGCGGACGTTTTGCAGGTTTCCGTTATCGACATAGGATTTCACTACTGCGGGCATTCCGCCAACATAATAGTAAAGCTTTAGCAGGTCAATATATTTATCCTTGAAGGTGGTGACCATATCAAAATCCTTTTTTTGGAGAAGATCCAGCAGAGGGGTGTTTCCCGTGGCTTCCAAAAACTCCGTAAAAGACATTGGATACAGCTCCATGCTTTCCACCTTGCCTACCGGGAAGGACGTACCCTGATGCATGGCAATTCCCAGCAAGGAGCCTGCCGCTACAATATAGTAGGAATGCCGTTCATCCTCGCAAAAGTATTTTAGGCTTTGCAGAGCCGGGGGTACTTCCTGAATCTCATCTAAAACAATCAACGTATTTTCCGGTTCAATATCTACATTGCTCTCGATGGATAGACCGGTGAGAATTCGGTCAACGTTGAAGTCCCCGGAGAACAGCTGTTCCATGCGCTTGTTTCGGTCGAAATTGATATAGGCGCATTTTTCAAAATAGGTTTTTCCAAATTCCTTCATAAGCCAGGTTTTCCCAACCTGCCTGGCCCCGCCAATGATCAGCGGCAGTCGATTCGGATCATCCTTCCATGTCCGCAGTTTTTCCATGGCAAACCGTTTCATTACAATCACCACTCTCTGTGTTATTTCCGGTAATATCATTAGTATATGCAAGAAATCACAAAAAGTCAACGGAGAAAGTGTAGTTTTTCGCAGAAACTCTGACGAGTTTCTGCGTGAGCGACAGGTTTGACAATGGATTTTAAGGAGAGTATAATGTCTTTATTAATGAGGTATTACCGAAATATTTTGGCAAATTGGTGAGAAAGAGGCATTTTAAATGATATGTGAACGGATCAAAAAACACCATCTGACCTCTTTTCAGCAGATCATTCTGGGATTTATCGGAGTGATCCTTTGTGGTACATTGCTGCTGATGCTGCCGGTATCGACTGCTTCCGGAGAGTCGGCGCCTTTGGAAACCGCACTTTTTACTGCAACCTCGGCAGTGTGTGTTACCGGTCTTGTGGTGGTGGATACGGCGACTTATTGGTCGTTGGCGGGGCAGATTATCATTCTTTGTCTGATCCAGATCGGCGGTCTCGGCGTGATTAGTGTTGCCGCGGCATTGGCGTTGTTGT
The DNA here is from genome assembly GCA_934702375.1 of uncultured Bacillota bacterium. Classification (GTDB taxonomy): domain Bacteria; phylum Bacillota; class Dehalobacteriia; order UBA7702; family UBA7702; genus UBA7702. The sequence goes on along the minus strand of CAKUYE010000019.1, from coordinate 1,863 downwards.
CCGGTCATCGGTTTTCTTTGATGCAGCGCAGCACTATGCAGGAGGCTTTGGCGGCACCGTCTCTCGGAGGCATTGTTCGTTTGACCCGTTTTTTATTGAAGGGAGTTATCCTGATTGAGCTGCTGGGGGCTGTTGCCCTTTTGCCGGTTTTTTTGCCGGATTTTGGTGCTCGGGGCATTTTTTTGTCGTTGTTTCACGGGGTATCGGCCTTTTGCAATGCCGGCTTTGATCTTATGGGGCAGACCGGTGCGCTGTATCCGTCCTTTACCGGATATCGTGGCAATTTACTTCTCAATGGAGTTCTGATGCTGCTGATTATTATTGGCGGCATCGGCTTTCTTACCTGGGAAGATATTGTTGTTCATCGTTGGCATTTTCAGCGCTATCGGGTTCAGACGAAAGTGGTGTTGGTGACAACGGCGGCACTGATTTTCTTTCCCGCACTCTTTTTTTACCTTGACGGTATCGCTTCCGGAGGGGCTGTCGGTGAACGATGGCTTGCAGCTTTCTTTCAGTCGGTTACGGCTCGAACTGCCGGCTTTAATACGGTAGACCTTACGGAGATGAGCAGTGCATCCCGGATGCTTTTAATCATATTAATGTTGATCGGCGGCTCTCCCGGCTCCACTGCCGGGGGGATCAAAACGACAACCTTTGCGGTGCTGGTTGCCAATGCTTTTGCGACCTTTCATCGCAAGGATGATGTTCATTTCTTTTCTCGAAGGATCGACAATTTGACCGTAAAGAATGCAGCAACGATTTTAGTCCTGTATTTATCCTTGCTTCTTGTCGGGGCATTGCTGATATCGCTGATTGATCATATTACCTTGGGAAACAGCTTGTACGAGACTGCCTCTGCCATCGGTACCGTAGGCTTGATGATCGGCATCACGCCGGAGCTGTCCGGGATATCCCATGGGATCCTGATACTGCTGATGTTTTTTGGCAGGGTTGGCGGTCTTACTCTGATTTACGCGGCTCTCAGCACAACGGATCCCAAGGTGGCAAGATTGCCGATGGAAAAGATTATGGTGGGCTGATACACCGGAAAGGAATTGTAGCTTATGAAAACAGTATTGCTGATCGGCCTTGGCCATTTTGGAAAACATATTGCTCGGGAGTTAAATCGTCTGGGGCATCAGGTTATGGCAGTAGACCGGAACGAAACCAGGGTGAATGATATTTTGCCGTTGGTTACTAATGCACAAATCGGAGACAGCACCAATCCTGAATTTTTACGTTCTCTTGGCGTGGGAAATTATGATCTTTGCATCGTTTCCATTGGTGATGATTTTCAAAATTCTCTGGAAACGACCTCTCTATTAAAGGAAATGGGGGCAAAGCTTGTTGTTTCCCGAGCAGACCGTGATGTACAGGAAAAATTTTTGCTTCGTAACGGTGCCGATGAGGTTGTATACCCGGAAAAACAGGTGGCAAAGTGGGCTGCAATCCGATATACCTCGGGACATATCCGTGATTATATTGAGTTGGATGATTCCTATGCCATTTTTGAAGTGGATGTCCCCCAAGGCTGGCTGGGGAAGAGTATTCAGGCTCTTGACGTACGGCGAAAATATCATATCAATATTATGGCTATCAAAAAAGATGGTAGGATTTGCAGTGCGATGTTTTCCGATACTCTTCTCACCGAGAACATGACCTTGCTGGCCCTGGGGGAATATAAGCACCTGAAAAAATGCTTTCATCTTTGATTTTCAACAAGCTAAAGTCTATAAAAAGCCGCCGCTCCTTTGTGATATGTACCCAATTATCTGGACAGCGCCGATAGAACTGAATAATTAGTTTTTCATCATGGATGCTTCCCGGAATTTTACGGGAGGCATCCATTTTGTTTTGGCTTGA
>CAKUYE010000018.1 GCA_934702375.1 uncultured Bacillota bacterium | reverse complement strand
TGTCACAAAGGCTTTTGCGGTCTTTGTGTTTCGTTTTCCGTATTGGTTTATAAGTTGGAAAATTCGGTTTCGGGAGAAATGTAATCTTCGGATTCCGGTGGCTGCGGGTCGGTGATTCGGAGGATTTCTTTGACTACTCCTTCGTAAGTCAGGCGCTCTTGACTCTTCATATAGTCCACCATCTGCTGTTGCTGTTCCCTCGTTTCCAAGGCGTTCGCTAGAACCCCCATTAGCGCCTTGCTCGAATAATCTATCCTCCTGTACTCTCTCGCCATTTCCTTCTGTTCTGGTGTCAAAGCCATAATTTACCTCCCTGCTAAATTCTTCCGCATGAATGTTTCCAATATCGAAGGCGCGAACGACTTCAAAAGTACAGCTCTCAGCATCAATGATTTTACAAGCATAATAAGCATGGTATGAGTTAACCAATATTTCGCCAGGTATGGAAATGTTTGCCTTCCAGAGTCTCGCCAATTCGTCCATAACTTCAGACTGAACGACGTAAAACTCTTCATCGACGTGTTCAGGATTCCATTGCTGCAAAATTTGTCGTGTTCGGGAACTCGGTTCTTGCCTGCTCAAAAGATACTCGGGTTTAGCATCCCTCGAAACAGTGTTCCCATCATCAGCCGTCAGTAAAGCTTCACGCCAACGGTCACGCATTTCCAGAATAAATTTCTGTTCCTTCGTGCCGGTAATCTTAGTCGCAAGATGTTGTAACCAGTCCGCAACTTTTTCCGCAAAACTGCGGTTTACCTTTACGACAGCACGCAGGGTGTCCATATCGGTAATGCCTTTTTTCTCGAAGAACTCCGCAATCATTTCATGATTCACATCTTCGGCAGTCCGCAGGGTATCGCCATATCGTTCCTGAATTTCCGCCCGAATACCGCCGACATCTGCCTGGTAAAAGTCCAGAATCATCTGCTGTATCTGGGGGTAATATGCTGTCCCTTCAATGGAATGGGTCAGTTCGTGAACGATGATTTGAGCGACGGGATTTTCGCTGTTCGGATTGATACGAATAACGCCGTTGCTGTAAGAGCCGTTGGCAACCTCATCAAGGGAAAGCTCCCCTTCGCCGATGTACGGGTCAAAGAGAATCTGCCGCCCTGTGTTCTGGGAAATTTCCCGGGCAAAGGTTACAACATTTTATTATATACCAACTCATCGGTTTTCACAAGATTCGCTGGTCTTTTCTGGTAACGGAGCAATACATCTGCTGAAATTAATTCTTGAGCAATACCTCCACATTTCTCTTTCCATGCTTGACATCAATAATGCGTTGTAATATACTGTTCATAGATAGCACAGTGCTTCCGGGGTCAACAGCATTGCTGCCTCCCGGTTGAGGTAGCGTTGTGCTATCTTTTTCTTTTTCCGTCCATATTTTATGAAGACAGAAACGGTTTCCGGTTTCCCCTTACTTTAAGATGATGCCTTCCAAATACGATTCCCCGGCTATTTTGATAGGAACAACAATTGCAACGGTGTTGTATCCTCATCCTTTCCGGTTCTCGCAATACACAACGGCCTTTCTCTTGTGCAAAACTTCCGGAACAACAGCAAAAATGCACTTTGATTTCCCGATACCATAAGAAAGACCATCTTTGCGAAAATAAAACTACGATTGCCTGCCGCCTTTTTCAGCAATGAAATGCTTGCCATTAGGGAGAGGCTTCATCTTGTCACAATAAAGACACTTGACCATATTATGGTACTATGCTAAAATATTTTTGAAGTCAACACTCGGGATGATGTTGGGGAAATAGACCCCAGGGTTAGTCCGAAACGGTTGGCTTCTCTTTTTGTCTAAAGCCAAAATTCCACCCCGTAGCTGCGCCGCCAATAAAAAATCAACGTATTATTCTTGTCATAAACAGTTTTTACACGGCCAGAACAGACGCATTCATCATGCCGGCTCTAATACATCCTCTATATCGGAGTAAGAATATGACCCGGTATCGAGGATTTTTTAATGAACTTCAGCAAAACATTCTATTCGTTCTGACCGATCTTGCACTGGCCAAGGCTTTCTTTCAGCTCCGTCACCAAAGCCGATGAAGCCTGCCACTAACTTTTTTTCAACGGAATGTCGGTCATTGACATCTTTGCCGAAATCGGATACACTATTGCTACCAGATGCAGAGACTCTATTGGGAATTCCTTTCGAGGATGAACCAGTTATGCTCTGCATCCGGTTTTTTGAATGAAGTGCTTTTTTCTGTATGTCACTTTGCTTATCATAAAACCGCCCGATAAAGGAATGCTTTGCCGTTGTCATCATAGGTTGCAGGGCCTGCCTTGACAGGTTCCGGCAATTCTGCTAGACTTATCATAGAAGCAGGCGTACTGGGAGCGTCGTCCGATTACGGATAGCCCCTGGGAAGATCGTCTGCTTCTTCTATTTCTGCAACCACAACGGAAACATCATCAAAGCACGCATAATCCATCACTCTAAGATAACCTTCTTTTCAAAGAATTCCGCTATCACTTCACTGTTGATGTCTTCAATACTCTTCACTTGACCTTCGTAAGCCCATTTCACAAAAATTGAAAGGACGACCTTGTTGGATCGTCCTTTTTCTATCGTAGCATCTTTAATTGTCTAACTCCGGGCGCACCGTAAAGCCGTGGCAAAGATCTTCATTTTCCACCAGGTGGATATTTTTTCCCGTTTCTTTGGCCCATTTTTGTTGCAGTTTATTATGCTTGATATACTGGATCAAGGAAGTCGGGGCTTCTACGCGCACTGTGTTGGCCTGAGTCATCGCAGCTTCCTTATCTACGCAATGCCGAATTTCCAGACAGGTAATGGAATCGTTATAGACACGCCCTCTGCCATCGCAACAGGCACATTCTCGATCCATCATCTGATTCAAACCATGCCCCGTTTTCTTTCGAGTCATTTCCAACAGACCCAACTGCGTTAAACCAAGGATATTTGTTTTCACGCGATCCTTTTTCAATTCCTTTTCCAAAGCGGCAATAACTCTTTCCCGATCCTCTTCTTTTTCCATATCAATAAAGTCAATAATGATAATGCCGCCAATATTTCGCAAACGAACCTGCCGAACAATTTCTTCCACCGCTTCGATATTGGCATTTACCACAGTGTCTTCTAAATTGGTGGTACCAACGTATTTACCGGTATTAACATCAATGGCAGTCAGGGCTTCGGTACTGTCGATCACAATGTAACCGCCGTTTTTCAACCAGGAACGTCGTTTCCCCGCTTTTTTTATTTCTTCAAAAAGATTGTATTCCTCAAAAACCGTCATCATGTTGGCAATCGTGACCCGCTTTTTATAATCTCCATTGAAAAATTGCAGACCATCCACAACAGCATCATAGGTGTCCTGATCGTTTACGATGATCTTTGTAACATCTTCCGTTACCTGATCCCGCAAAATACTGGAAAGCAAATTCAAATCTTTATAGATCAGCTTGCCACCTTTGGAGTGAGCGCTCTTATTCACGATTTTACTCCATACACCTTTCAGCCATTTTAAATCGGCAAGAAGCTCTTCCTCTCCGGCACCGTTCGCCACCGTACGAACAATAATTCCCATACCTTCGGGACAAATCTTTTCGGCTAAAGCGCCAAGGCGCTGGCGTTCTTTTTCATCTTCGATCCGCCGGGAGATACCGATATAAGAAACCGTAGGCATCAAAACCAGATAGCGGCCGGCCAAAGTGAGATGCGTCGTGACCCGGGCACCTTTGGTCGGGGTCGGTTCCTTCACGATCTGAATTAAAATCTCTTGACCTTTTTTTAATAAATCGTTGATGTTTACACGATCCAGGTCTTCATCTTCTGCGGCCATTTTAGGCAACATTTCGCGTATATAGAGGAAACTGTTTTTGTGCAGACCGATATCAACAAATGCAGCCTGCATACCGGGAAGCACATTTTCAACAACACCCTTATAGATATTGCCGGTCAACCGCTCCTCATCGGCACGGTCAATATACAATTCGACAAGCCGGCGATTTTCCATCACGGCAACAAGGGTTTCATCTGCTTCAGCCCGGATAATGATTACTTTTTCCATAATTTAGCTCCAACTCTGTTCAGGGAGTATTTCTCTTTGCTCCCTCGGTTACAAACAAACTGATTCTTTGTATTTTTATATCTTTTATTATATCCCAATATCCCAACACTGTCAAAAACTCAGCGACTCGCAGCGAACCGGTACTGCCGGTTTTTACCGCAAGAAACATACTGTCGCCAACAATCTCGATCCCCAAGACATAGCTTCTCAAGTCGATTTCTTTTTCTCCTTTGGGACTTTGCCGCAGATAAAGGCACTGTTCTGCGGCCAAAAAAGCAGCAATCTTTTCCTTTGCATCCTCGGGCAATCCCTGTAAAAAAGTGATCTTATACATTGCCTCGTTGATCACAGCTTCCAGCATTTTGCTGCCCGGAGCAAGCTCTCTTAGATCCAATACCTTAACGCCATCAGGCAATACCTCATTGAGTTTTGACATAACTTCTTCGGCACGAACCGATTCAGAAAATTCTGCATCCAGATATTCGCTTAAACCTTCCACACCAACATTTCGAGCTGGCCCCAAAGAAAGCTTTGGCCGGGGATTGAATCCCTGACTCCAGGCAATGGGCAGGTGACAACGAAGCATCGCCCGTTGCCAAAGCCGCATAATTTCCAAATGAGAAAGAAAGGATAGCGTTCCCCGCACCTCATAGTGAATACGATAGGTCATGGCCGCGTTCCCTCCTTTCGGCAACCGATTCCGCAACCACCGCATTCTGCTTCATAGCAGTGCGGCGTTGTTGCCATGGCTTTTGCTTTTTCAAACTCTTTACGGAAATATGATTTGGAAACACCACAGGAAATGTGCTGCCAGGGCAAAGCTTCCTCGGCCTCAAACCAACGACCGGCATAAGCCTGTCCATCAATACCGCAAGCCTCCATCGCCTGCAACCACAGATCGTAACAGAAATATTCGCTCCAACCATCAAGACGGGCGCCAAGCTGAAAAACTTTTTCCAATAAATCTCCAACACGCCGATCCCCTCGGGCAATGATTGCTTCCAGATATCCGGTTTCAAAATCGTGATAGCTGAGTCGGATCCCTTTTTGACTTTTTGCCCAGGATTTCAATTCCCGCTGCTTAACCCGAACGGTTTCTTCGGCTTCCTGGCCGCACCACTGAAAAGGCGTTTGCGCTTTCGGCACAAAGGTGCCGATACTTACCCCAAGGTTGATCCCCTTCCCTGCGGCACGCTTCACTGTTTTCAACAGCTCTTTGATGGCTTCAATATCGCTATCCTCTTCAAAAGGCAAGCCGATCATCATATAGAATTTCAAATTACGAAAGCCATTTTGAAAAGCCTTAACCGCCGTATCAACGATATCGCTTTCTTCTATATTTTTATTGATAATATTCCGCATTCGTTGGCTTCCGGCTTCCGGTGCCAAGGTTAAGGTACCTTTTCTCACCTTCTGCACTTCCTTGGCAATATCTACGGAAAAGGCGTCCATACGCAAGGAAGGCAGAGAAAGACTGATGCCCTGATCGCTATACTTTTCCGTCAAGCTATGTACCAGCTCTTTGATATGAGTATAATCCATGGTACTCAAGGATAACAAGCCCAATTCATCATAGCCGGTAGAGTCGATTACTCCGGCAGCATCGCAAAGCAAGGTGTCTAAACTCTTTTCACGACGAGGGCGATAGATCATCCCGGCCTGACAAAAACGGCAACCGCGCACACATCCTCTAAAAAGCTCAATCACACCACGATCATGAACGATCTCCGTATGCGGTACCAACGGTTTTTTAGGAAAAGTCACCGCATCCAGATCCTCGATATAGCATTTGCGAATTTTATCCGGCGCATTTCCTTTTGGCACCACCGCGCCTTCTTCTACAGAATAGAGAGAAGGAACGTAAAACCCGCGCCGCTGTGCCAAAGCCGTCAAAAAGTCAGCCCGATTTTCATCGCTTTTTTTCGGGTTCATTTCTTTGTACAGGCTCATAAATTCCGGCAGGGCCTCTTCCGCTTCGCCGATAAACATCACATCAAAAAACGGCGCAAAAGGCTCCGGATTGTAAACACAGGGGCCTCCGGCAATCACAATGGGATGTCGATGATTCCGCTTCTCACTCCGCAGAGGGATACCGGAAAGATCAAGGATATTCAAAATATTCGTTGCACACAACTCATACTGAATACTAAAACCAAGGACGTCAAAATCCCCTACGGCCCGATTGGTCTCCAAGGTAAAAAGGGGCATGTTTTCTTCCCGAAGCAAGGCCTCCAAATCCGGACCGGGAGCCATGACTCGTTCCATGGAGAAGTCCGAACAGCCATTGACCACCTCATAAAGGATACGCAAACCAAGATGACTCATCCCGACCTCATAGAGATCGGGAAAAGCCATCACCATTTGCACCGCAGCACCGGCAAAATCCTTATCGGGAATATTCCACTCCTTGCCAACATAGCGACCGGGACGTTTTACCCTGTTGAGGAACCTTTCCACGGGTATGCGTTGATACTCTTTCATTACTGCAACCTCATTTACTAAAAATTTATTCCTCCGTTCCACTGTTAAAATAGCGAACGGGATCTTTCTCAATTTCATCCTCCAAAACTTCAAAGTGCAGGATCTCTCCGGCAGGTTTGCCGAGAACATCTCCTTTTTTCACTTCGTCTCCCACCGCCAAAGCCGTTTCGCCTAAACGGCCGTAGATGGTGGACCAATGTTTTTCGTGTTTCAGAGTGATCCAATAGGTCTCATCCTCATGCTTTGAGACATCGGCAACAACACCGTCAGCAGCAGCTAAAATTTCACTGTCTGCCGGTACCTGTATGTCAATGCCTTTATGGTAGGCTTCATTACCTTCGGCATCGGCAACAACACCAAAATCTTCTACCACAACGCCGGAACTTACCGGCACGGCAAAAGAAGTGTGTTCACTGCCAAATTTTCCCTGCCCCCAATCTTTTGCCCCCTGAAAAGCCGTGGCAATACTGGCGCTGCACCGGGCAAGACCGGTTTTCAAAGAATCTCCTGCCGTGGTAAATTGAACCAAAACCAAAAGTAAAACAACGACCACACCGCCCCAAAAAACCGCCTTTTTGCGTTGAGGCTTCTTTCCAAATCGAGGATGGCTCTTATAATAATTTCCCATGCCATTCACTCCCTTATTGTCCTCTGTTGCAATCCTATGGGACAAAGAGACGGTTTATGACACGGGAAATGAAAATCTTTAATTTCTCCGCCCACGCAAAGATACGGAGAATACAAGTGCCACGGCACACATATTAATCAGCATACTGGTGCCGCCATAGCTAAAGAACGGTAAAGGCAGACCGGTAACGGGCATAATCCCCATTGCCATGCCAACATTTTCAAATACCTGGAACATCATCATTGCACAGACCCCGGAAACAATCAATGTACCGAAAAAGTCTCTTGCGTAAAAGGCTTTTTTCATCATACGAAGCAACAGGATCATAAATAAAATGAGGATGCCGGCAGTTACAAAAAAGCCGAACTCTTCGCTAATGACCGAAAAGATAAAGTCAGTATGGTGCTCCGGCAAAAAGTTGCCTTGCACCTGGGTACCATTACCGTACCCCTTCCCAAAAAGGCCGCCGCTGCCTACGGCAATCTTACTTTGAATAATATGATAGCCGGTATTTAAGGCGTCCATTTCCGGGTTGATAAAAATCGCCAAACGCATCAACTGATAGTATTTCAAGGGCAGCCAGGGAATATTTTCCGTAAGGCCTTTGTTAAAACCATCGGTATAGAAATAAAGGGCGGTGAAAATCACGATGATCATAACGACCAGCACACCTACAACAAGGCCAAGAATGCGCCGATTGGCGCCGGCGATGTAAAGCATTGCCATCATAATCACACCGAAAACAAGGGACGTTCCCAAATCCGGTTCCAAAAAGATCAACCCCATCGGCACGGCAATGTAAAGCATAGCCTTTAATACAAATTTGGGATCTTGGAGTTGACGCCGGTTTTGATCAAGGTAAGAAGCAAACAGAACGATCATAACAACCTTGGCCATTTCCGAGGGCTGGATCCCAAAAATCCAACGGTTTGCACCATCCCCGGTACCGAAAAACAGCGTAATCAACAGCAGGATGCAGATAAACATATAAGCAGGGCGCGTCCATTCACGATAGCGACGATAATCAAGAAGTGTCACCACCGCAAAGAGCCCGAGCCCCAATGCCATCATAATCAGGTGACGGCGCAAATAGTAAGTGGGATCCCCGGCAATGGCACTGGTAGATGCCGTACTCATCACCAAAACACTAATGGCAAGGATCAACGCCAATAAGCCAAAAGTAACCCAGTCGAAGTTGTTGTAAATTCCGCGTTTTCGACGAGTCTTTTGGCTTAATTGCAGCTTACGCTGATGTTTGGCTCTTTTGATTTGATCAGACCGTTTCCTCTTATCTCTATCGGGTTTCATCGCTTAAAAAATCAAAGTTCCTTCCTTTGAGCTGCGCTCACATGGCCTTTCGCTCCGGCACCACAGGAATATTCGCAACAATAGCAACGGAGTTACCCTCGCGGCAAAAGGAAACATCCATAGCTTCCTTATCAATATCCAGGTGCTTATCAATCACATCGATTAAATCATTTTTCAAGCCTTCCAGCTTTTCCGATCCAACATTGATGCGATCCTGTACAAGAACAAGCTTCAACCGTTCTTTTGCCATTTGTTTACTGGGCGCGTGCTCCAGATTTTTCCGAAACAGATTTTTGAAGAATGCCATTTCGCCCCTCCTCAGCGTGCAAAGACCGCACACACACGGCTCCACAGGCTTTTACCGCCATTCCGCAAATAGGGAACATCTTCCCCGGTAATGCGTCGGGCGATATCCCGAAAGCTCTTTCCCGCAGAAGAAAGCTGATTTTTCGCAATCGGCTCTCCTCGATTGGTGGAGATTACAATATCCTCATCATCGGCAACAATACCGATAAGCTCTACGGCAAGGATATCCAGAATATCGTCGATACTCATCATCTCTCCCCGGCGCACCATATCAAAGCGCACCCGGTTTACAATCACTTCCGGTTGGGGCATTCCTGCGGCTTCCAACAAACCGATCACGCGATCCGCATCGCGAACGGCGCTGATCTCCGGTGTTGTGACCACCAAAGCGCGATCTGCTCCTGCAACCGCATTTTTGAATCCCTGTTCGATTCCGGCAGGGCAATCAATTAAGACATAATCAAAATCCTGTTTCAAAGCGCCGGTTATTTTTTGCATCTGCTCTTCGCTGACAGCGCTTTTATCCCGGGTTTGAGCCGCGGGAATCAGCGAGAGGGTTTCCAATTTCTTATCTTTGATCATTGCCTGATGCAAACGGCAACGATTTTCGGTAACATCAACTAAATGATATACAATGCGATTTTCCAATCCCATCACAACATCAAGGTTACGCAGCCCAATATCGGTATCGAGTAAAACAACTTTCTTTCCCATCATTGCCAGTGCCGTACCGATATTGGCAGTTGTAGTGGTTTTACCTACCCCGCCTTTACCGGAAGTGATGACGATTACTTCGCCCATAAGTACCTCCTTTTGCTTTCAACACGTTGTCACATGGCAAGCTGTTCAATCACAACTTTGCCATTACTGATACTGGCGATTTCCGGGCCACGGCCTGCAATCTCGCCATATCCTTCCGGGGGACAGGTAATATGATCCGCAATGCGTAATTGTGTAGGGAAAAGCGTCAATGCCAAAACTTTGGCATGAACATCTCCCTTGGAACCGCCGTGAACCATTCCTCGGAGTACTCCGAAAATGATCACATGACCCGACGCACGGATTTCCGCGCCGGCATTCACATCGCCCATCACCACAACATTTCCGTCATAATCTATTTTATGACCTCCGCGGAGCGGGCCTTCGATCAACATCGTATTTCCTTTTGGTAGCTCTGTGTTGTCCCATAATTCTGTCGTCATAATATCGCCTCCGTTAAGGATCTTACAATACTTTTATTATAACGGATAGCCTGAGCTGGGACAACGTTTTTTTTCACTCTTCTTGCGACTGGGTATCTCCGGTTGCGTCAGTATTCCCGTAATCATCGGTATTTTTGACAGCATTTTCGTCACTGGTGTCGGTTCTTTCAGAATCCGAAGCCGCGAGATCATCCATTAAAACAATATCATAATCAACATCGTAGCCAAAATAGGCACGAAAGGCATCTCGGCAAACATAACCGGCAGATTTGGACCCTGCATGACCATATTCGATCAAACAAGCAACAGCAACCTCCGGATTATCCGCCGGAGCAAAAGCAATAAATACACCATGGTATTCTGTTTGGCTGTTATCGCCGGCCAACCCGGTCTGAGCCGTACCGGTTTTACCGGCAGGAGATAAGGAAGAGGGCAAGCTGCTGAAAAGATTTCGAGCCGTACCGCCGTCATCGCTGACAACGCCCTTCATCCCCTGGGTAATGGCATCCCAAAGGCTATCATCCATTTCAATGGTATCTACGACCTTTGGTTCATGGCTCTTAAGCACGTTACCGTCATCATCCAAAATAGACTGACACAGATAAGGTTCCATGCGTTTGCCATGGCTGGCAATGGTCGAAACGTAGCAGGCCAACTGCAATACCGTATCCACGGTAGCCCCCTGCCCCATTGCCATATAGTAGGTATCATAAATATGCCATTCTTTTTCCCAACCGGTATTATTCTGAGCTTTCCATTCCGGTGTAGGCAGCAAACCGCTGTTTTCCGAAGGAAGGTCAATATTGGTTTTCTGGCCAAAGCCATATTTCAACCCCATATCCACCATGCCCTCAATACCAACTCTTGCAGCCATTTTCTGGAAATAGATATTACAGCTGCGCTTAATTGCGGTATAGAGATCAACCGTACCGCAGTTATGGCATTTGGCCAAAGGGTCTTTTCGCGTAGCCTCAGAACAAACGACGGAATCGTTGGGAGAAATCCCTGCTTTCAACACTGCCGTTGCGGTCATAATCTTAAAGGTGGAGCCGGAGGGATAACCCGCGGTAATGGCCCGATTCATCTGCGGTTTTCTTTTTTCATTAAAATAATAGTTGGCTTCCTCCGTTGTCAGCCCCCGGGCAAAGTCATTGGGGTCAATCGACGGTGCGCTGGCCATGGCAATCACACCACCGGTTTCAACGTCCAGCATCACGGCAGACCCGCCGATACATTTCGGAGTGCCGCTGTGAATGCCCTGAATCGTACGTTTGAGGGAATCCTCCATATGCATCTGGGTATTCAAATCAATGGTCAGCTGCAAAGAATTCCCGGCAACCGGTGCTTCTTCAGAAATAACATCAATGATATTATTTTTCGCGTCAACCTCTACCACGCGGCTTCCATCTTCCCCACTGAGGCTATAAACCTTTCCGCCTTCGGTATGATATTCATAATAGCTTTCCAAACCGCTTTGCCCAACGGTATCGGAAATTTTATAGCCATAGGCGCTCATTTTTTCCAGCTGAGATTCAGTAATACTCCCTACGGTTCCCAAAACATGACCAAGGTAATAACCGTAAGGATAACTGCGCATCGGTTCTTCGGAAACATAAACTCCGGGGAATTTATCCGAGTTTTCCGCAACAATCTCGGCGATGGTCACACCGACATCATAGGTATAGGTACGCACCGTAATCGCTGCATAAGACCCCAAACCATTCTTAATGATCTCGTATACTTCATCGGGAGTGGCTTTTGTATTTGCCGTAAGCGACCCATTGGCGGCATTAACATCATTTTCTTCCGTAGCAGCCGAATTATCATTACTGCCATCGGTTTGATTTTTCACCTTATCCGTTGTTGTTTGGTTTGCGCCATTTTCTTTGGCGGCAGCTTCGGCAGCGGCCTGTTCTTCCTGTTTCTGTGCTTCAATCTCCCGATTAACTTCGTCAATGGTTTCCGAAAGTGTAGAATGAGCAATGGTTTCTCTGGCAGACTGTTCCGTCTCAAAAATATCATCGCGACTAAACAACTCTGAAAGGTTTTCTGCCAAAGCTTCGGCATCCTCAACTTCGTTGGGATAGACCTGAATACTCATATATGGCTGAGAGCTGGCAAGAACGTTACCGTTGCGATCATAGATCGTACCACGCCGTGCCGGCAATGTGATCGTACGATAAATATTACTTTCCGAACGGGCAGTATAGTCCCCGCCTTTGATCACCTGCATAAAGAAAAGTCTTCCCACAAGGATCACAAAAAGCAATATGATCACAAGGTAGATCACCATTAATCTTTTATTAATTTTTTCTTGAGCTGCAGTGGCCCCGGCGGGCCCTTTCATTTTCAACATTTATCTTCTCCTGCGTCCATTCTGATTCGAAGAACGACTTTGCGGATTGGATTTCGACTTTCGCGGTGGTGTTGTACGTTTTTGCTGCGGCGGACGGCTATTCCCGGAACGAGAGTGATAGCTCGGCCGTTGTCCGTGGCTTTGACCACTGCTGCGTCGATTTGCACTTTTTTTCCGCGCTGTGGCAGCGGCAACTTTTTTCTTTTTATCGTAATGCCGACGGCGATCTTCTCGCTTATGCTGCATTTTACGCTGTTTTTCTCTGGCACGATAAGCCGCCAGATTTTTCATATCGACCTTTTCATTGCCTCGAACAAAAATCACACCATTCCCAAGAAGGTCGATGCGGCCAATCTTTCTTCCTGAGCGATGGCGATGAATCCAAACAACAGGGAGGAAAAGAAACGCAATCAAACTGGTATAAAAGGTCATCGGCAAAATGATTCCGGCGATGCTTTGTCCCACCGGCGGGTTTGCGCCCACCAACTGAAAGACAAAAAGCATCAGGAAACCGGAAAGAAGCGAAGCCAATACCGAAAGGAAAAAATATCCTTCGTAAGTGCGGTTAGGGAAACGTTGCCCCAGTACGCCGGCACCACCACCGATTAAAGCATATACCACCATGTTCGAACCGAAATAACCTCCGGTAAGCAGGTCGATCCAAAATCCCATTAACAAACCTACCGCAATGCCGTTTTTCCAATCGGTTTTCAGCGAACTCATCAACACGACCAGCAACAACAGATCCGGCTTAGCATTAAAGATCTGCAAATGGGAAAACATTTCCGATTGCAAAAAGATACAGGCCAAGGCGGCAAGGCTGTAAATCAAATAGGGAATGACATATCGCATCATTCGTTATTGCCTCCCCTGTTACTATCGGTCGTGTCGGAACTGCTGTTCCCACTGTTATCGGAGCCGGAAGCATCCGAATTGCTGCTGTCCGTTCCCGTAGAGGAACTGTCGCTGTTGCTCGCTGCATTTTGCTTTTCCTGAGCGATTTCTTCTTCGGTTTTGGCATGGATCACCAACACGAAAGCAAGATCATTAAAATCTACATAGGGCTGGATGATCGCTTCTTTGCTAAGACCATCGGCGGAAGTATTTACCTTCGCTACCGTACCGACAAGCAAACCGGCAGGAAATACTCCGCCAACACCGGAAGTCACAACGACATCATTCAGCTGAATATCCGCGTTGTAAGGCAGCTTCGTCATTGAGATCAGACCTTTTCCGCCGCCGATGCCTTGAAGAACACCTTCAATGCTGCTTTTCTGCATCATGCCCCCAAGAGCACCGCCGGAATCAACGATCAACTGTACATCGGCAGTATTTTTTGTGACGTTAACAATCTTACCCACAAGACCGTTTTGATCTACAACCGCCATGCCTTCGGCGATCCCATCTTTACTGCCTTTATTGATGGTAAGCTTTTCATACCAATTGTCCGCTTCACGGCCGGTAACCTCTGCGGCCACCGTTGTCCAACCGGAGGTATAGCTTTCTTTTAAATCCAGCAACTGACGAAGCTTTTTATTTTCCGCTTCCACATCACCGGAGATTTGGCTTTCCGTCTTAACTTCCGCCAGCTCCTTATTCAGAGAGTCTACTTCCTTCTGCAAGCTTTTCTTCGTGGAGAAATCAAAGATATTCCCAAAGAAATCACCAATGGCAGAAATCGGAGCCCAGGCTTCTTTTGTAGCCCCTTCAGCCGAAGATACGGTATCGCTTTGTCCGCAGCTCCGTGCTAAAAGCAGCAATAAAATCAGGAGAACGATAAGCCCTAAGTATTTCCATCTTTTGATAAATTCTAACATATTTTAAACCTACCTTTGCGACAAATCCGTGTCAAAATTCGGTTTTTTTCAGAATATCTGCATCCAACTTCAGGAGCAACCGATAAAGCTTGCTCACCGGCAGACCCATTACATTGAAATAATCGCCTTCGATCCGTCGAACCAATAAAGAACCAATTCCCTGGATTCCATAGGCCCCGGCTTTATCCAAAGGCTCTCCGGTCGCGACGTAAGCATCAATCTCTTCATCACTTAAAGGATAAAAATACACAATGGTCTGCTCCACGGCACTAAGCGTTCTGCCGGTGTTGGTATCGACGATCCCTATACCGGTGATCACAATATGCTCACGTCCTTCCAGACGATGAAGCATCGCTTTGGCTTCGTCCGCATCCTTGGGTTTTCCAAGAATATCATCATCAAGAACCACCACAGTGTCGGCCGCCAATACAAGAGCATTTTCTTCCTTTTCGGCAACAGCCATTGCTTTTTTTATCGCTGTGCGCAATGGATAGGAAGCAGCATCTTCATTGGGGAACCGGCTTTCATCAATATCAGCCGGCTGCACCGTAAAATTCAGTTGTAGTCTTTCCAGCAATTCCCTGCGGCGAGGAGAAGCCGAGGCGAGAATCAATTTGCGATCCATATCATTCACTTTCGATCCCGAGGAGATAGCCTCTGGCATCGGCAACCATATACAGAGAACCAGTAATCAGAAGCAAGCTGTTACTGCCTGCTTTTTTTGCCAATGCCTGAGCCTTGCGGCAGGCTTCGGGAATATTTTCTTCTAAATAAATATCTTTGCAATAGGGTTTAAAGAACTCGGCGATCATTTCATAATCACCGGCTCTGGGGCTATTGGGTTTCGTCACAACAACTTTGCTGGTCAAAGGCCCCAGCAAAGCGATGGCCTTTTCACGTTCTTTATCGGCAAGCATACCGATAAGCACAATGATCTGACGGTTTGCGTAATGCTCCTTCAAATAGGAAGTCAGCACTGCCATACCGTGATCATTATGGGCACCGTCGATGATGGTTAAAGGATTTAAGGAAACCTTTTCCAACCGACAAGGCCATGTTGTTGCCGCCAACCCCTTGCGAATGGCAGCTTCATTCAAACCGTAAAGCCGGGCAGCACGTACTGCGATAGCAGCATTGCCAATCTGATGCCGCCCCATCAAGGGCAGGCAAAGATGCCCATAAATCACATCCGCATCACGATAGGTAAAATACTGTTCGTCGGCAGTTTCACTTTCAAACTTACCGGAAAAATCTTTTTCCATTACGGAAAGATCCCTGGCACCTTCTTCCTCTACCCGTTTGGCAAGGATTTCCTGAAGCGATTCTTCCTGACATCCGGTTACGAAATGACAATCTTTTTTGATGATGCCGGATTTCGTCAAACAAATTTTTTCCTTTGTATCGCCAAGGTATTCCGTATGCTCAAGGGCAACATTCACAAGTATCGCCACTTTTACTTTTTCAATCACATTGGTTGCATCGATCTCGCCGCCCATACCGACTTCCATCACGGCAACCTTTACGCCTTTCTGTGCGAAGTAATAAAAGGCCATGGCCGTATTGACTTCAAATTCCGTAGGCTGTTCAAAGCCGGCTTCCATCATTGCTTCAATATGAGGTTTGATATCGTTCAAACAACGGGCAACATCTTCATGGGATATTTTCACACCGCCAATGCGAAAACGCTCCCGATAAGAATGGAGATGCGGGGATGTAAACATCCCCGGTTTTTCTCCGGCGGCCATAAGCATCGAACAAAGCATCGAAGTAACGCTGCCTTTACCGTTGGTACCGCCAACATGAATATAGGTCATTGTCTTTTCCGGGTTTCCCAAACGGCGCAACAGCTCCTTTACCCGGTCAAGACCAAAATTAAAGCCAAATTTGGTAAGATCTCTTAAATAAACAAGAGAT
Source organism: uncultured Bacillota bacterium (assembly GCA_934702375.1). Classification (GTDB taxonomy): domain Bacteria; phylum Bacillota; class Dehalobacteriia; order UBA7702; family UBA7702; genus UBA7702. The sequence goes on along the minus strand of CAKUYE010000018.1, from coordinate 23,813 downwards.
TCTTTGTAGTCCATCATGATGTATCAGACCTCTTCTAAAATCGCTAAAGTTTCTTTAAAACCGGCAAGACGTTTTTCGGCATCGGCTAATTTAACTTTTTCACCTTCAACAACTTCTGCCGGAGCTTTTGCCAAAAAGCCTTCGTTGGAAAGCTTACCGCTGAGTCGGGCAATTTCTTTTTCCGTCTTAGCCATTTCCTTTTCCAAGCGCGCCTTTTCTTTATCCATATCAATCAATCCAGCCAAAGGCAGGTAGATGCGGATATCCCCAAGAATCGCAGCCGCTGCACCTTTGGGAGCTTCATCATTCATGGCAATAAATTCCACTTCGTCAATGGCGGCCATCTTATCTAAGTAACCGGCATTTTCCGAAATAATTTCTTTTTCCCGTTCATCGGCAGCCAAAATCACTTTGGCTTTCTGTCCCAAAGGAACTTTCATTTCCGCACGAAGGTTACGTAATGCTTTGATCATATCGATCATCATTCCCATATCCGCTGCGGCATCCTGATCATCAAAGGCTTCTTCAAAATCAGGATAAGGTGCCAATACGATCGTTTCACCGTCATGAGGCAGCTTCTGCCAGATTTCTTCGGTAATAAAAGGCATAAAGGGATGAAGCAATTCCAAAGCGCTGCGTAACACATAAACGATAACGCGCTGGCTGTGAAGGCGTTCGGCATCGGTTCCCTTGTAAAGAGCGTTTTTGGAAAGTTCCACGTACCAATCGCAGAAATCATCCCAAATAAATTCATAAATGCCCCGGGCAGCTTCCCCAAGCTCATAACGATCCAGGTTCAATCGGGTCGCAGCAGCAGTCTGATTCAACCGCGAAAGAATCCAGCGATCATGAAGGGTCAAAGCATCGTCGTCCCAGGCGCCATCTTCATAGCCTTCCAGATTCATCAGCACGAAACGACTGGCATTCCAGATCTTATTGGCAAAATTACGGCTACCATCAAGACGTTCATCTCGAAAGCGCAGATTATTACCGGGGGTATTCCCTGTTACTAACATAAAGCGAAGGGAGTCTGCACCGTGGCTGGCAATTTTTTCCAAAGGATCAATGCCGTTCCCTAAAGATTTACTCATTTTTCGTCCCTGGGCATCCAGAACCAGGCCATGGATTAGAACATCTTTAAAGGGAGCCTTTCCGGTATGGAACAGAGAGGAGAAGATCATTCTGGCAACCCAAAAGAAGATAATATCCCAACCGGTAACCAGAACGGAGTTGGGAAAATATTTTTCCATTTCCGGCGTTTTGTCCGGCCAACCCAAAGTTGAATAGGGCCACATTGCCGAAGAAAACCAGGTATCAAGCACATCTTCATCCTGATGAATATGAGCAGAACCGCAATGAGGGCAAACGGTAGGATCTTCACGAACGCAAATTTCGGCACCGCAATCATCGCAATACCATACGGGAATACGATGTCCCCACCAAAGCTGACGGGAAACGCACCAATCACGGATATTTTCCATCCAACCAAGATATACTTTATCAAAACGAGAAGGCACAAACCGGGTATCGCCGTCTTCCACGGCTTTAATGGCCGGCTCGGCCAAGGGTTTCATTCTCAGGAACCACTGCTTGGAAATCAGAGGTTCTACCGTAGTGCCACAGCGATAACAATGACCTACTGCGTGAACATGCACACGTTCATCGCCGCCGCAACCGAGTTCCTTCAATTCCTTCAACATGGCTTCACGACATTCATACCGATCCATTCCGGCATATTTTCCGCAAATATCCGTCATTTTTGCATCAAGGTTAATGGCTTCCACCTGAGGCAAATGATGACGAAGACCTACTTCAAAGTCGTTAGGATCGTGGAAGGGCGTAATTTTAACGGCGCCGGTACCAAATTCCATATCAACATAATCGTCGGCAACAACCGGAATTTCTTTATTGGTAATAGGCATCAACACCGTTTTCCCGACATATTTACCAAAACGTTCATCCTTGGGATTTACAGCAACGGCAGTATCCCCAAACATCGTTTCCGGCCGTGTTGTTTCTACCGTCAAATAGTCATCGGCATCCTTCACTTTGTAGCGAATGGTCCACAGACGGCCTTCCTCTTCTTCATGCTCAACCTCGATATCCGAAATCGTCGTATGGCATTTGGGGCACCAGTTAACGATATATTTATCACGATAGATCAAATCTTTTTCATAGAAGGTCACAAAGGCTTCACGCACGGCACGGGAGAGACCTTCGTCCATCGTAAAACGTTCTCTTTCCCAGTCACAGGAAGTACCCAAACCTCTCAGCTGTGTTACAATACGGTTATGGTATTTATCCTTCCATTCCCAGGCTCTTTCCAGAAAAGCCTCGCGACCCAGCTCTTCTTTGGAAGTGCCTTCTTTGCGAAGCTGTTCTTCGACCTTTGCCTGGGTAGCAATGCCGGCATGGTCAGTACCGGGGACCCAAAGGGTATTGAATCCTGCCATTCTTTTATAACGAACTAAAATATCCTGGAGAGTTTCATCAAGGGCATGCCCCATGTGAAGCTGTCCGGTAACATTGGGAGGCGGAATCACGATGCAGAACGATTCTCTATCGTCATTGACATCTGCATGGAAATATTTCTTTTCCTCCCAGATATGATACCACTTTTCTTCTACTTCCTTCGGATCATAAACTGATTTTAATTCTCCTGCCATGAGCAGTTCCTCCTTTAATATCGAAAAAGCAAAAGCTTTCAAATCGAATTCAACAGGGCATTTTAGCATGGGATGCAATAAAATGCCAGTTTAATATCCTTTTCAGTATACCACAAATTTGTGTGGCTGAAAAGGACTTTCCTCGGAAAAATATATTATTTTCTACATATATCTGCAAAAAAATAAGGAGATCGACGCCAATGAAAAACCTATTGAAATTGCTTCTTTCGGTCAGCTTAGGGATCCTGTTTCTTTCCGCACTGTTCTGTATTGCAAACGACTATCTGGCTGCTTATATGATACCCGGTATCTGGTATGGATATTTCCCCGTTATCGGCATAGTAACAGGTAATATTTACGGACGTTTTTCATCCGTCAAAGGGGGCAGCATCTTTTTCACCACCATAATAATCGGTGCAATCATTTATTTCAGTCACAAGCTGATACTTCCATGTGACAGTACCTTTCAAGCGATCCCGCCGCTTGTCTTGGCATTGATTTTTACGCTAACAGCAGAAGCAATGGGACGCACCGACAACCGCCGAAGAAGAAAAACGAGTAGAAAAATACCGCCGGCATCATAACCGGCGGCATCCATTTATAGCCGAGGTGTTATTCTTTTCCACTAAGGTACGCTTCGATCTTATTTAAAAGCTCTTCTTTTCCTCTGCCATTTTGAGAAGAGAAAATAATCAGCTCATCTTCTTTCAAATCCAATTCTCGGCGCATTACAGCTTTATTCTTTGCAATTTCATTGTTGCTCAATTTATCCGCTTTCGTTGCAACGACCAAAAAGGGCAATCCTTTGGAACGTAAAAAGGAATTCATTTGCAGATCCAACGCCGTAGGCGGATGACGTAAATCAACGATTTGCCAAATTACGCGAGGACGATCTGCGGCAAGATATTCATCAACCATTTTCTGGAAGGAATCCCGCTCACTTTTACTGACCTTGGCATAGCCGTAACCGGGAAGATCCACAAAGAACCAACGATCATCAATTCGATAAAAGTTGATGGTACGAGTTTTCCCCGGACTGGAACTGGTACGGGCAAGATTCTTTCGGTTAATCAAGCGATTAATCAGGGAAGATTTTCCAACATTTGAACGACCTGCCAATACAACATCAATCGCCAAAATTTCCGGATATTGTTTTTGCCAAGCAGCGGTAATTGCAAGCTCCGCCTTTTTTATTTTCATATCGCCTTCTCCGCATTTTCTGTTTTTTCGGCTTTCTCCGATTTATCAACCAAGGCCAATTTTAAAACTTCATCCACATGGCTGCAAAAATGGAATGTCATTTTCTCCCGAATTTCCTCCGGAATCTTTTCAAGATCACGTTCGTTTTCTTTCGGCATAATTACGGTGGTGATACCCGCTCCAAAAGCAGCCAAAACCTTTTCTTTCACGCCGCCGATGGGCAACACTCTGCCGAGAAGTGTTACTTCGCCGGTCATGGCAATATCTCCGCGAACTTTTCTGTTGCTGAGCCGGGAGGTAATTGCCGTTACCATCGTTACACCGGCAGAGGGGCCGTCTTTGGGCACCGCACCTTCGGGAACATGGATATGCAAGTCAATCTTTTCTTCAAAATGAGGTTTCAAGCCCAAGCTCTTTCCTATCGAGCGAACATAGGTCAGAGCAGCCTGGGCGGATTCCTTCATGACATCGCCAAGCTGACCGGTAAGCTGAATTTTACCGCTGCCGGGCAAAGACTGCACTTCAACCTGTAAGATCTCACCGCCCACTTCTGTCCAGGCAAGGCCATTCACAATACCTACCGCATTTTTTCCGGCGGCTTTTTCGCGAATAAATTTGGGTGCACCAAGAAAATCATGAAGGTTGCGCACGGTTACGCTGATCGAAGAAACATCTTCCGAGACAAGCTTACGGGCAGCGACACGACAAAGCTTTGCCAAAACACGATCAAGATTACGGACACCGGCTTCTCTGGTGTATTCCCGAATCAATTGACGTAAAGCGCTGTCTGAAATTTTAAGCTGTTTTTCGGCAATGCAATGATTTGCCAGTTCTTTTTTAAGCAAATGTCTTTTGGCAATATTTAATTTTTCTGCTTCGGTATAGCCGCTAAGCTCAATGACTTCCATACGATCAAGAAGAGGCCTGGGAATATTACTTTTTACATTCGCCGTGGTGATAAATAAAACCTTGGAAAGATCATAGGGTACTTCAATAAAATGATCGGCAAAGGTATCATTTTGTTCCGGATCCAAAACCTCCAATAAGGCAGAGGAAGGGTCTCCTTTGTAATCATTGCCTAATTTATCGACCTCGTCGAGGAGGAATACCGGATTCACCGATCCGGCAGTTTTCATATTCTGCAAGATTCGCCCCGGCATAGAACCGATATAAGTGCGACGGTGCCCGCGGATCTCCGCTTCATCTTTTACACCGCCGAGAGACATCCGGACGAAGTTTCGCCCTAAAGCCCTGGCAACGGATTTTGCCAAAGAAGTTTTCCCAACTCCGGGAGGTCCTGTAAGGCATAAAATAGGTCCTTTGATATCCTGAGCCAACTGGCAAACGGCGAGGTATTCCAAAATACGTTCTTTCACATCTTCGAGACCATAATGGTCTTCATTGAGAATTTCTTCGGCACGTTTCAAATCCAGCTGATCTTCGGTTTGCTCTTTCCATGGAATATCAAGCATCCAATCGATATAGGAGCGCAATACCGACACTTCTGCGGCCATAGACGGGGTTTTTTGCAATCGGTCAATTTCCCTCAAGGTTTTTTCTTCCGCAGCCTTAGGCATACCGGCAGCTTTCACCTGATCCCGGTAATTCATGCACTCTTCATCCTTGGATTCATCTTCACCCAACTCTTTATTGATGACGCGAATCTGTTCCCGGAGATAGTATTCCTTCTGGTTTTTCTCCATTTGTTTGCGAACTTCATTGCCGATCTTTCGTTCAAGATCGAGAATATCCACTTCCCGAGCCATGGACTCCAACAAAAATTTTAAACGCTCCTCAACGTCAATGATCTCCAGGAATTTTTGTTTTTCGGAAAGCTTTGTCAGAACCTGAGCAGCAACAAGATCTGCAATGGCACTGTGATCTTCCACGGAAAGTACCGTTGCTAAAATCTCCGCCGGCACGCGCTTTGCCAAAACCGCAAAGTTTTCAAATTCCTTTACAACTTTTCTGGCATAAACCTCACCGGACATTGTCTCCGTATATTGGCCGGGCATTTCCAATTGCACGGCTTCGCCAAGGAAATACCGATTCTCATCGGTCAAACGCAAAATCCGTGTTCGATACAACCCTTCCACAACAATGCGCAGCGTTCCACCGGTAGGACGCAATACCTGTTTGATCGTGGCAATGGTAGCAACGTGATGAATGTCATCAAAGGTAGGATCATCCACATGGATATCCTTTTGCATCGCCAAAATAATTTCTTTTCCTTCACGGCTATTGGCTTCATTAATGGCTTGAATGCTTTTTTCACGACCTACATCAAGCTGAACCACAGCGTGGGGCAATACCAATACACCGCGCAAAGGAAGCACCGGCATCTGAAAACAAGCATGGCGAAGTACATCCGAAGAATCAACGGTTTCACTATATGGATCCGCAGAGGCGGACTGTTTTTCCGAAGGAGCCGCAATTAAGGCATCCCGTTTTTTTTCATGATCATTGTTTTGCACAATCTCATCCTCCATCTATTATCATTTCATAAAAACTTCTTAGTGTAGTGTATTATATCATATCGTAAAACAAAAAAAAATTCAATCGTTTCCGGGAAAATACCTTGTATTTTCCATAAATTGTGATATAATTTTCACATAATATGGCATATTAATCACATGGAGATGGACTATGAAAAACAAAATCAGGGAATACCGCTTTACGCTCAATATGTCCCAACAAGACCTTGCCAATCGCTGCGGCGTCAGTAGAGAAACGATCTGCCGTATCGAAAAAAATCATACAAACCCTTCTCTGGAACTTGCTTACCATATAGCAAAAAGCCTGGACACAACGATAGAGGAGCTTTTTCTTCTGGATAAAGAACCTTTACTTCAATAGTCAAAAAAGCAACACATTTCCGTCATTCGGTTGTAGAAATTTTTTGCTATCCTGTGTTTAAATCATAAATACGAGGTTGCCATGTCACTTTATCAAAAATTATTAAAATACCGGATTGTCCCTATCCTATATTTTGCTATATTTCTGGGCATTATTGGATTTGCTATCGGTTGGTTTTTTCATGCCGGTCTGGGATCTCTGCTTCACGATCCCAACGCACTGATTGCCTATATTGAAAGCTACGGCGCAAAAGCATATGCTATTGTTTTTGCATTACAGCTTTTTGGTGTCATATTTATTCCTGCCACTGGCGGCATTATCGTTGTAGCATCGGCCATGCTTTTCGGCTTCGGCCCCACCATGCTCATCTGCACCCTGGCCACGGTTCTCGGATCCTGTATCAGCTTTGCTCTTGCCCGGTATCTGGGGCGCCCGCTGTTAGAGTTATTCCTTAATAAACACAAACTGGATAAATACATTAAATCTTTTGAGGAACGTAAAAACCTGCTATTATTCATCATGTTTTTCTTCCCCTTCTTCCCCGATGACATTCTTTGTTATGTTGCCGGTCTGGTAAACATCAAATGGAAATATTTCATCCTTGCCGCAGCCCTGGGACGCCCCTGGGGATTGACTCTCAATTGCCTTGTCGGCATCAGTGTCTTTGCAATTCCGTCCTGGAGTTACGTTTCTTCCGCCCTTTTTGTCATCGTGCTGTTCGCCCTTTCCTGGCGTTACGGTCCAGTTATGGAAAAGAAAATCATCGCAAAAGTCAATCAGCGAAAAGTACATCACCATACAAAAAAAACGCCCTTATCTCAAGAGCATTAAAATCAAGACAATACAAAACCCGATTCTCTGAAAAGCAGAGGATCGGGTTTTAAAATACATTTTATTCTTCATTTGCCGCAGCTTCATCGGTTTTCACTGTTTTACGCCGGGTACGCTTTAGAGTCAGTTTCGGTTCTTTACCATCCCGAACAAAATCGGCGGTAATAATGACTTTTTTCACATCCGTGCGGCTGGGCAGTTCAAACATTAAACCGCCCATAAGGTCTTCCATAATCGCCCGGAGTCCACGGGCGCCGGTATTGCGTTTCATCGCCGTTGCGGCAATGGCTTCCAGAGCTTCATCTTCAAACTCCAGTTCAATACCGTCAATGGCAAAGAGTGCTTTATACTGCTTTGTCAAAGAATTTTTCGGTTCTTTCAAAATCCGGACAAGAGCTGCTTCATCCAACGGCGTCAGTTTGCCAAGCACCGGCAAACGTCCAACAAATTCCGGAATCAAACCAAACTTTAATAAATCCTCCGGCAAGATATTGGCGAGAATTTCCCCAATATCTTCTTTTTTTTCTTTGATGTCAGCACCAAAACCCATAACACCACTGCCCAGGCGTTTTTGTACAATCTTGTCAAGGCCGTCAAAAGCGCCGCCGCAGATAAAGAGGATGTTCGTTGTATTCAGTTGAATCAATTCCTGGTGAGGATGTTTTCTGCCCCCCTGAGGCGGTACCGAAGCAACGGTTCCTTCCAAAATTTTCAGCAAGGCCTGCTGAACACCTTCACCACTGACATCTCTGGTAATCGAAACGTTTTCCGATTTTTTGGAGATCTTATCGATTTCATCAATATAGATAATACCACGAGAAGCCGCATCGGTATCAAAATCCGCGGCCTGAATCAATTTGAGCAAGATATTTTCAACGTCTTCACCAACATAACCGGCTTCGGTCAAAGTGGTTGCATCTGCCACGGCAAAAGGAACATGAAGAAAACGCGCCAAAGTTTGGGCCAATAATGTTTTCCCCGTACCCGTAGGACCAACAAGAAGGATGTTGGATTTTTGCAATTCAACATCATCTTCAATTTTAACGCCAATACGTTTATAGTGGTTATATACAGCGACAGAAAGAACCTTTTTTGCTTCATCCTGACCGATCACATATTCATCAAGACAGGCTGCCAATTCCTTCGGCTTTGGCAGGGCATCAAAATCCAAATCAGATTCATGCTCATCTTCAACGGATTCATCTACGATCTGCTCGCAAAGGCTGACACATTCGTCACAAATATTTACCCCGGGACCGGCAATCAATTTACGAACTTCGTCTGCGCTTTTCCCGCAAAAAGAGCAGGTAGGGATCATTGGTTTATTTTTATCTGCCATAAATATATCCCTGCTTCCTTAGCGATTTTCGATCACACGGTCGATCAATCCGTATTCCATAGCTTCCTTCGCAGACATAAAGTTGTCGCGCTCCGTATCAATGCCGATCTGTTCAAGGCTCTTCCCGGTTCTTTTTGCCAGGATCTCATTGAGATCTTTTTTCATTCTTAAAATGCGTTTTGCCTGGATTTCAATATCCGTAGCCTGGCCTTGGGTGCCGCCGGAGGGTTGGTGGATCATGATTTCGCTGTTGGGCAGCGCAAAGCGTTTGCCTTCGGCACCGGCACAAAGCAAAAACGCACCCATGCTGGCAGCCATCCCCACACAAATCGTGGAGACATCGCATTTGATATAGTTCATCGTATCATAAATGGCCATACCGGCAGTGATAGAACCACCGGGACTGTTGATGTAAAAACAGATATCCTTTTTGGGATCATCGGCTTCCAGGAACAGCATCTGAGCAATAATCAGATTAGCTACCGTATCGTCAACGGCGGAGCCAAGAAAAATGATGCGGTCTTTGAGCAGACGGGAATAAATGTCATAGCTTCTTTCGCCTCTGCTCGTCTGTTCAATTACGTAAGGTACATTATAATTATACGCCATTTTTTCCTCCTTATCCTGAAATGATTATATCGCTTTTACCAAGGTATTATACATCATTCCGCGTCGGCAGCTTCTTCCTTCTTTTCGCCAACGGTAATTTCAGCATTTTCAACAAGGAATTCAATGGCTTTTTTGAGCAAGATGGAGAATACCAAGACACTGAACTGACCATTTTCCATCAAGCGGGCTTTGATATCTTCGATTTTGGAGTTTGTCATCAAAGCAACTTTGGCAATTTCAGCATCGGTGTCAACTTCTTCTGCCTCAATATTTTCCTGTTTTGCAACTTCGAGAAGAGCTACTTCCGTTTTCACTGCACGTTCGGCAGCGGGGCGGTTTTCTTCTCTCAGTTCTTCCATGGTTTTACCGATATATTTCAGGTACTGGTCAAGATCAAGACCCTGCTGGCTCAAGCGAGTGTTCATGTCGGTGATAAAGCTGTCCACTTTTTCATCGATCATAACATCGGGAATCACAACATCAGTGATTTCCAGCAAAGCATCGATCGCCTGGTTTTTCAAATCATCTTTGGCAGTTCTTTCTGCCTGGTCTTTCAGTTCACTTTCAACATGTTCTTTATATTCAGCAACGGTTTCAACCGGAGAGATCAATTTTACAAATTCGTCGGTCAATTCCGGCAGCTGTTTTTTGCGGTCTTCTTTGATATGCACATCAAATACAGCAGGTTTGCCTTTGAGGTCTTCGGCATGATAATCTTCGGGGAAGGTTACTTCCACTTTTACATCTTCGCCAACTTTATGGCCTTTGAGCTGTTCTTCAAAACCGGGGATAAAGGTATCGCTGCCAATGCCCAAAGGATAGTTTTCCGCAGAACCGCCGGCAAATTCTTCGCCGTCGATGGAACCTTTGTAATCGATCATAACGATATCGCCATCTTCTACAATGCCGTCTTCAACATTGATCATCTTGCTGTGACGATCCAAGGTACGATCGATCTGAGCATCAACATCTTCTTTTGTGATATTGACTTCGGTCTTCGTCAGTTTCAGACCTTTGTATTCGCCGAGTTTCGGTTCGGGCTGAAGGATGGTCTTGGCTTTGAATACGAATTCTTCATCTTCACCAAGGGTAACGATTTCCACTTCGGGACGAGCAACAGGATTCAAACCTTCTTCGGAGATTGCCTGAGCATAGGCAGGCCCCATCATAATTTCTGCTGCTTCTTCCAAAATGGGAGCAACACCGATTTTCTGTTCCAATACAAATTTCGGTACCTTACCTTTGCGGAAGCCGGGAATATCTACCTGTTTTGCAATTTTCAAATAAGCCTTATTCACGGCTTTTGCCACGGTTTCCGTATCCACGGTAATGGTAAGCTCCGCTTCGTTAACAACATCTCTTTTTACTTCGTACTTCATCTTATAGCTCCTCTTATAAAATAATCCTGTTTCTAGCGGCGCAGGTGCATAACGCGCCGAAAAACCTGTGGCAAAGGGACTCTGCCACATAGGTTTCCCATTCTATCGTATTGCATACGATTCCACCATAATATACTGAATATATACGGTTTATTTTATCATGCAACGGCAAAGAAATCAAGGGTAAAACAAAAGAATCCACGAAAAGCAGTCATGAATTTGCTATCAACAAAAATATTCGACAAATTTCTTCCAAAAGTGAAACTCGCATCATTCCGTTGCAAATAAATAAAAAGGCTAAAAAATTTGGGGAGCAACCCAAAGGCGTACTTCTCGTACCCAAAGGGCTGCTCCCAAAAAGTTTTGCCGGATACCAGAGGTTTCGCATCCGCGCATTACGGACAAACGTAACTCTGAGGGTGATAAACCACTTAGATCCGGTAAAAAATTTGGGGAGCAACCCGGAGGTGTACTTCTTGTACATGGAAGACCGCTACCCAAAAGTTTTACCGCATACCAGAAGGTTTAGCGCCCGCGCATCACGGAAAAAGTAACTCTGAGGACGATAAACCGCTTAGATCCGGTAAAAAATTTGGGGAGCAACCCGGAGGTGTACTTCTTGTACCCGGAGGGCTGCTCCCCAAAGGTTTTGCCGGATATCAGCGGTTTAGCGCCCTCAAGGAAGGAGGTTGGTCATGCTCTTCAACCCCACCCCCAACGTCGACATATTATGGAACAACGCAGAAGTCGTAGGCTGAATCACCCCGCCGACCCCCAAAAGGATCAGCATAAAGTTGAAACCGACAATAAAACGATAATTATGATGGATCCGCTCCATCAATGCTTCACTAAGCTTACGCAGTGTTACCAGTTCAAAAAGATCTTCCGAAGCAATGGTAATATCGGCAATTTCTTTGGCAATGGCAGCACCGGTATTAATGGCAATTCCGACATCCGCTTCAGACAATGCCGGAGTGTCGTTTACACCGTCACCGATCATAATCACACAGCGGCCGGCGTCATGCTCTGCACGAACAAAGCTTGCTTTATCTTCCGGCAGCACTTCAGCATGAAACTCATCGATACCGACCGCCGCAGCCACTGCCGCTGCGGTCTTTTTATTATCTCCGGTCATCATTACAACTTTTTTAATACCGCAATCATGCAGCGCTGCAATGGCATCTTTTGCTTCTTCCCGAAGAGGATCGGAAATACAGATCACCGCGACAAGTACTCCGGAAAATGCCAGATAGAGTTGAGTATATTCACTGGGAAGTGCCTGGAATTTTCCTTCTTCTCCGGCGGGTATCACGCAATGTTCATCTTCAAAAACAAAATGGTAACTCCCGATGATCACTTTTTTCCCATCAACCGTACTGGAAATACCATGGGCTACAACGTATTCCACTTTTGAATGATATTCCTCATGAGAAAGTCCTTGTTTTTCCGCAGCTTCCACCACAGCATTGGCAAGAGAATGAGGATAATGCTCTTCCAGACAAGCAGCTAAACGAAGCATTTCCTTTTCCTCATAGCCGCCAAAGGCTACAACTTTTTCAACTTTCGGTGCCGCGTATGTCAAAGTACCGGTTTTATCAAATACAATGGTATCGGCTTTGGCCACGGCCTCTAAAAAGCGGCCGCCCTTTACGGAAATATGATATTGGCTGCTTTCCCGCATTGCCGAAAGCACGGCAATAGGCATGGAGAGCTTTAATGCGCAGGAGAAATCCACCATTAACACAGCCAATGTTTTCGTAACATTCCGTGTCAAAAGATAGGTCAGCACCGTACCGCCTAACGTATAAGGAACAAGGCGACCCGCCAACCGGGAAGCCCGATCTTCCGCCGTAGATTTCAGCTTTTCCGATTCCTCAATCATCTTCACGATGCGGTCATAGCGCCCTCCGCCGGATACCTTATCCACGGAAATAATGCATTCGCCTTCTTCCACAACCGTACCGGCGTAGACATAGCTGCCGGCGGTTTTAACTACAGCCAAGGGTTCTCCGGTCATAGAAGCCTGATTCACACTGGCCTCACCGCCAATGACCTTGCCATCCAGAGGAATCATATTGCCGGTACGAACGACAACACAATCTCCGGCCTGAACCTCATTGATGGGAACAAGAGTTTCCTGTTCTCCGTCTTTCACCCAGACCTTATCTACATTTAAAGACATTGCTCCGGCCAAATCGGCAACGGATTTTTTATGGGTCCATTCTTCCAGCAATTCTCCAATATGGAGCATAAACATAACCGATCCTGCGGTATTGAAATCACGGCGAAGAATCGATACCGTCACTGCCGTAGCATCCAGCACCGCCACCTCTAATTTGCCGTGAAGCAAAGCCGTCAATCCTTCTTTGATATAACGGAAAGAACGGAAAATCGTAATGGCAGAACGCACAGGAAAAGGCAGAAACATCTTCCCTAAATAACGCCGCAAAATCGTAAATACGATTTTATCTTCAAATTCCCGATTCATCACACGGGAGGTGTGTTCCGGAACAACGTCCATAGATTCCGCCTTTTGAAAGGAGAATAGAGACAATGCACGAATCACATCACTGCGTGCTTGAAGATCTTCATAAAAAACAACAACATCACAAGTGCGGTCATATACTCGCACATCCTTTACGCCCTCCACCTGGCGTAAATAAAATTCTGCCAGGTCCGCCTGGGCCAAAGTTATTCTATGGATACACAAATGCACACGAATCCTGCCCCGGGATTCATGCATGATTTTGCACTTCATAATAACAAGCCTCCGAAAAACAAAGAGCCGCTGTCGCGGCTCCTCATGATGTCCTTCAATTATTCCGCTTCGGTTTCCGTCGTTTCTTCGACTTCTTCTTCGGCTTCTTCAGCAACTGCTTCACAGCAGCAATCCTCGATGATAACTTCATCTTCGGCAGCCTGCTTTTCATTGATATCCTTGGCATCGGCCAGAATATCCTCTGCATTTTCCTTTGTTCTCGTTACAACGGACATAATACCTTCTTTTGCCCGAAGAACAGCAGCAGTGGTATGCGTATATACCTTCTTTGCATCCTTACTGGAAAGAACCTTTACTCCGGCGGTTCCGAATAAAACGCCGCCTGCAAAAAGTCCGATTTTCTTCAAATCACATTTCATTGTCAAAACCTCCATATATCACATTTTCAAAGGTAGTATACCACTGGTTTCGACAAATTTCAATGCCAGTTCAGCCAATTCGACATAGTTTTACAGAAAAACAAAGTATTTTTAAATTTCACGTAAAAAGTCCAGCTCAAAAGAGTAAGGATAGAGTTAGAAGGGCCTAATTATTTATAAAATAAACAAAAAAAAACCAATAGAGCCCGTATATCATCCGGAATCCGCTCATTTTTTATTATATTCCGGATCCAAGGACGCCAATGCTTCTTCTAAAATTGCATTTGCATTCTGCACTTCACGAAGCATCTTTTCGAATTTAAGACGTTGCAATTCCTCTTTATCTCTAATCACTTGCCGGCTGCCGCCGGAAAACGGAATTACGTTCTCGGATCTGCGGTTTGCGCGCCATCTTGATAGTGTGGAACAGGATATGCCTAATTCCGCAGCAGCTCGTTTCACACCGATCCGATCAGAAAGTTGAAGTGCTTCTTCTTTAAATTCATCCTCGTAACGCAATTTCTTCACCTCCCTGCCATAATTATACCACTTCTAACAAAAAATTCACCCCCTTTTTTTTTAATTTTTTATCCATTTTTTGCGCATATCAGTATACAATAATACAATTAAACTAAAAAAGCAGGCAAATAAACTCAAGTTCAAACCTGCATCATCATTCAAATAGCAAAACCCCGGTGCAAATGCAAAAGCAATCTGCACCGGGGTCTCACTATAAAAAATCACACAAAAGGCAACAATATAGCTATCCGCCGACAAAGGGCGTAAAAGCATACAATCTTCCCGTAAAAGGGTGAAATCTCACCTTTGGCGAGGTGACGAAATGAAATACCCCTTCGGGGCATGAAATACCTTCCTGCGGAAGGCATGAAGGAAGCATTGCTCCGCAATGCAAATTAGCGTATCTTTGGCTAACCAGCAACTTCGGCAAACCGCAAGCCTTCTCCTCGAGGAGAAGCCAAGCTAGCGACCCATTTTTAACGCCAAAGGTACTCCGGGCGCGATAAATGTGCTGAACTCGGTAAAACTCGCCGGGCGGCGGCAATGGGCTATACTAAGACGTATGCCCATTGTCGGCGACCGGTGATTTTGCCAAGTATCAACCGTTTAGCACATCCGACCCCCCCGGAAAGGGTGCGATAAACGTGCTGAACTCGGTAAAACTCGCCGGGCGGCGGCAATGGGCTATACTAAGACGTATGCCCATTGTCGGCGACCGGTGATTTTGCCGAGTTCTGTGCGTTTAGCGTGCCCGGCTCAGCGTGCCCGATAGAGGAAGGTCACTGCCTGCCCTCGCGTCACCACATCCCCCGGCGCAAAAGTACCGTCGCCCATACCATTGGTAATCTTGTTGGCAACAGCCCACAACACGGCATCGTAGTAATATTCTCCCTCTGCCACATCGCTAAAGATCATTGCACCGTTCACTTCCGGTTTACCGGCATAGCGATAGAGGAAGGTCACAGCCTGACCACGGGTCACAGCGGCATCCGGAGCAAATTCCGATTCACTCACGCCGTTGGTAATGCCTTTTTCTACGGCCCAAAGCACAGCTTTGTAGTAATAGGCATCGGCTTTTACATCGGTAAATGCGCAATCCGTTGCGGTAGGTGCCGGTTCTCCGGCGGCACGCCACAGGAAGGTCACCACCTGACCGCGGTTGCAGGCCAATGCCGGATCAAAAGTCGTTGCCGAAGTGCCGTTGGTCACTTTATTTTCTACGGCCCAAAGAACCGCATCAAAGAAATAATCGCCTTCTTTTACATCGGTAAAGGGATTTTCCTTCACCTTTGTCAATTCTGCATAAGCAGCTTCCGCTGCGGTAAGCTTATCAATGTTTTTCACATATCCCTGCTGTTCTTTGGTGAGCTTATCGTAGGCTGCCCGGGCAGCGGCAATGGCATCACCATCGGCAAGGGTAATGTTTTCCGGCAAAGCTGCGATCATATCCATCACAGGCTTGGCAATTTCTTCATCGGTTTCCGTTTCGCCGGGGTTTCTGTCCGGAGCCTTCAAATACTGACCGAGATACGGAGAATCAGGATTCGTCGATTCATCCTCATAGCGGTAGTCATTGGCATAGTGCCAAATCACCACATCCCCGTCGGCAAGATCCTGGGTGCGCATAGATTTCGGTGCATGCTTGCCATTTAAAGTGTACATCCAGCCGGAATACTGGCCGTTGGTAAATTCGGAGAGTTCATAACCACCGCAGCTTTCCGGAGCGTAAATCGTACGGATATAGTCATTTTCCCAGCCTTCGTAGCGGATATCACCTTCGTCACAGGCCAGTTTAAAAAGGTCACCGACGGTTGCGCCGTTTTCAATGGTATAATGCTTCGTCTTATGCCAGGTTACATATTCCGAACCTTTATAGTCGTTTGGCGATTCGTCGAAGTTGACCGCTTCCGTCGATCTCGTTGCGCCGATCAGGCGGAAGCTTACGGTGATCTGTTCTTTGCCGGCAGCCACTACCATGATCTGGGCTTCGTTGCTGTAGACGGAGGTCGATTTTTCTTCCAGCGTGTTCGTGACGATGCAGCGATAATAGGATTTTCCTTCGACCGTGGTATCCGGGACAACGGTATCGCCGGTTTGCCCTTCCAAATCGACCCAACCGCCACCGACGGAGCGGGTCTGCCACTGATAGCTCAAGGTGCCGCCGTCAACCGAAACGGCTTTTACGCTGAGGGGAGCTGCGGGACTGTTAAGCGTTTCAATGACGCGTTCCGTGGAAAGATCGGTTTCCAGCTTCGGCTTTTTCACCGTGGTAGTTTGGAATTTAAAGAGATTACCGCTGTCGTTGGAGCAATACAAGGCGCCGTCCTTATCACAGGCAAGCTGTTCAAAGGCATAGGCGGAAATCGTGGGCGTTACCAGTTTTTCCAACTTACCCGAGGTCTGTTTGCCGTCATCGGTGAGGAGATAGATAGCACTGCCGCCGTATTCCTGGACGTAGACATAAGCCGTGCCGCTATCCTTATCGGCATAGAGGATCGGCGTACTCTGGATCTTCTGGCTTGCGCCAACCGCCTGATAGATCAACTCCAGAGTTTCGGCATCGTATACGTTGACCGAACCGCCGCCGGCCCCCTGACCGGCAAGATAGATGCGGTCGCCGTAGGCCACCGGCGTACAGGTGGTGGTAAAGTTCGTTTCCCGCTTGATCAAGGATCTCTTATCGATCACACCGGTTGCACTGTCGATCTTTACGGAATAGCAGTAAGCGCTCATGGCATCGCCCCAATAGAGACGACCTTTATGGTATACTGCGCCGGGCTGCAATACCGTACCTTGGGTCTTAAAGGCACAGCTGCTCACAGGCTTCCAAGTGGTAGTATCAAAGGAATACATCGTCCCCTGATAGGAAGGGATGCAATAGTATTTTCCACCGACAACGGCGCCGTTGGAGTAATTGTAGTCCTCTTCCAAATCACGGATCAATTCACCGGTTGCGGCGTTCAGCACTCTGCCGTTCGCAAGAACACAGCCGTTGACAAACTGAACCGCGCTGTACATACCTCCGCCGACCGATGCCGTCCAGGCGAGACTGAAGGTATCAAGGTCAAAGGCCATCACGGCGCTGGGAGCCGACACATAGAGCATTCCGTCGCCGTAAATGGTATAGGCATAGTAATAGTTGCCGATGCCGGGGCAATTGTGAATCATATCCACAACTTCACCGGTTTCCTTATCGATCTTATAGAAGGCTTTCGACTCGCCGCCGATTTGGTAACCGTTCATCCCCACTGCCGCAGCGTAGGTGTAAACGTAATCATCCACAATGGCAACGGAGCCATTGCCGGCGTCCACATGCCAGACTTCTTCGATCTTCTCCGAATCCGTAGGCAGCGGAACATCACTGCTGTTGTTATTGGACTCCGTGGCATTAAATGCACCGTTCCAGCTAACATCGTAAGGATATTCCTTGCAGATCTCCAGCGTAACACTGCCCTTGATCTCTTCATTGTCCTTTGCCGTGGCGGTGATGGTCACTTCCCCGGGAGCTTTCCCGGTAACGACGCCGTTTTCATCGACGGTGGCAATGGTATTGTCGCTGCCGGACCAGATCAAACCCTGTTCCGTTGCGGTTTCCGGAGCAATCGCGGCGGAAATCGGCTTGCTGCCGCCGACACGAACATATTTCGTCTGAGTCAAGGTCACGGACTCTACCGGGATCTTGGTAACACTAAAGCTACATTCGGCAACGAGGGGGGATTCCAAAGAGGCGTCCTTTGTGGTTGCCGTGATCTTCACCGTACCGACGGAAATACCGGTGACAACGCCATTTTCATCGACCTTGGCAATAGATTCATCCTCACTGCTCCAAACCACATTTTGATCGGAGGCATTTTCCGGCGCAATGGTTGCCGTTAAGGTCGTGGATTCATCCTTCATCACCGAAGCGGTCTCCGGCAAAGCAATGGAGGCAACGGAAACATACGGAGTCACCGTTACGGCGCAGGCAGCCGTTTTACCGCCGTCCTCCGTCGTTGCGGTAATCGTTGCCGTACCGACCTTCACGCCGGTGACAACGCCCTTTTCATCGACGACCGCGATGCTTTCATCTTCCGAGGACCAGGAAACGGCTTTGTTATTGGCATTGGCCGGCGCAACAATGGGGACCAGCTCTTTGCCGAGATAACCGGCAACCACGGAAATCTCCGTTTCCTTTAAAGTCAAACCGGATACCGCCGCCTTCGTATACACGTTTACGGTGTAACCGCGTTTGGAGCCGTTGGCGGCAGTGACTACATATTTTGCGGTGTAAAGACTGTCGTCCTCTTTGCTCTGGACAAAGGCGACCTCTTCGCCGGAGGACGGTTTCACCACGGCGCCGGCAGATACTTCGATTTCCGGAGCAAAGGTCAAGGTATCGCCTTCGGCAGCGATGGCATAATCACGGAATTCTACTGTTTTCCCCTCGACGGTACCGACGGCGCTACCGATGGAGAAAGCGGTGATCTCTTTTTCATTGGCCATACTCGACTGAGAGGCAAGGATCGGATAGCCGTTGTTGATACCGTAGGAATCCTTTGCAAAGGCTTCCCCAAGCTCCACAAGGAATTCCTCGGAGCGCATTTCCTCGGCGGTTCTCGATGTCACACCTTCTATATCCACATGCGTTGCTTCCGCTTCGGGATCGGTTAGATAAAATACATCTTTACAATAGGTATTGCCGCCATTATAGTTGAAGTTACCGGAGAATAAAGCATTCTCATGCTTTTTGCTCTTAACAAGAAGCGCTCCGGTATTGTAGCAGGATTCCATACGAAAATCGCCAAATTGCTTTTTTGTACCGGTAGAAGCACCGTAAACAATGCCGCCGACACCATTTTTGAAACGAAGGTCTGCGGTGTTATAAGAATCTCTTAGAAGAATATCACCGGAACTTGCAGCTAAGCTACGAACGATACCACCGCCAGAAGTCAAAGGATTCGTACCAAAAATACCGATGGAACCGGTGTTGACTAATTCGGAAAGAATCACATGAGCATTTTTCGCACACCCAACGGTGTCAAAAACCCCGGCCGCAGCATCACCATAAATACCTTTCCCGACAATCATACCATTATTTACGCAATCGGAAACAGTTACAGTCTTATTAGCCTTAGGAGATATGCTAGAGGCAATACCACCGACATTACGACCAAGAGCAACCCCTTGATAGGTCAAACCCTTCACTGTGCAGTTACCTGTGGGATTAATGTTGGCAACAATTCCACCAACCTGGGAAGAAGCGTTGAGAATTACATCGGCAGAGCAATTTTCCAGCAGAGAACCGGTAAAGGTATATGCCAGCGAGGACAAATTGCTGCCCATAGTGCACATGCCATTGTTCACGGCAACATTCTTAAGAACACCGTCGCACTGGCCAAACAATGCTCCATTAGCATAGTTTTTGTTAAAAAACAGCCCTGTTATCTTATGATTCTGCCCGTCAAATGTACCTCTAAAGGAGTTGTTAGAGCTACCAATAACAGCCCATCCACGCAACAGGATATCGTTGCATTTCCAGTTATCCCCCATGCGTTCAGAGGAGAGCATTGAATTGCTGTCTCTGGGATCAAGGCAGACACTTCCTTCCCTCCACAAGGGAACTGACTCGTCGGTTCCTTGACAACCGAGGCCATAATAAAACGTATTTGCCCCCTTGCTTATCTTGACCATGCCGCTGGCTTCATCAAAGGAGAAGGAAGCATCGTTGAGGCAAATATCGCTGCCCAACTTGATGGTACGGCCGTCAAAATTATCCTTGATCTTCTTACCGTCGGCATCCTCCGCCTCACCGTTTACAATAGCGGCAAGACCGGCAAGCTGAGCAGGGGTATTTAAAGTAAAGACATCGACATATTCATCATACCAGCCGGTATCGACGGCACCGTTCCAAACATCGGCGGTGTAGCCGTACTTGTTTACCGTAAGCTCTACGGTGAAGGTACTGCTGCATGGTTCAATACCGTCGGTGCCACTAAATACGAGTGTATGCTTGCCGACCTGATAACGCTTGAAAGAAAAATACGAATAGCCTGCCGAGACCGGTTCCGCGCCGTCTATGGAAACAGAGACCTGAACCTGATCTTTGTCCGCATCGGTAAATATTGTCCGTACATCATAGAACCAGCTACAACCCGTGGGCGTATTTGCTTTTATGCGGGCACTGCCAGCCAACTGCGGCGCATGATTTTGAGTTACGGTAACATAGTAGGTGAAGATGTCAGAATATTCATAGCCATCATAGGCACGGTAGCGCAAAACATGATTTCCGGCCTTTTCCGGTTTGTACCAAGATTTAGCTGCCGCAAATTCACTGAAGGTCGCTCCGCCGTCCTCGGAGATTGAGCACTCATAAGTAAGCTTATCTCCGTCTTCATCTTTAAAGGGTAAACTGAAATACTTCGTATGACCGGAAACCATTTCAAAGGAATCTTCAAGAGATTCCGTGGTGATATGCGGCTTTCGATTAACGTCAAAGTGATAGATCACACGAACCGTTGCCTCATGAGTGCCATCGGAGATCTTAACCGGACAAATAGCTTTAAAGCTGTTCCGTTCTGTTGCCGTGACCTTCAAGGTAAAGGTGTTATCCTCATTTTTAGAGATCGACGCACCGGTCAATTCCGTCGAGCCGTCTCCGGTGTAAATCTTGTCGCAGGTATAGGTGAGAACCGATTCGTCCTTCACCTCTACACAATCGGCCGCCGAAAAGCTATAGCTGTATTCCTGATGCGGCAAAATCCGGACTTTTTGAAGCAATAAGCTTTTGACAGGGGTCAAACGAAAGCCCGAAAGGGCTTCCGCGGCTCTGCCCTTTTGCCCCTTCAATACGGGATAACCGTAGTTTTCGCCGGTTTTATCCTCTTCCCAGTTCAAACCGAGACGAGCAGCGGTAAGCTCGGATCTCTTCACCGCAGTTCCCGCGTCAGTTTTGGAGAAAAACGATTTGTCATAGTAGCAATTTACCGCTTTATTAGAGGAAGTGATTTGAGAAAGAAGAGGCGAACCACTGTACATACCTTCATGACCGACGCTGTAGCAGTTGGTCGCTCCGCCGAGACACGTTCCGATGCCGTTGTAAGTGCCGCCCTTCGATACGTGAGCGATGTTACCGATATGGTAAGAATCCGTACAATTTATTTTGGAGTCGTACTCATCGTTGTAGATACCGGATATGGTGCCACCGTTAGAAGCTGCAGAGCCCAGATAACCTATATAGCCGCACTTTACGATCGTATCAGCATAACCCCGACCGTTTCCCATCAATCCGCCGAGCTTTCCACTATTCCCTCGATTGATTTGGATCCCGGAAGCAAAGCAATTTTCCAGTTTCCCATACCATGAGTAGCTGACAACTGCGCCGGCGGCTTCCTGACGTCCACTGAAAAGGCAACAATCGATCATATTGACATTTTTAATCGTTGCCATATAAATATATCCAAAAAGACCGTTATGTAAAAATGTAGTTTCGTTATTTACATAAAATCCACGGATACTATAGTGGTCACCATCAAAGCTGCCATTAAAACTTTTCATATTAATGCCGCGATGCGGCCCTCTAAAGATGGCATAGCACTGGTTCAGTTCACCGGTGTAGCCCTCCTCTGCCACCGTCAATGTTCCCTTTAAGGAATCGACGGTGTACCATTCGCCGTAGGACGAAGGTGTTTCGGTATTATAAAGATAGCCGGGCATTCCGGTACCGAGATAACCGGTGTGGGTTCCGTCGGTAACAACAATGATGCCGGAGTCATCATCCATGGTGAAGGTTTCATCGTTCAACACCAGATCCGCAGTTTGCCGATAAGATAGTCTGCTACACCAAATAGAATCCTTTTCTTCTCCATTGACGCGATAAGAGATTTTCCCACTGGTTGGCTCAATTCCGGACTGCTGTACCAAATAAGCCCAATCTGCCGGACTTGATATCGCCATAGGGTTTGTGGTTGCATCGTAATCCTTCGTGGGGTCTACCGGCTGCAGGTAGGTGCTTACCGAACCGTCCCAAGGTTCGGCGGCACAGATGCCGCAGCTGAGGGCAAGAACCATGGCCAGTACCACGAAAATGAAAACAGATTTTTTCATTTGATTCATTTTACTTTTTCATCCTTTCCGCTTTTCAAAAAAGCTCTTCATTTTTCCTTGTGGATTGAGGGGCACACCCTCCGATCGTATTTTATGCGCACTCCCTTCCATACATTTATAAATCAAGCGCTCCACTAACGCGATTTATCCTTTGCCCCAAACCACAAAAAAACGCTTTGGGGTACAGCAAACAGACCAAAGCGCATCCTCTTTTTCTTAACGTCCCTTGACGGGCCGCCGGAAAAAAGATATAATAATGAATGCCTTTGGGCAATGCGCACCAATGCAGGAAAGCTATCTGCCAGGAAACGATTCTGCATCGGTGCGTTCCATAATGAAGTTTTCAAAAAAATATGGCTTGCAGCATATCACTTGCTGCAAGCCGTTTTTGTTGCAAAGGGTTCTGCACCGACGCCGCCGCACCGCGTGCACAAAACTACAAATCCGCGTCTCCTGGCTTATGTACTAGAGTAAAGACTCGCTTCTGTTTCTGCCTTCTCAGGGATTCCCCCAATGACTGCTTTCGCAACAAAACAGATTTCATACAAATACAGTTCCGGTGAAGCTCCGGATTCTGACCGGATTCCGTTCCACTCGGCCAAGAAGAAACAACCGATAAGCCAATACCGAGCGATTTGTAATTTCTATTAAATTTAAAAACATTATACTCAATTTACCCCCCCCCGCAAGTATAATATATTGCGAAAAATATAAAATTAGCAATATATTATACATTTTAAGGAAAAAGAAACCCGATAGCAGGCAAAACATACACAAAGCCAAAATAAGAAATATTCAAAAAAACAAAAATAAATCCTTAAAATAGCCATCAAAACCACAGTCATCCAAAGAAAAAACATAACAACAATCAAAAACCACCACCGAGCACAACGTAACGCGGAACACAATAAAAGGCTTTGATTGGGTAAAAACTCAAGGCGGCGGTTGGAGGTATACTACATGTATCCGGAAGCCGACGTTTTGAGATTTTGCGCAATCAGACAAAAGTAACTCCAAAAACTAAGTCCGAACCAATAAAATAAAGGACACGATAAATGGCTTTAATCGCGTAAAAGCTCTGGGAAGCAGTCAATCGGTATACCAAAACGTATCCGATTGGCTGGTTTTCATAATGTATACAGAACCCAAGTAACACAACCGCCTGTAGGCAACAATCAAAAACCACCGCCCAGC
>CAKUYE010000017.1 GCA_934702375.1 uncultured Bacillota bacterium | reverse complement strand
TAGAGGTTTGCGCCGGTGTTTCCGGTGATCTTCACGTCGCCGGTAAGGGTCAGGGAGCCTGCGCTCAGCGCGACCGCACCCTTGCCGCCGGAGTTGCCGGTGATGGTGCCGGTGCCGAGGCTGGCGGTCGAGCCGTCCCGAGTCAGCGAGATCGCGCCGCCCTTGTTGTTCTTAATTTCGACGGGAATGGCGTTGTTCTGCTGCGCCATCGTCACTCTGCCATAGGCCGCGTCGATACCGACACCGGTATTCTCCGAGATCGTACCGCCATAGAGGTTGACATTGGTATAATAGTCGCTTGTCGCAATTGAGGGCATGGGCCAGTGGGTGGCCGCAATACCCGCGCCGGTGTTGCCGGTGATGGTGCCGCCGTAGATGTTAATGGTATCATCTGAGTTGGTGATGGTGGACATCACGCCGTTCCTCTCATTGCCGGAGATGATGCCGTCGTACATGTTGAAGGTTCCCCTGTTAATTACACCGGGGCCGTACTTGGTGTTGCGGATGTTGCTGATAACCGGGCGATCCGTGGGGTACGTATCGCTTTTTTGATAGTAGCAGCCGCCGTACATATTGAACGTGCCGCCGTTATCAACGCCGCAAACCGGGTCGTTGTAAATATCGCGGATGCCGTCCGTTTCCGAGCTGGTCATGCAGATGCTCACGCCGTAAAGCTCAAAGGTGGCAGTTTTTGCAACAGAAACAGCGGCGTAGCTGTCACCAGTGATGAGGCCGCGGTCGCCGGAGACCTGGCAATCCGTGAATACCAGACGTGCGTTATTCATCAGAAGGAAGGCGCTTCCTGCATTCGGCACATTGCAGGTAAGGGTATGGCCATGTAAACAGATCACAAACGTGCAGCCCTCCCAAACATAGATTTGTCGCGTTAGGGTGACATCATTGGCAAGGTAATAGTAGAACGTTTTTCCCTGGTTGTTCGCTGCCTTACGGTGAATCGCCCAAAGGTCCTCTTCCGATTGGATCGCATTCATCTTTGAAATGTCGTTGCCGGAGGTATTTTCCGTCCCGTCCTTGGTGAAGTAGACCCCTTCATAGGTCGTGTGTCCGTTCATGGCTTTATGATTGCTGATTCCTCCTCCGCAGACGCAATGCGCAGACGGATGCGGCCAATCAAGGCGAACTGCGCTTGCCGTGATCGGGAATAGCTGCGTGAGCAGGCAGAGCGTCAGCAGGATGCTGAGTAGTCGTCTTTTCATGATCTTTCCTCACTTTCTTCTCGCACTGTTCCCTCTCCCATGGAAAGTGCGTCATCAAAAGGGAATTGCATCGGGCGGATGTTTTGATGCAAGGGAGTACTCCCTTTGGGGATTGGTTTTTATTCTTTTACAGGTTCTGTGAGACCCGTCAGCGAAAACTCAAAGCGCATCGCCAGCGCCTTGAACAGTTCCTGCATCACCCGTTCGGAGATCCTGCGGATGTCCAGCTCTTCCACGAATCCAATGGTCTGCTCTATTTCCTCTTTCGGGACGTTGTACGCCCGCAGAGTCATGGTCAGAAACAACCGCAGCTTCTTTTCCAACGTCAGTTTCTCATCGCAGGGGTGGGCCATGTAGCCACGCATGATACTGGCTGAGCCGATCTCCATGTCATAAAAATCCCGGGCTGTCAACTCCGGCTGATACGAACCGAAAATCTGATGTAGTTCTTTCGCCGTTTCCTTCAGGATGTACTCGGATGCTTCCTTATGCGTGTAGGCTTCAATGTAGATTTCCCGCAGATTTTCGTTCAGCTCTGTCAGTGTTATCTGAATCGCTGTCTCAATGGCGTAGACATAAACCGGCGGCAATTTTGCATCTGCTGCACCTCGCGCCATGGCGAACTGCTTTTCAAACATGAATTCCACCAATTCTGTCAATACACCGTCTTTGGCACGGAAAATGTTTTGAAACTGGCTGTAAGACACTCCGGCCTTTTCGTTGATTTCCGCCATTGTGGTCTGTTTGTAGCCCTTTTCCAAAAACAGCTTTACACAAACGGCCAAAATCCGCCTTTTTGTGGGCAAACTTGCGCTTGTGATGGCTATGAGAATCACTTCCTTTCTATTTTGGTGTGCGTACCATAAGTATAACATAGAGAAGGGCCGGATGCAATAAAAATAACAAAATAGTCGTATTTTTATGGTCTCCGACCCGTTGATTAAGCGTCATATAAGTTTTGTTGCACAGATATCCTATCACATTGGAATAGGAACCCTATTGCTGCAAAAGAAAATCGAGTAGGGCATGATATGTATCCCCTACTCGATTTTATAAGGCAAATTTTATTCTTTTTCGGCTTTGGCAGCGGCAATTACTTTATCTGCCAAGTTCTGAGGCAGTTCTTCGTAACCGCTGAATTCCATGGTGAAGGAACCACGTCCCTGAGTCATGGAGCGAAGGTCAATGGCATAGCTGTACATTTCGGAAAGCGGAGCCTGAGCCTTGATGCACTGGAGATGACCGGATTTTTCCATCCCGAGAATACGACCGCGACGGGTATTCATATCGCCCATGATATCACCCATGAATTGGTCGGGAACAAGAACTTCTACGTTCATGATCGGTTCGAGGAGAATAGGTTTGGCAACTTCGCAGCCTTTTTTGAAAGCAAGAGAAGCTGCAATTTTGAAGGCCATTTCCGAAGAGTCAACCGGATGATAGGAACCGTCTTTGAGGTTTACTTTGATATTGGTTACAGGATAACCGGCCAAAACACCTTCGGTCATAGCTTCACGGAAGCCTTTTTCAACGGCAGGAATGTAGTTTTTCGGTACGGAACCACCGAAAATACTTTCGGTAAATTCAAAGTCACTGTCGGGGCAATATTCCATATCGACAATGATATCACCGAACTGCCCATGACCACCGGACTGTTTCTTATGACGGCCCTGGATATCTCTGGCTGCACCGCGAATGGTTTCACGGTAAGGTACTTTAATTTCTTCTTTTTCCACTTCAACACTGAATTTCTTGGCCAGTCTGTCGATAACGATACCAACATGGGCTTCTCCAAGACCGGTAAGAAGGGTCTGATGGGTTTCCTTCTGTTTTTCCAGCTTTAAGGTGGGATCTTCTTCTAAGAGACGTGCAAGAGCATTCCCAAGCTTGTCTTCGTCGGCTTTGGACTTCGGAGCAATGGCAATGGTATAGGTGGGTACGGGATAGGTGATCCCTTCCAAAGTAACAGGGTTGGCTTTGGTGCAGATGGTGTCACCGCTGCCGGCATGGGGCAGTTTGGCTAAAATACCGATATCACCGGTTTTGAATTCATTCAATGCGATCTGGGTCTTACCGCACATAGTACCGGCAGAGCTGATCTTTTCATCCAATTCTTCGGTGCTGTTGTAGATGGTGCCTTCGGCTTTGAAATTCCCCTGGATCACTTTGAATAAGCTAATCTTACCTACATAGGGGTCGGTCATGGTTTTGAAGATCAAAGCGGCAAAGGGAGCATCGGGATCGATTTCTTCAGCAGCTTCCAGAGGATTGGGAGCATAAGCACAAATCGCATCGACTACTTTATCAATACCGATATTTGCAAGAGAACCGCCGGCAAAAACCGGAGCCAATTCACCTTTCTTGATACCGCCTTTTAAGCCTTTGATGATTTCCGCATCGGTTAATTCCATGGTATCAAGATATTTTTCCATGATATCATCATCACCGGCTGCAGCGGATTCAATGAGCATTTCACGATAGCTTTCGACTTCGTCTTCCATATCCGCAGGAATGTCGATAGCTTTTGCTTTCCCGTTTTCATAGGTGTAAGCTTTCATTTCGATCAGATCAACGACACCGGAGAAAGATTCACCGGCACCAATGGGAATCGTAACAGGAACGATATCCATGGTAAGGGTATCTTTCAAAGAGTTGAATGCTTTGTCATAATCGGCATTTTCGCGATCCATTCTGTTAATTAAAACAAAACGAGCCGTGTTACGTTTGTCTGCTTCTTCCCAGATCAATTCGGTGCTGACCTGAGTACCGGAAACGGCGTCAACAACCATTAAAATGCTGTCGGCAATACGAAGGCTGCCTTTGACTTCCCCGTAGAAATCCATGAATCCGGGGGTATCCAAAAGATTGATTTTGGTATCTTTATGCTCAAAAGTCAGCAGCGTAGTGCTGATCGAAATTTTCTTTTTAACTTCCTCGGGAAGATAATCGGAAACGCTGTTTCCTTCATCAACTTTGCCAAGCCGGGAAAGACTGCCGGTATTATAGATCATGCATTCTGCAACTGAGGTTTTACCGGTACCTTGGTGACCTGCAATTACAACGTTTCTGATTTTTTCGGATGGGTATACTTTCATGATGAACCTCCTAAGATTAAATGGAAACTTCCAACTTATATATTAGATATTCATTGAGAAAATCCTTTAAAATTAAAAAAAATTTTCGAATATTTTGAGTTTTTTTATCGTATGCTTTGATGGTGAAAATATGAAAAAAGAAACGATACTCTACGGCACAGCCATATTGATCCTGACGAACACTGCGGTAAAGCTCATGAGCCTCTTTTACCGCAGCATATTGATTCGCTTTATCGGTCCGGAAGGTCTTGGTCTTACCGAGCTGATGATGCCGATTTATTCTTTTTTGATCGTCATTGCCTCTTTGGGGATTCCTTTGGCGATCTCCAATTTTATCAGTGCGGAAAAAGAAAAAAACAGGATTGCATCCATTTTGCGTACCGGCACCGTTTTACTGGCGATTTGCGGTACGACAACGGTGTTGATCACCTTTGCATTGTTTCCGTTGCTCAAAGACCATCTCTTTGCGGATCCAAGAGTGATCCCGGCATTTTTTATCCTTATTCCTTCGGTATTTGTCATCTCGGTTTTTTCTTCGCTGCGAGGATATTTTCAGGGTACCCATCGTTCCTCGGTATTGGGGAAAAGCCAGGTTGTGGAACAGATCA
This sequence comes from uncultured Bacillota bacterium, assembly GCA_934702375.1. Lineage (GTDB taxonomy): Bacteria > Bacillota > Dehalobacteriia > UBA7702 > UBA7702 > UBA7702. Next base: position 40,313 of record CAKUYE010000017.1, on the reverse strand, counting down.
CAAGAATCAGTGCCGGTATCTTCCTGATATCCTTGTTGATGTCCAAAACCTCTCAAATTGCTGTTGTTATCATGGGGTTTGCTGCGGCTTCCCTAATTGCAGAATGCTGCGGCGGCCTGTATTTATGGTTGATTTACCGCAAAGATAAGACAAAATCTTTGGGGCATTTTGATAAAAATATCGCCAAAAGCATGATACAAAAAGGAACGCCCATTACGATGAGTCGGCTTGTGATATCGGCTACTGCGGCGATTCAGGCCGTATGGATCCCCCAAGCTCTCATGAATAACGGTGCGACCATGGAAGAGGCTGCGGCATTTTACGGTCTTTTTGCCGGTGTTGCTTTAACGGTACTTCATTTGCCTTCCGTCGTGACGGGGGCGTTAACGACACCGTTGATGCCATCAATCGCTGCTGCAGACAGCAATGGCATGACCTTGCGCAGAAATCATCTAATTGCCAAAAGCATTTATTTTACAATGATCACGGCATTACCGGTGCTTGCTCTGATTTTTTGGTATGCCAAAGAAATCTGCGGTATTCTCTTTGCCTCTCCGGAAGCCGGGCCGATTTTGGCGTTATTGAGTATTGGCGGCATATTTCTTTATTTGCAGCAGCCGATCCTCACAATATTACAAGGCATGAACCGTTTCAACCGAATTTTCATTCATCTTTGTATTGCCGATGCCCTTTATCTGATCGGTCTGTTGCTCCTTGATTTTCACGGTCTTTTTTCCGTGAACCACCTGCTATTGTTATTTATCGGTAACGATGTTCTTATTTTTATGCTCAATTATTTTTATCTGATTCGCATGACCGGTACAAAGATTTCCATTTGGAAAACCTATCTTGCACCGATCCTTTCTGTTTTCGGCGGCTTTATCGTTCTGATTGCCGCAGAAAAAAAGATCATGCAGACGAATATCCCGGAAATCGGTTCCATGATACTGTCTGCATGTGTATTTTTACTATTCTATTTTTTAACGATGTATTTCAGCGGTGCCATGGACAAAAAAACTATTTCCGAGCTTTTATCGCGGCAAAAACATCGTTAAGGTCACTCATGGTCTCAAACTTATTTTTATCAAAATAATCCAGCTTTAACGGCGTGATAGAGATGTATCCTTCGTGAAGAGCTTCCATGTCGCTGCCGGGAGTGGTACACACCGATTCTTCATCCTGACAATCGTAGGCATGCCAATAGTAATCCCGAGAAAAAGGATCGGTACGCTTTTCCAGACATTCCACTATATTTTCTTCCGCAATACAGGTTTTGCGGATACCTTTTAACTCTTCCAATGAAATCGAAGGGAAATTGATGTTATAGAAAAAAACATTGCCCTTTTCTCTTTTCATCAGCTCCGGCAATAAATCGGCGAAAATCCTTGCGTCAAGATCAAAATCGGCATCGATAAATCCGGCGGAAAGGGCGATGGACGGAATACCGCGACAGGCACCTTCATAAGCAGCAGATACCGTTCCGGAATAAACGATGGAAGAAGCTGCATTAAATCCTTTATTGATACCGGAAAGCAATAGATCCGGTTGTTCCGTCAATATCTGATCCAACCCCATCAATACGCAATCTCCGGGGGTACCCCGAACCGTGTAGATATCATGATCGGCTTCGGCAGAATAAAATTTATCCAGATACAGCGGATCCAAAAAGGTCATGCTGTGGCTTTTACCACTTTGTTCCGAATCCGGAACAACAACAGTCACATCATGATCTTTTTTTAATGCACGCACAAGAGCGTGAAGACCTTCTCCGCGAAAACCATCATCATTTATAATCAAAATTTTCATTTAGTACTCCAGAGATTTAAAAACTGTCATATCATTAAAAGGGAAATAGCGCAAAATAGCTTTTCCGTCAATATCATCGAAAGTGATAAAGGGATAAGACCAGTAATGACTGTCGGCACTGCGATTGCGATTATCACCAAAAACAATATAGCTGTTTTCCGGTACAGTAACGGGTCCAAAATTGTAATTGGGAATCTCATTGATATAGGGTTCGTTTAAAAGGCTGCCGTTGATATAAACACCTTCATCGGCACGAACTTCCACGGTTTCTCCGGGTAACCCGATAATGCGTTTGATAAAGTCAACACCTTCATCCATTTCTGCCGGGGGTTGGAATATAATGATGTCCCCTCTTTCCGGTTCCTCAAAGTGGTAGGCCAGTTTAAAAACAAGAATGCGATCACCAACATTCAATGTTGTAGCCATGGATTCCGAAAGAATCTTACAGGAATCAACGATAAAAAACTTTAAGATCATTGCGATCAGAACTGCCAGAACAAGTGTTACCACCAATTCCTTCAATGCAGAAAAAAACTTCATAATTCACCTCGCATATTCTGATCATCATTTTCCCATAAAATGTATTTTTCTTAAGGCCATTATTTTTCGCTGATCAAAGCAAAAGCTTCGGCTCTGGTTGCGTCGTTAGTTTTGAAGTTGCCGCGCACTGCGGATGTAATTGTTTTCGAACCGGGTTTTTTCACGCCGCGCATCGTCATGCACATATGCTCCGCTTCGATCACCACCAAAACCCCCTGGGGGTTCAACCGTGCCATAACGGCATCTGCAATTTCCGTTGTTAAGCGTTCCTGTACCTGAGGACGCTTGGCAAAGCCCTCTACTGTTCGGGCGATTTTAGACAAGCCGGTAATTGCGCCTTCTTTCTTCGGAATATACGCTACATGAGCAACCCCGTAAAAGGGCATAAAATGATGTTCACACATGGAGTATACGGGGATATCCTTAATTAACACCATTTCATCATGCTTTTCCGCAGAGAACTGTTTCAGCAAATGTTCACTGGGATCACAATGCAGACCTGCAAAGATTTCTTCGTACATACGGGCTACACGGGAAGGTGTATCCTTTAAACCTTCACGGTCTACATTTTCACCAATGGCTAAAAGAATTTCTCTAAAGGCAGCTTCAATTCTGGGCTTATCAATTTTTGTTTCCATGATCTTACCTCACAGTAATATTTGATTGAAGATTATCATATATATTCTAGTGTTTTTCAAGTCAAACGTCAAGGAAAACACTGAAATTATACTAAAAATTTTTTGGAGGAATGAGAAAATGCACACATTTTCAAACAAATTCACGAAATGGAAAGCATTTTTTGTGACAGTCATCACAATTTTTCTTTCCGGACTCTTTTTTTCAGTATTGTTTACGACCTTTCCCCTTCGCAGCGGTATCCTCACGGTTTTTGCCCATGTTTCCCTTGGGCTGGCAGTTTTTGCCGGTGCTTACTTTTATAGCCGCCGACAAGCGTTTCTTCGATTTCGTAATTTTATCTTTTTACCGCTGCTTTGCTCCGGAATACTTTTATTTGCCATGATCATGCTGCATGCCTTTGATCTCGCAGTCTTTCTGCAAAAGGCTTTAACCATCTGGGCTGCTGCCATTGTCGGTGAGATCACCGGACGTCTGATTTGATTGGAATGATCATGGCGGCAAGAAAAGAGTTCACATCAAAAAAACTAATGTGAACTCTTTTGGGGTTCGTTATTTTCCATCGGTAATTATAATCTACATCGATCTTCTTGTCAAGAAAATTCTAATCAATGTACAAAATGACGCAATAAGCGCCGCAGTCCTTTCGGCACCTTAAAATAAAATACGCGCATCAAAGCACCACCTCGATCCGTTTTATTTCAATATATGCCGACAAGATCACAATTATAACTTCTTGGCAAGGAGTTTTGAAATATCTTTTACCGTTCCCCGATAAAGCTTGGACACAGGCAAGGAATCTACAAAATCGTTACCATAACGTTTTTCGTAAATACGCTTATCTAATACGCAGATCACGCCGCGGTCATCCTCTTTTCGCAGCAAACGGCCGAAGCCCTGTTTGAAACGGATAATTGCCTGAGGAAGGCTTAATTCCCCAAAAGAATTGCGTTTTTCCGCTTTTAAACGATCTGTTTTTGCTGCAATCGTAGGGATATCCGGGGGCCAGAAAGGCAGGCGAACAATAATCAACAGGCTAAGATTTTCTCCGGCAACGTCGATCCCCTCCCAAAAGCTATTGGCACCGAGAATCACGGTACGACTGTCCTCTCGCATATGTTTCAATAATGAGGAGCGATTCCCGCTGATCTCATGGGCCAAAGCCGTGATACCTTTTTCCTGCAACGGCTTTTCAATCCGGCGAAAAACTTCCCGAAGGTGCATATGGGAGGTGAAAAGGATCAATGCTCTTCCTTTCGAAGCGGTCGTCATGGAAATGATGGTATCGGCAATTCGTTCCAAATATTCATATTCGGATACGGTACCGACGAGAGGCACATCCGTAGCAGCCAGCAAAACGGAATTATGTTCGTAGTCAAAGGGGGATGGCAACAGCATCTCCCGAATTTCTTTTTCAACGAGATTTAGGCCGCAGGTACTGCGAAAATACTGAAATTTCCCTTTTACACTCAATGTTGCCGAAACAAAAATAATGCTCTCTTTATACTGATACAATGCGTCCGCCAATGCACGGTCAATCAGGAGCGGCGCTGTTTTCAGCATGGGATATAAGGCTCGTTCACCGCCATCCTCCAGCCATGCTACATAATTTTTTTCTTCGCCGCCCAAAAAACATTCCAGCGCGGAGCGGTAACATTGCAACGCATCCTTCACCACGGAAAACTGGATTTTTTCCTTTTCAAAGCCGTCATTTTCAAACTCTGTTTCAAAGGTCGATTCTGTTTTTTCCATGCGGCGGTAGATTTCTTCGTACCAGAGCTGTAAATTTTCCAATCCATGCTGCGCCTCTTCCCAAAAGCTGCTGTTGCGTACACTGTTTTCAATACGAAACGTGCGGGAAGCATTGTATTTTTTTGCGGCGTAGAATTCCATTGCTTCTTTTAATGCTGCAAAACAATCTTTCCCTTTTTCGCCGTTTGTCCGCAACTCCTCCATAAAGTCTTCCAGAAATACTTGACGATCTCGGAGCTTTTCTCTGCCGTAGTCATTCACAAAAAGATCCGGAAAGGTCAAACGCCGATAGAGCTTTTGCAATACACTGAGAAGATCCGCAACCATTGTGGTATGGTCAAAGAAGGTCATAGATTCCCCTAAGCAGCTTTCCGCAACGGTTTCCAGCTGATGAGCTTCGTCAATGATCAAATAATCGCTTTGAGGCAAAATACCGCCGCTCATCATGGAATCCGTCAAAAGCAACGAGTGATTAATCACGATAAGGTCGGCGCGTTCCGCTTCCTTCCTTGCCCGGCGAACGAAACAACGGCTATGGTAATAAGGACAGCGTACCCCAAGACAGTTTTCAGAAGAAGCCGAGTATCGCTGCCAAAGCCGACGTTCAAAACCATTGAGATTTAATACATCTCCATCACCATCTTTAGTCTCACAGACCCAGGGCAAAAGCCGTGCCATAAAAAAAGCATCCTCGTGATCACCAAAGTCATATTCATGCTCCCATTTGCGATAGCAAAGATAGTGATTTCGCCCTTTGATCAGTGCAGCCTTGATCCTGCCGCCAAAGCAGGTATTCAGCTCCGGAATATCCTTGCGCATGATCTGATCCTGCAAATGAATGGTATGGGTGCTGATCACCACCGGTTGATGTCCGTGAATACTCATCAACACTGCCGGCATCAGGTAGGCTACAGTTTTTCCCGTGCCGGTGCCGGCTTCTGCTAAGAGAAAGTCCTCATTGTTAAAAGCATCACACACTGCCAAAGCCATTTTGGTTTGAGATTCCCGCTGACGATAACCGGAAATATGCTTTGCCAATCCTTCCGGAGAGGTAAAGTAGTTGAGAAGCTCTTTCCGATCAATGATGTATTTTTCCAACGGTTCATCGGCTTCCTCTTTTTTTTCGCCGTCTTTGCCGTAAGAGGTTTTCGGCGGCAAGTATTTATCGTGTTCCATATCCGGAAGAAAACGATCAAGATAACGGATATAAGCCGGATAGCGTTCTGCCAATAAATGCTCCCAAGCCGCTAAAATTCCTTTGTCGGTCGTTTCCAAACTCTTTTCGATCAGCAAAAATAATTCTGCCGTTGCCAGAGCATCGGCCAAAGCCCGGTGGTGCCCGCTGACGGAAATATCAAAATACTCCGTCAGATTCACGAGAGAGTAGCTTTCCAGCATGGGAAAAGCCATTTTGCAAAGAACGATGGTATCCAGCCATTCTTCTTTATATACGCCGAGATAGGGTTCAAGAAAGGCGCTGTCAAAAGGAGCATTATGGGCAATAAGCACCGCATCCGCAGTAAAATCGAGGAGATCCGGGACGACCTCTTCGATATACGGTTGACCAATCAACATATCATCATTAATACCGGTAATATTTACGATATTTTCTGTGAGAGGAACACCGGGGTCAATAAGGGTCTGAAAGGTTTTGCGCTCTCCGTTTTCACAAAGACGCACAGCCCCGATCTCGATTATTTTATCCCGTTGTGCACTGAGACCTGTTGTTTCCAGGTCAATAATTACCCATTCCATATTTTTTCTCCTTATTTCATTAGCTATTATACCACAGCTGAGAGGCGAAAAACAGTCTAAAAAACGGAATCGGGTACAAAGTACCCAATTCCGTCTAAGATCATAAGATAATACAGATGATGCCGCCACCGCCGTCATTCACAAGACGTTCCAAAGTAATTTGGAGTTTATCTCGAGCTGTTGACGGCATCATGCAAAGCTTGCTCTGAATCCCCTCCTGTACCAGAGTATTAAGGGATTTTCCAAAGATATTTGTTTCCCACATTTTTTGAGGATCGTCTTCAAATTCATCAAGAATGTAGCGTACCAATTCTTCGCATTGCTTTTCCGTACCCACCAGAGGTGTGATTTCCGTAGAGATGCTTGCGCGAATCAGGTGATAGCTGGGAGCTGAGGCTTTGAGCTTCACGCCAAAGCGTCCTCCCTGCTTGATCAGCTCCGGTTCTTCCAGGTACATTTCCTCGATTTGAGGATTTACAATACCGTAGCCAGTTTCCCGGACTTCTGCCATAGCGTATTTCACTTTTTGCCATTCCCGGTCGGAAACCGCATACCGACGCATCAGGCGCATGATCGTTTCATTGCCGATAATTTCTTCTCCGGCATATTCTCCGAGAATGCGGTAAAAGTAGTCATCCTGAATGCGTAGATCAAGAGCAGAAACACCGGTACTCAGATCCATTTTCAGCAGAGATGAGCTCTCTGCCGCTTCGATTTCGCTGAGAGAAAGAACTGCACGATCCAAATCACGGATACGTTGGATTCCATCGACGATCTCGTAAATACGGCTTTCCAGATCGGAACGCAGCCAATGATCTTCTCCAATCTCGGAGACCCACTCCGGCATGTGTACTTCCACTTCGGTTACAGGAAATTCATACAGTGCTTCCTGTAAAATACGAATGACATCGTCACCGGTCATGTTCATAGCATCCACCGAAACAACAGATACATCATATTCTCCCTGCATACGTTCGGCCAATGCCCTTGTTTCTACCGAAAACGGATCGGTAGAGTTCAAAACGATTACAAAAGGTTTTTCCAATTCTTTTAATTCGGATACGACCCTTTTTTCCGTTTCGACATAACTTTCCCGTTCAATATCGGTGATACTTCCATCAGTCGTCACCAGTAGCCCTATGGTAGAATGATCGGTAATCACCTTTCTTGTGCCCATTTCTGCAGCTTCTTCAAAGGGGATCTCCTCTTCACTCCAGGGAGAATGAACCATGCGCGGTTCTGCATCCTCTTCAAAGCCCAATGCTCCGGGAACAACATAGCCTACACAGTCCACCATCCGCACCCGCATATCAATGCCTTCCCGAACGTTAATTTCTACAGCATTGGCCGGAATAAATTTCGGCTCTGTTGTCATTACCGTGCGTCCGGTTCCGCTTTGAGGTAGTTCATCCCGGGCGATTTCGCGTTCGTGGAATTCCTCGATATTGGGAAGGACCAGCAATTCCATGAAGCGTCTGATAAATGTCGATTTCCCGGTGCGGACAGGTCCTACCACCCCAAGATAAATATCGCCGCCGGTACGTTCGCTGATATTTTCCAATACGTCTGTTTTTTCCAATCATTTCCCTCCCTTGGCCGCCTTTTGCGGCAATGTTCATTTCAAGTATATGAGGAAGGGAGGCAGTTATACCAAAAAACAGCTCTTCTCTAAATTTCAATAAAAGAAAAAGCTGCCGTTTTAAATACCGCAGCTTTCAGACCTTATTTCTTTTGTTTTCTCTTTTCTCGAAGGGCTTTCCAATCAACACGATTTTCTGTCCCATTCAGCAATCGCTTAATATTGCTTCGATGTTTATAAATGATATAGGCAACTACCGCGGCACAGATCGCAATTTGCAAAGGTGTGCCGTGAAAAAGCCAAAGGAAAATACAGCAGCAGATACAGGCAATGATTGATGCAACGGAAATGTAACCCGTGGCAAAAGCCAATATAGCCCAAACCACAAGAGCACAGCTGATTGCCGGCGGACACCACCAAAAGATCACACCGGCACCGGTAGCCACACCTTTACCACCCTTAAAATGTAAAAATACGGAAAAAGTGTGAGCAAGAATAGCGATCATTCCGGTAAAAACCGAAAGAGTTGGCCCTCCAACGATACCGCCAAGCATAGCTGCCACAAAACCTTTGCCCAGATCCAACAAGAAAACCAGGCTGCCGATTTTCGGTCCTAAAACACGAAAGGTATTGGTGGCACCGACATTGCCGCTGCCATGTTCCATAATGTTAATATGACAGAATTTTTTCCCAATCACATAGGCCCAGGGAATGGCCCCAAGAAAATACGATGCTGCCAACACGATGATTTTCATGACCATCGTTCCATCGCCTCCGATCATTCTTTTTCACCATTCTTCCGAATCAGCAGCCATATCGGTGTGCCTTCAAACCCAAAATTCTGGCGCAGCTGGTTCACAAGATAGCGTTCGTAAGAAAAATGGACAAGTTCCGGTTCGTTTACATAAATAACGAATTTTGGTGGCTTCACACCGACCTGGGTCCCGTAAAGGATCCGGCATTTTTTCCCTTTGTCCGTAGGCGGCGGATTCAAACGTAAAGCTTCCCCGATCACTTCATTCAAACGGGAAGTGGATACACGCATATTCTGCTGTTCCGAAATGTATTTTACCCATTCCAATATACGATGTACTCTTTGGCCGGTAAGGGCGGAAATAAAAGCGATGGGAGCATAGCTTAAAAAGGCCATGCCATCACGGATATCTTCCTCGAATTTCTTCATGGTCTTATCGTCTTTTTCAATGGCATCCCATTTGTTTACAACAATAAGAATCCCCTTCCCTGCTTCATGAGCATAGCCGGCGATCTTTTTATCCTGCTCGGTCAAACCGTCCACAGCATCAATAAGCATCAAGACAACATCGGAACGATCCACGGAACGAAGGGTACGAATAATGCTGTATTTTTCTGTTGTTTCCTGAATTTTTCCACGGCGGCGCATTCCTGCGGTGTCGATCATGATATATTTTTGACCGTCTCTTTCAAAGGGAGAGTCAATGGAATCTCTTGTGGTGCCCGGAATATCCGATACAATAGTTCTTTCCTCACCTAAAAGTTTATTGGAAAGAGATGATTTTCCCACATTGGGGCGGCCAATTAAGGCAAAGCGAATGACATCGTCATTATCCTCTTCCTTCTCATAAGGGGGAAAGGCATCCACAACGGCATCGAGGAGGTCCCCGGTATTCATGCCGTGAATGGATGAAATCGGGATCGGATCCCCAAGACCAAGGCGATAAAAATCATAGTAATCCACGTTATCAAAATGATCGATTTTATTGACAGCAAGCAAAATCGGTTTTTTTGATTTTTTTAAAATAGAGGCTGCCCGCATATCTTCATCGGTTAAGCCGGCCTGACCATCGGTAACCATAACGATGACATCGGCTTCTTCGATGGCCAGCAATACTTGCTGATAGATACGGGATTCAATCTGACCTTCAATATTCTCAAAGTCGATCCCACCGGTATCAATCAGGATAAATTCATGTCCGCACCAGTCGGCATCCTCGTAAAGACGGTCTCGGGTAATCCCCGGCGTATCTTCAACAATGGCTTTTCGTTCACCGATAATGCGATTAAATAAGGTTGATTTCCCTACGTTAGGGCGGCCCACAAGGGCTAAGATCGGTTTCATGAAAGCTCCTCTCTGATATCAAAAAAAGCATCGGCAAGAGACACTCCGTCGGTTCGAACCACACGAATGTCGCAGCCCGTCTGTTTCTGTATATCCGTAACCAAAACATCATCAAGCAATGTTTCGGAATCATGTTTTAACAGCACATCGGGGAGAAAATAAACGGCATTTTCCCGTTTATTTTTGTTGATTGCTGCAATGATATCCTGACCCGTTAAAAGGCCGGTTACCGTTACGGTATCTCCAAAAAACGTGTTTTTTACAACGAGACATTCCACTGAAAGCTCTTTGATTTTTTCCAAATGCCTTAAAACTTCCTGTAATGCACAGTGACCATCGACAGAAGTGATCAAAACAATGCGGCAAGGTTTGGAAAAATCCCGGATCTGATCGGCACTATTTAGGAAATCCTCTGTAAAAAGCCGGATCAACCCAACACCGTTTTCAATTTGGGGATATCCTTCGTAATCATCTTCCTCCGGAATCTCGCGTTTTGCCAGAAGATAAAATTCATCGGAGCAAAATACAAAACGAGAATATCTTTCTTCTAAAAAGCGTTTTTGATAAGCTTCTGCAACGGTAATGACTTCCTCTGCTTCTGCTGCTCGAAATGGGCGCAGTGTCGGATTTTTACACTTTGTAAGGCCAACCGGCACCAATGCCAGGGAAGAAAATCCTTCAATTTCGGCAATTCCTTCAATGGTTTCTTTTAAATAATGACCATCGTTATATCCGGGAACCAATACGATCTGACCATGCATTTCGATACCATGCTCCGAAAGCTCCCGGAGCAGCCCGAGGAAAGGACGTTTATCTCTTCTGCCTAAAATGGCGGCACGCATATCTTCATCCAAACAATGTACCGAAATATATAACGGACTGATCTTTTGTTGGATGATACGTTCAAAATCCGCATCGGTGAGATTTGTCAGTGTGATATAATTTCCGTAGAGAAAAGAAAGGCGATAGTCATCATCCTTAACATACAACGTATCCCGCTGCCCCTTGATCATTTGGTCCACAAAACAAAAAATGCAGCGATTACAGCATTTGCGGATTCCATCAAAAACCGCGCTTTGGAAACAGATTCCCAGGTCATCGTAATCTTCCTTTTCAATGGAGATCGATCTTACAGAGCCATCACTTTTTTCGACTTCCAGCTGTAACTCAAAATCTGCGGTGAGAAACTGGTAGTCGATCATATCTCTTAAGGGAATACCATTGACCGAGATCAGCTTATCTCCGCTTTCAATGCCATGTTCTGCGGCAATACTGTTAGGAGAAACAGATTCAATTACAGGGTTATACTTCTTCATTGTATTTCTTCATTTCTTCCTGATATAAGTCTCCACCGTGGGCGTCATTCACAACAATCACCGGGAAATTTTTCACTTCCAAACGGCGCACAGCTTCCGGACCCAATTCAGGATACAATATAACATCTGCCTTTGATACGCATTTACTAAGCAAAGCTGCAACACCGCCGGTAGCACCAAAATACACGGCATTATTTTCTTTTAAAGCGGCTTTTACCGCTTCGTTGCGTTTTCCTTTGCCAATCATCCCTTTTAAACCGGCTTCTCTCATTAAGATAGGCGCAAAGGGATCCATACGGTAGCTTGTTGTCGGTCCTACAGAGCCAATAGCCTGACCGGGCTTTTGCGGTGCCGGTCCGGCATAGAAAATCACTTGTCCATGAAGATCAAAAGGCAACGGATCTCCTGCGGCAATAAGGTCACAGAGACGTTTGTGGGCGGCATCCCGGGCCGTATAAAGCGTACCGGTGAGATAAACAACATCACCGATTTTTAAGTCGGATACGGCTTCATCGGTCAGCGGCAGCGTAATATTTTTTGCTTCCTTTTGTTCCATTTAAATCACCTTCGTTTTATGTCTGGCGGCATGACAATTAAGATTAACGGCACAAGGCAATGATGCAATATGGCAGGGTGCTTCTTTGATATGAACAGACAAAGCCGTTGTACTGCCGCCAAGACCACCGGGGCCAATGCCAAGACGATTGATGCGGGTAAGAATTTCTTCTTCCATTGCCGCGAAAAACGGATCCGGATTTTTATCATGGACATTCGAAAGCAAGGCCTTCTTTGCCAAAAGGGGTGCTTTTTCAAAATTGCCGCCAATCCCCACCCCCACAACAATGGGAGGACAGGGATTTGGTCCGGCACTGCGTACCGTATCCACGACAAAATCAATGATCCCCTGCCGGCCGGCGGCGGGAGCAAACATTTTTAATGCGCTCATATTTTCGGAACCCCCACCCTTTGGCGCAACGGTAAGATGAATTTCATTGCCGGGAACAAGTCTTGTGTGGAGGATTGCCGGAGCATTATTGCCAAAATTTTCCCGTCCCAAAGGAGTGCAAGTAGATTTTCTCAAAAAACCATCGGCATATCCTCGGATAACACCTTCATTTACCGCATCTTCAAAAGAACCTTCAATGTGCACATCCTGTCCCACGTCGGCAAAGACAACAGCAAGGCCGCAATCCTGACAGATCGGTACATTATCTTCATCGGCAATTGCTGCATTTTCTTCGATTTGTTTCAAAATATCAACGCCAAGGGGAGAGCGCTCGCATTTTTGGCAATCTTTTATTTTTTGGAAAACATCGTTCCCCAAATGGTAGCAGGCATCCATACAAAGCTCCGCAATAACATTGGTAATTTCTTCAGCTTTTATTGTACGCATTTTATGCTCCTCAGCGATTGAACCAATATTTTTCCTGTTTATCCGTTAAAACATCAATCTGTTTATGTAAGGAATCCAATTTTAATCTTGCAATATTTTTATCGACACTTTCCGGCACAGGATTTACTACCGGAGCAAGTTCTTTGCCATGATCTTTTAAGTAAAGAAGGGAGCCGACTTGAACGGCAAAAGACATATCCATGATTTCCACAGGATGTCCCATACCACAGGCTAAATTAACCAAACGCCCTTCACCCATAAGATAGATGCTGCGTCCATCTTTCAGGCAATATTCTTCAATATTTTCTCGGGCAGCAACGACTTTATCCGTCATCGTCAGTAATTCTTCTTTGTTGATTTCAATATCGAAATGACCTGCATTAGAAAGCACCGCACCGTCTTTCAAAACATCAAAATGCTCTTTGCGTAATACATCGCAATTGCCGGTAGCCGTTACAAAAAAATCACCTAACGGAGCAGCCTCAACCATAGGCATAACATCATACCCATCCATCAAGGCTTCCAAGGCTTTGACCTCATCGATTTCCGTTACAATTACTCTGGCGCCTAAAGCTTTGGCACGTAATGCAAGACCACGTCCAACCCATCCATAACCGGCAATAACAACGGTCTGACCGGCAACAAGAAGGTTTGTTGTGGACATAATCGAAGTCCAAGCCGACTGGCCGGTACCATAGCGATTATCAAAAAGATGTTTGCAATCGGCATCATTTACGGCGATCATCGGAAATTCCAATTCATTCTTTGCCGCCATAGCGCGAAGACGATTTAATCCTGTTGTTGTTTCTTCACAACCTCCGATAATATCAGCAAGGAGCTCTCTCTTGTCATGATGAAGAATATGAACAAGGTCTCCGCCATCATCAATGATAAGCTGCGGCTTATTATCCAGAGAAGCAATAATGCAATCGTCGTAGAGCTTTTGATCTGCGCCGTGAATCCCAAACATATGGATCCCCAACTCATCCAAAGCCGCCGCAACATCATCCTGGGTTGAAAGAGGATTACAGCCGGCCAGTGCGACCTCTGCTCCCATTTCTTTTAAAGCCAGAGCCAGACAACCGGTTTTTGCTTCGATATGAAGGCAAATGTTAATCCGCATACCGGCAAAGGGCTTTTCTGCTTTATATCTCTCACAAAACAGATTTAAGACAGGCATATGTTTTTTTGCCCATTGTAATTTCAAATGTCCTTCCGGCGCTAAGGAAGGATCTTTGATCATTGATTTCATAAGACACCTCAAGCAAATGCAATTTTTTTCAAAGTAGATACGAGGTAGGCTGAGATTTGATTGTAATCTTCCGTATGCAAATGATTTGCAGCATTGCCGTTAAAAAGAATGTTCCCTTCTGCGGGAAATTCATCATCTGCTTCGTAAACAATTAAAGTAATTGGAACTTTGGGCATTACCTGAATGGTGCAGCTAAAGTCGCCGTGATGCTCTAACTTATAATTGGTTGCCTCCACTGCTTTTTTCAGTGCATCCAAATCAGAGGCAAAAATACCAACCAAAGCCTTGATGCAGCGATTGGTAAAGGGTTTGATGTAAATCTCACCGCTGGGAAGCTCTTTATAAGAGATCATATTATCCACGAGGCCGCCTCCTTTGGAATAAGCCGCATGATGAAGAACAAGAACTTTACAAATATCATCCACTTTATCGCCGGTGGCGATATCAGTAACTTCTGCATCGGGATAACTTACATGCAGATCACGTTGAATAAAATGAACGTCAAAACCATCACCGTTTTTGGTAAAACCGCAGTTTTCAATCATGGTATCAAGGTCAGAAGCTTTAAAGCTTTCCACAGCAACTCTTACAGTTTCATTGATATTATAGAAACTCTCTGCACTTTTCGGATCATAAATTTCCATTTTACACCTCACAAAATTGTTATTGACGAATTGGCATTTTTAAGTTACAATATAGAAGATGGTTATGCGCCTGTAGCTCAGCAGGATAGAGTGACGGATTCCGATTCCGGAGGTCGCAGGTTCGAATCCTGTCAGGCGTACCATAAAAAAGAAGCGTTTTTACGCTTCTTTTTTTATATTCATATTATACCGAATTTTTCGCAAAAAGGCAATAAGTACAGCAGTGATTCACGGAAATTTCTAAATTTCAGGAAAATCTTTTATGTTATTCTGATCCATTCCCCAAAAAATCATTTTTAAACAATCGCCATTAATTTGCAACGTATGCAACGTAAAAAAGACAGACAGTCGAAACTGTCTGCCCTTTTCATGCTTAATCTTAGAGATTCTTTTCGCGATAAACTTTTACGTAGGAATCTGCATAGATTTTTTTGTTCAAGAGAACTTCGGTAGAAGCAGCAACTTCCATCAATTCATCATCGCAGGGGTCAGCAATAACTGCGTCTAAGCCGCAGGAAGCGCCCATGGCGAGATAAGTTCTGTTGAGCAAGGAACGGTCAGGAGATTTCTGAGAAACGTTGGAAAGACCAAGAACGGTGTTAGGAGCAGGATCTGCCAAAGTTTTGATCTGAGCCAAAGCTTTCAGAACTTCCGGGCAATGGAACTGAGCAACATTGCAGGGAAGAATGAGGGGGTCGATGTAGAGGTCATCACTGGGAACGCCAGCCATGTCAGCGTTTGCAACTAATTCCATAGCCATAGCAACGCGGCTTTCAGCTTCCTGAGGAACACCTTTTGCATCCATGGTCAAGCAAACAACTTTGCAGCCGAATTCAGCAGCCATAGCGAATACTCTGTCCATTTTTTCCTGTTCGCAAGGAACGGAGTTGATGAGAGTGTCATGAATATGAGCTTCGTCGATGAGTTTGAGACCTTCTTCGATAGCATCATAGTTGGTGGAGTCAAGAGCCAAGGGAAGCTTGGTGACGGGCTGAACAACTTCAACCATCCATTTCATAGCTTCAACACGTTCAGCTTCGTTAGCGCAAGCGGGACCAGCGTTAAGGTCGATCCAGTCAGCACCCATTTCTTCCTGTTTTTTAGCCCAATCGATCAGGGGCTGGGGATCTCTTTTCTGGATGCCTTCGCGGATGTCCAGAAACATACCATTACATCTTTCACCAATAATTTTCATTATCAGTTCCTCCTATCACATTAATATTATATTAAGAATAGAACCTTATTTGGTCATCAATTCTTCAATCTGACCTTTGATGCATTTTACAGCAACAGGATGTCTCATGCAGAGAATGTCTACGCCACCCTGGAGGCAAGCAGCAGCGGTGGTAGCTTCCCATGCGGGACCACGGTCTTTCTGATCGCCCCACTGTTCGAATTCTTCGGTGGGACCCCAAGCTTCTTTCTGTCTCCAAGCTTCGAAACCAACGGTAGCGATAAGAGGCATTGCGAGGGTTTTGTCGCCGGTGAGAGCGCCGATGCGGCCACGTTCCATGATGGAGTATGCATATTCAATACCATAACCAACGGAGGATACGAGGGGGTCAATAACGATTCTGTCCATGGGCATGTTCATTTCGCCGATGAGAATGTTAAGCTGTTTGCAGATGTTGATGTCGAGGGGGCTTCTGGCGATGATGCCATGACCATTACCTAAGCAGGCAGCAACAAGAGCTTTGTAATGTTCGGTATCAGCAAAACCGATGAGGAGACCTTCGCCTTTGGTTGCTTCAGCAACAGCCATGAGGACTTCTTCATCAACTTCAGCGTTACCAGAACCGGCAACGATCAAAGGAAGATCTACTGCAGCCAGAACGTCTTTAGCGATCTGAGCGCAAGCTTCGGGGGAATCATTGCCTTTGTCAGGATCAGCAGAGTCTAATTTGAGATAGATAGCATCTGCGCCGACTTCTTTGCAATATTTTGCCCAAGCAACGGGATCACCGGTAACACCATTGAGGTCATCGATGAGTTCCTGATGCCAGTCAACGTTTTTCATGGAGTTAACTTCCATAGCGACGATGGGTTTGTTGGGGTTTTCACCTTCATAATGTTGGAAAGGAAGTGTGCCCTGACCACCAACTGTGATAGAATAGCCGCGTGTGCCGCCTTCTTCTGCAGTTGCACCCAGCTTAAAAGAGCGGATGGGTTGTGCATACTTTTCTTTTAAAATCTGTACAGCCATTTTTTTTCTCCTTTCAGATAATAGGCTTATAAATTAATTTTATCAAAAATTGCAAAGGAAGCTTGTACAACAGGAGAATCTGCGGGGAGCTGACTCAAAGGAATACCTTTGGAATCATACTCAAAGACCTTACTGTCAAAGGGAATATAACCGGCAAATTCAACGCCATTTTTATCAAGCTCCGGTTGCAAGTCAGCAATCGTGTCTTCCGACGCTTTTGTTACGATCGAGTAAACGGCCTTCACTTTCGTTTTCAGGTTTTTCACCAGATCGTTGATACGGGTGATCGTTCTTACACCACGGGCCGATGCGTCACTGATGATAAACATCACATCAACATCCTGCACCGTTCTGCGGCTGATATGCTCCATGCCGGCTTCGCTGTCCATTACAAGATAATCGTAATTTGTTTCGAGCCGTTCGATATAGCCTCTCAGCAAATCGTTGGCGTAGCAATAACATCCGGGCCCCTGGGGTCCGCCCATAATCAACATATCAAGATTATGGTCCCCTTCAATCAGGGCATCCTGTAAGCGATATTCCACATATCGTTCTTTTGACATACCATCAGGTACTGCATGAGGACGTTTTGTATCTTCGATAACATCAGAGATACAAGAGGAAAATTCCATACCCAAAGCTTCATTTAAATTAGCGTTGGGGTCGGCATCCACCGCGAGGATGATCCCTTTGTTGTTCTCTTCCAGATAGCGACAGATCATTGTTGTTAAGGTAGTTTTACCTACGCCGCCCTTCCCTACTAATGCAATGTGCTTTGCCATATAAATGATTCCTTTCTGTCTTCAGATTAGTCTTCCAGAGAGGGGAACAAGCTCATATCCGTATGAGGCAGGAACATGGCCTGAACATACTCATCATAGAACTCATTACCATCGGAAAGTTCGAGATATGTCATACTTTGTCCTAATTCGATGCTGTGTTTGAACACGCTTCTGTTAAGGAGGGCCTTATAAGCGCCTTTCAGAGAGCTGTTACCGATAAAGCTGTAGAAATCAGCAGGAAGATCAGGGAGCAACCCGATTCTGATAGAGTCGCCGAGGTTCAGGTAGTTACCAAAACCACCGCCAATCAAAATCTTGCTGACTGCTTCCAAGGGCAATTCCATTTTGTTAAGCATGATACGAATACCGGCAAAAACGGCAGCCTTGGCGCGAATAAGGTTTTCAACGTCTGCTTCGGTGATAACGATATCTTTACCGATACCGGTCTCATTGGCGTAGACAAGAACGAATTCTTTGCCTTCTTCGCCTTGACGCATGCGGTCTGTATCCACTTTCTGCATCTTACCTTGACGGTTGATAATACCGGCAGTTCTCAAAGTAGAGAGACAATCAATCAAACCGGAGCCGCAAATCCCAACGGGAGCAGCATTACCAACGGTGGCATAAGAAACTTTGAAATCATCATCGATAACGATTTTTTCAATGGCACCATCCATGGCTCTCATCCCGAATGCAATACCGCCGCCTTCAAAGGCAGGCCCTGCAGAACAGGCACAGCACATCAAAAGATCTCTGTTACCAAGAACCATTTCGCCATTGGTACCGATATCAAGGAAGAGCCAAAATTCATCTTGCTGTTCAATTTCCGTGAGCAATGCACCGGAAACGATGTCGCCGCCAACATAGCTGGCAACTGCGGGGAAGCAGATGATGGAACCATCACGGTGGATATGAATACCAATATCCTTTGCTTTGTAGATAGGAACATCGGAAGCGCCGGGAATATAGGGTTCTCTACGGATGTACTTCGGTTCAATACCGAGGAACAAGTGAACCATTGTTGTATTCGCAGCGACCATCATTGCGTAAATTTCATCGGAGGAGATGCCTTCACCTTCGCATACTTCATCGATCAAGTCATTGATCGTTTCGATCACGACTTTTTGAATTTCGGCAAGACCATCTTTTTCTTCTTCCGTATAAACGATACGGGAAATAACGTCATCCCCCATACCGGCCTGACGGTTAAAGGTACCGGCTTGTCTCAACTTCTTACCGGTTGCAAGATCAACAAGGGCCACAACAACAGTAGTAGTCCCAATATCAAGCGCAATACCGTAAGGAGGCGTATCCACATGACCCGGTTCTACACGAATAATTTCGGCAGAATTGTCATCGAGTAAGCAGGTAACGGTTGCTTGCCAATTGCCTTCTCTGACCATTACAGGAAGGGTTCTTAAAGCATCATAAGAAATGGTGATATTTTCTGTGTCCAAAATGCCCTTCAACTCGGCGCTGATTCTGGAAAAATCATCAACATTTTCCATGAGATTCGGTTCACTCATAGTTACGTGAACCTTTTTCACAAAAGCTTCTTCGCCTTTTTCAAAGTCACCGGTCTGATGTTCCTTGATCACATCATCCATGTTGTCATCAAGAAGAACCTGATGTTCGGAAAGACGAGAACTTTCAGGGAATTCAACAGTAACAGGACCTTCTTCAACCGTAGCGGTGCAAGCCAGGATATATCCTTCGGCACGCTTCGATTTATTCATGTTACCATTACCGCCTTCAACTTTCCCTTCAAGGACTTTTACAGCACATCTGCCGCAGGTACCTTGACCGCCGCAGGAGCTTTTCAGGGTAATGCCGGCAATATTTGCAGCTTCCAATAAGGTTGTACCCTTATCGACTTCAACATTCAACCCCTCAGGCATAATTGTAATTTGAATTTTTTCCACGTCATATCACCCTTTTCTTTATAGGATCTTATGCAAAGTTAGCTTTTGCAAAGCCGGAGATACCGGAAGCTTCTTTCGGCCCAACGATAACATTCCAGCCACTTTCATCTTTCAATTTAGCAGCGATAACAGCTACGAAACCAGGAATGATGATGTCTTTGTGGTTAAGTTTGTTGTCGAGATCGTATTCTTTGATAGCAGCAGCGATCTGTTCGCCACCGAATTTACCAGCAGCCCAAGCGGTAAGAACGGAAGTACCATCGGTATCGATGGGAATAATGTAGGAAGGAATACGGCTTGCTTCGACTTCGCCTTCTACGCTGTAGTAGGAGAGAGAGAAGTTGGTGGTGCAGTATACGGGGGAATCCGGAGTTACAGCACCGATTTCCATCAATTTAGCCTGTACAGCAACGGGTTTCTGAGGATCGGTAAATACGTTCTGTCTCCAGGAAAGTACGGGAAGAACGAAACCTTTAACGGTGTTTTTCATCACGACGATGCTGCAGTATTTAGCAACATAGGCAACGGCCTGCATAGCTTCTGCCATGGGATCTTCGTCAGTGGTGAAAGCGATGGTGGGATAACCGAAGGGACGGAAAGTCTTCTTAACGGCTAATCTTCTGATCTGGGTCATATCCTGGATAACTTTAGCAGTCTGTCTGCTACCGGGATCGAGAACCAGTTCTTTGTAACCCAAGGCAACGATTTTGTTTACGAGATCTTCAAGAGCATCGAGACCTTCAGCGTAAACAGCCATGGGAACTTCGTATTTCTTGGCAACTTCGGTCATTGCTTCGTAGTTAGCAGCAGTGGCAGCGTATACCAAGGGTTTTTCAGCAGCGATTTTGTCAAGAGCGGCGCCGATAATAGCAGCGTCATCAGCTTTCAAAATAACAGCTTTCTTTGCAGCAGCTTTTTCAGCAGCAGCAGCAAAAGTAGCAGCATCACCGGAAGCGCAATTTACGGCGATGAATTCTACAGTGTAGTGCTGACCTACACGGTCAAACTGCAAATCTTCGATTTCGGCAATTTTTGCATCGAAATCAGCGGCGTTGTCGTCAACAGCGAAAGCAAGGCCGGTAGGATGATAGAAGGTTTTGTCATGACGGAACAATACAGTTTCATCACCCATAACAACTTCTTTTTCACCAACACCGACTTTAACTGTTTTGATAGGAGGAGCAGCAGCAGAATCCAAAGCTTCTTTTGCCTCATCCGTTACGTAGGGGCAAGCATCCAAAGATGCCTTCCCGGCTGCCAAAGCCATAGCGAATGCCATGCAAGTAGCTACACCGCATTCTTTACAGTTTTTCTTAGGCAGCTGTTTGAAAATAGCCAAACCTGTTAATCCCATTCTATATACAACTCCTTTCAAAAATTGTTGATTATCATTACTCAGACGAGTGCTGTTAACACTCGTCTGAGCTGGGAACTGATTAATATGTAATCGTGGAATATGTTGTGATTATTCCATGATGGGGGGCATCGTCAATGCAGGATGACCCTGTTCTTCCAACCAAGGCAGAATTTCTTCGGCAGATTCACCAACGGTTTCGTCAGCGATCTTATCGATGAAGTTCGGACCAAGGCCATCAGCTTCGCAGGCAGCGTTGAATTCATCGCGGATTTCTTCTTTCAATTCAGTAGGCATCCAGATGATTCTTGCACGACCGCCGTCAGCGGGAATGAATTTACCACTGGTGAGGTATGCACGACCAATGCCGAGGAAGCCGGGAGTCTGAACACCACCGCCGCAGGAGCCGGCCAAGGTGGAGAAGGTCATACCACTGGGAGTCATACCGGTGTGGTTACGGGTTGCAATAGCAATACCATTGCATTCGAAGATAACAGCCATGATGGCTTCGAAGCAACCGCAGGAGGATGCGGGGAATTCCATCATTGTGTAAAGGTTAACGATTTCGAGGTTCTGGTGAGATTCTTTGTAGAAGTAGTCATTGCAAGTCTGCCACTGACCTTTTTCTTCATCGATAGCTTCACCTTTTTCAACAGGCTGATTAGCACCGTTGGGATCGATTTCGTAAGCAGCTTTTGCGTCGAGCCAAGAAACGGCACCGCAGAGACCTACGTGTTCGGGTGTGAGGATGCAGACATGGTTCGGAGCGAAAGACTGGCAGAGCAAGCAGCTGTAGAACGTATCTACTTTTTCATCTCTGAGTTCTTTCAAGCGGTTGTCGCGGCTGGTGTAAACATCCTTGGCAACCTTATGCATTTCGGAGACTTTTTCTGCATCGGTGTAGATGGTAACCTGAACACGGTCAACGATAGCGGAATATTCCTGTTTATATTTAGCAATGAGGATTTCGCCATAATCATGAAAACGGAAGCCTTTTGCGATAGCGTCTTTAGAAACACGCATCCAAACAGTGTCACGCTGGTTAACATGCCAGAGACCTTCACCATAGTTCACGAAGTAGTGAACACGACGTTCGAGAACGCCTTCGAAGTCTTCCTGCATTTTACGGCCATAGATATCGATGATAATACCGATCGGAACTTTGGCACCTTCTTCGAATTCGTTGGTTTCAGGACCAACAACGGTAATTTTACCGTCTTCGATGTGGTCAGCATCAACCATGCGAACGAGTTCGAATGCTTCGGATTTATTGTTCCCCATTTCGAAGTACATATCTCCTTTACGGATGGTTTCGCCTTCGAATGCAGGACCCTGGTTGATCGGGATATCGATTTCGATGTTGGTAAGTTTAACCCCACGGATTTCCATAGCAAGACCAACGATCTTGTCATAATCGGGCTCGGAAACATACCAGTCGTTGAGTTCTTCGCCTTCTGCAAGAACCTGGTCGGTAACTACGGGGAAGCCACAGTAGATGCAACCGAATTCAGCAGCGGTTTTAACTTCATCGCGTTCGCCAAGATGGAGAACGAAAGCCATAATTCTTCTTCTCTGGTAATCTCTCTGATTGTCGGTTTCACCAAGAGGAATGTTACCAAACATCATACCGGCACGAAGAGCGTAGTTGGCAGCATGAACAACCTGAGTGAAGTTACCGAGAGGATAAGCGATATAGTCAAGACCAAGCTTAACGTTTTCTTCCATCAACTGTTCGCAGATTTCGTCACTGAGGAAGAGCATCATGCCCTGACCCATCAATTTGGCAACGAGTTTTGCGGCAGATTTGGAATCTTTTGCACGACCGACGATAACGGCTTCGCCGGGAATGGTCCAGTCAACCATTTTGATACCGTATTTACGAACAACGGGGTCGCCGATGAAGCCGAGCCAGGGTTCTTCGTAAGGTTTGTCGGTTTCGATGTATTTCAATGCTTCGATGATTTCAGCAGCGAATAAGGTAGATTCACCGGCTAACAAAGCATTGTCTAAGGTCAACGGTTCAAAGATCTGAGCACGTTTTTTGTTTAAGATAGCGGGCAGCTGACCAAGAGTTTCAACTTTTTCACCACTGAGAGCACTGATAACGGGGAGATAGTAAGCAGTGTCGGGATAGCGAATTTCTTTTTCAGCACCGTATTTTTTAATAGCCTGTGTCAAAAGGATTTCAGCATAGCTGGTAGCGATGATGGCACCTTCCTGAGCTTGTTTGAATAACAGCTTCGGTTCTTTACCTTCTTCAACACAACCATTATAGATTTCATTAAAAGACATAGTATATCCTCCTTTCGTCCCTTATTATTAATAGTTCTTGGTAAGAGCAGCGCCAGCTTTTTCAGCAACAGCTTTATGAACGCCGAGTTTCCAAGTACGATATTCCAAAGCAGCAAGCAGTTTTTCGGAAGCTTTTTCATAATCGGTTTCGAAAATGAAGTAACCGCCATATACGTCGGAAGCGATTCTGCAAGCGATATCATATACGCAAGCGGAACCTTCGATGGGAGGCATGGTACCTACATGGGTAGGAACGCCGTCTGCAACGAAACCACAGCCGATAGAAACAGCTTTTTCACTCATTGCTTCAGGAGCAGTGGCGACGAAGGGAACTTTAGGAGTATCAACATCCATGGTATTAGCCATAAGAGTGAGGAAATCATGAGCACGAGAGCAGTCAACGCAGGAACCCATATGGAATGCAGCGGGAAGACCTTCTGCAAGGTTGCCTTTGTTGGCTTCTTCGAGTTTATGAATGAATGCAGCAAGGTTTTCACCGCAAAGTTCATCCACTTTAGCAGGATCCATGAAACCGGCTTTTGCCATAGCCTGAGCGGTGCAGCCGGTGGTGATGAGGAACACATCATTCTTCAGCATATTGGCAGCAATACCGAGGTGGTTCTGGTCATGAACGGATTCGAGGTTGTTGCAGCCGCAGAAGAAAGCAACACCTTTGAGTCTACCGGCTTCGATTTCATCGATAAGAGCCTGCATGGGAACGTCAGCATTGACTTTGCTGAAGATATCCATGATAGCTTCCAAGCTGAAACCGGCAACAACTTTGCTCTTAACATCGGGAACAAAGAATTCTTTGCCTTTTCTGGATTTGAAAGCATCAATAGCCATGCGGATAATTTCTTTTGCACTGGCGATAGCATGATGTTCATCAAAAGCAACATGTTCTGCACCGGGGATTTTGGAAATACCCATGGTGGTAACGATCTTGGTGTTGAAGCATTCGGCAACGGCACGAATAGCGGGCATGATGCACTGAACGTCAACAAGCATTACGTCGCAAACGCCGGTCATGATAGCCAATTCCTGTGCGGCAAAGTTGGTAGCAATGGGAACACCGGAACGCATGAGAACTTCATTACCGGTGCAGCAGATGCCGGCAAACTGAATACCTTCGGCGCCGGCAGCTTTTGCTTCTTCTTCCATTTCAGGACCAACATCAACCAAAGTCTGGCTGAGGATAGGATTGTGACCATGGAGAATGATGTTAACCTTATTGGGTTTCAAAACGCCAAGGTTAGCTTCGGACACACAAGGTACAGGAGTCCCGAGGAGAATATCGGAGATATCGGTGGAGATATGCATGCCGGTATAGTCGCCCAAGGAAACTTTCAAACCATCGAAGATGATGTTTACAGGGTCAGCATCAACACCCATATGAGTGGAGTGAAGCATGGAAACAACGGAACGGTCGATGGAAGTAGGATTGATGGTGCAATCTTCAAACTTCTGTTTTCTGCCTTCGGTGATGTAAGAGGTCAGCCAACGGCAGGGTTCGGAAGTGATGTTGCCAAAGTCATTCAAAGCAGCGAGAGCTACTTCTTCAGCCAAAGCATTAACGTCTTTACCTTCAGCGCTGATACCAACGTTTTCAGCAACTCTGCGGAGTTTTGCTTCGTCTTTTACTTTGAAGTCGCCGGTTTCACCTCTGGCAGCGGCCAATAAGGTGTAAACGATCTCACGACCGTGGTCGGAGTGAGCGGAAGCACCCCCGGCAGCAAGACGGGTAATGTTACGAGCTACAATCGTGTAATCATGAGCGCCACAGATACCTTTGCTCTTCACACCTTCCAAGCCTTTAACACGACAAGGACCTTGGATGCAGATTTTGCAGCATACGCCTTCATAACCGAAAGCGCACTGAGGCTGTTGGGCAACATAACGGTCATAACCGGTGATGATGCCACTGTCTTTGTACTTCGCCAACATTTCCAATGCGGCGGGGTCCACAGAACGCATTCTGTTCTTAGGATCTTTTACCCGTTCCTTACGAGGTACTGAAGGTGTTAATGATAATTCCGTATCTCTGAATCTAGGCATAGTTTACCTCCTTGGTAAATATATTTATTTAAATGTTAACATTGTGACCAATTTTGAGTCTTGGACCTAACCCCTACTCAATCATTGAAACTCAGGCATCTCCATGTCTGTCTTCAATGCTTTTAAGGATCGCGGCAATTTCTGCATCAAACTTCCGCTTATCCTCACTGTTTTCATCAGCTAATCCCATTGCCTGATCAAGAAGATAGTCGTTATAGCTGATGCAACCTAAAATGTTTTCGGCGGGAACTCTCGTTTTCAGGAATTCAATTTCCTTTTCATTGCGAATTTTATTCCCAACATAGTAAATATTTTTTATGCCAATTTCTTCAGCAAGACCTCTTGTAACTTTTGCGGTATCGGTACTGACAACAGAGGGTTCTACTACAATGATCAGGCAATCAACGCCGCGGGAAGTTCCCCGGGTAAGATGTTCGATCCCCGCCCCCATGTCTAATAATACCGCTTCCTTTGTCTTAATGACAATGGAATTAATTAGGGAATTAAGAAATGTATTTTCCAGGCAATAACAGCCTTTTTTCTTAACTGCCCCCATTTTAAGAAAACGAATACCGTTTACATCAATGGAAAACTTTTGCCATACATCATCTACTTCGGGATTCAGTACATACATTGCACCGTCCCCCTGGGTTCTTTCGACAATCAGATCACGCATCTCAACGATGGGCTGAAGTTTTTCAATCGCTTCTTCACTTAAGCCCAACACGGTGCCGAGACTGAGATCCGGGTCTGCATCAATGGCAAAAACATTATAGCCCTTATCACGCATCTGAAATGCAAGATTTGCCGATAATGTTGTTTTACCTACACCGCCTTTACCGGACACGGCAAATTTCATATCGATGATACCTCCTCTGATACTCATGGTATTCAGCAATTGTACAAACTCAACGATAGATTTTATCTAAGGGTTCTCATATACCCTTATTATAATTTTTCGGAGAGAATTTATATAGTAAAATTTATTGTTTTCCGTTAACTTTGTTGTTCATTTCAACTGCCGCGCCCCAATTTTTTATGTTTTTTAAAGATTTTACATTTTTCAACGGAAAATACAGAGAAAAAACATATTGTTTTTCACTAAGATCTTTAGCCACTTCGTTGTATATTTCAACAAGGAAAACCTTTGGAAATAATGAAAATCTCTAAAGACACCACTATTATCCGATACAATTATACCTCATTTAGGAAACCGATTCAACTTTACTTTTGTGTCATTTAAGGTTGAAATGATTATTTTTCTAAAATTAATGCTTGACAAGCCCCCCGGTTTTTGATATACTCAATGTCATGGGACAGCGGGACGTAGCGCAGTTTGGTAGCGCACCTGATTTGGGATCAGGAGGCCGCAGGTTCGAATCCTGTCGTCCCGACCAGTAGAAAAGAATATAGGGGTGTGGCCAAGCGGCAAGGCAACGGTTTCTGGGTCCGTGATTCCCTGGTTCGAATCCAGGCTCCCCTGCCAAAAACCTGACTGAATAAATCAGTCAGGTTTTTTCTTTGCAATTCAATCCCAGCTATCGCACGAAAACGCGATATCATGAATTCCCCTTCCCTTTCCTTTGCAGTTCTGCATTTATATAAAAAATAAACGAAGACCGGATCAATCCGGTCTCCGTTTCGTTTTCTCTATACAAAGCCTTTCATTTATGATACAAATCAATACAAAATATAAATAATGAAGCTGATCGAGAAGATATTTTCAAAATCATGGTGCTGCGGCAAAAACGGATACCAAAATAATTTTGCCGCAGCAATTTTTAACCTAGTGAATTTTTAACCTAATGTTTTATGGAGAACTTTATGTCAGAGAAAGATTCTATTATTTTATGGAGAGGAGAATAACCTTTCCCGATCAGCTTCTTATTTTAGCTTACAGATTACTCAACATCCTGCAATGCATCGTAACCCTCCTGGCCGGTACGAACCTTCACAACGTTTTCTACATCGTATACGAAGATCTTCCCATCGCCGATATGACCGGTATAAAGAACTTTCTTTGCAGTGTCAATAACACTCCGCACCGGAACCTTGCTGACAACGATATCCACCTGTACTTTCGGCAGGAGATTCGTTTCCACAGGAACACCACGATAGTATTCAGGACGACCACCCTGTACGCCACAACCAAGGACGTGGGATACCGTCATACCAGTAATACCAAGATCCGTTAAAGCATCTTTCAAAGCTGCAAAACGAGACTCTTTACAAATAATTTCGACTTTTGTGAATTTCGGTGTTTCATCACTGAATACAGGAACCTTTTTCACAGGAATTGCTTCTGCAACAGGAGTATCCGCAACGGTGGCAACAATGCCTTCTTCCGGAGCAAATGCACCATATTTATTAACCGAAGGAGCAAAGTCCGGATATGCGCTGGGCATCCCATGTTCGGTCAGGTCAAGACCGGTAATTTCATCTTCAGCAGAAACTCTCAAGCCATGGAATTTTTTGATCAAACCAAAGGTAATCAGCATCATCACAGCGGCATAAAGAGCAACCGAGGCAAAACCAAGCATCTGGATTCCAAACTGTGTAAAGGAACCGGTATAGAGAAGCCCGGAGAGACCGGCAGGAGCATCGGGATTTGCCAAAAGACCTACGGCAATGGTACCCCAAACACCATTGGCCATATGAACGCCAACAGCACCAACAGGATCATCAATATGGAGCTTAAGGTCAAGAACTTCAACAACTACGACTACGAGGATACCTGCAACGATACCGATAACAGCAGCACCAATGGCATCAACAGCATCGCAACCGGCAGTAATTGCAACAAGACCGGCAAGAGCAGCATTCAGACACATGGAAACATCAGGTTTCCCATTCTTAACCCAAGTGTAGATCATCGTAGTAACCGTAGCAACGGCCGGAGCAATGGTCGTGGTCAGGAAAATAGAGGAAAGTTCCGAAGGTGTTTTTGCTGCGGCACCGTTGAAACCGTACCAACCAAGCCAAAGGATAAATACACCAAGGCAGGCAAAGGCAATACAGTGACCGGGGATCGCGTTAACTTTAACCACTTTCCCACTCTTATTTCTTACATACTTACCGATACGGGGCCCAAGAAGGATTGCGCCGACCAAGGCAGCAATACCACCAACCATATGAATGGCGCAGGATCCGGCGTAATCATGGAAGCCAAGCTGAGCGAGCCAGCCGCCGCCCCAGATCCAGTGGGCTTCGATGGGATAAATGAAAAGAGAAATAATGGCTGAGTATATACAATATGCAGTAAATTTCGTTCTTTCTGCCATAGCACCGGAAACGATGGTTGCCGTTGTGGCACAGAAAACGAGGTTAAAGACAAAATAAGTAGCATTGGTGAAATCACCGGAGGAAGGACTGGCAATAAAATCTTTAAAGTTCGTCCACATATCCAAATTCGGGATACCGATCAGACCAAAGAAGGCATCTTCCCCCATCATCAGGGTATAACCGAGGATGGAAAAGACTACAGTACCGATACAGAAGTCCATCAGGTTCTTCATAATAATATTACCGGTATTCTTTGCTCTCACAAGACCGATTTCCAGCATTGCAAAACCAGCTTGCATCCAGAAAACCAAAACGACGCCAATCAGAAACCAAAACTCAACTGTCATATACATATGCTTTCACTTCCTTTGTTTTTGCAAAACAACAGTTTTTATTTATCTCACGCCGAATAATAATTTTTCGTACGTGGGGAAAGGCCAATATTTTTCAGCGGTGACCGTTTCCGCTTCATCACATACCACACGGAGCTCTGCCATTTTCTGAAGAATGACATCTCGAATCATGCAGGAAGCTTCCGTAATATCGGTGATATTTTTATATTTCATAATTTCCGCTTCCAAAGCATCGGTAGCCGCATCAATCTCATCCACTAAAGTGGAAAGCTTCGTAATGGTGTTCTTTTCATATTTACCGGAAAGACTGGAAACAACTGCAGCTTTTGCAATAAAGGTATCAGAAACATCCTTTGCATAAGCTTCCACTGCCGGTAAGATTTCTTTCCGAGCCATATCAACCATGGTAAGAGCTTCAATATTCACCGATTTGCAGTAATTTTCCAAGGTGATTTCATAGCGGGACTGAATTTCTGCCGGAGTGAATACCTTGTGTGCGGTAAGCATATCCACATTTTTCTTATCCAAAATCCGAGGCAATGCATCGGGAGTAGTGCGGAGATTCAAGAGACCGCGTTCTTCTGTAGCTTCTTTGATCCAGGCATCATCATAACCATTACCATTAAAGATGATGCGTTTATGATCCTTAATAGTTTTCTGGATCATATCATGTAATGCCGTTTCAAAGTCATCAACATTTTCAAGGCGATCAGCATAAACTTTAAGAGATTCCGCAACTGCTGCGTTAAGCATAATGTTTGCGCATGCAATACTATTGGAAGAACCGAGCATACGGAATTCAAATTTATTACCGGTAAAGGCAAAGGGAGAAGTTCTGTTACGATCGGTGGTATCACGGGTAAATTTCGGTAATACGTGAACACCAAGCTTCATTACAGTTTTTTCTGCAGAGTTATAAGGTTTATCTTCTTCAATGGCATCCAATACCGCAGAAAGTTCATCACCGAGGAACATGGATACAACCGCCGGAGGAGCTTCATTGGCACCCAGACGATGGTCATTGCCAGCAGTTGCTACGGAAAGACGAAGCAGATCCTGGTAATCGTCAACGGCCTTGATTACTGCACAGAGGAATAAGAGGAACTGAGCATTTTCATAAGGTGTTTCACCGGGAGTCAGCAGATTTACGCCGGTATCCGTTGCCATGGACCAGTTGTTGTGTTTCCCGCTACCGTTAACACCGGCAAAAGGTTTTTCATGTAAGAGACATACCAAACCATGTTTGGAAGCAACTTTCTGCATGATTTCCATAGTCAACTGGTTGTGGTCGGTTGCAATATTGGTTGTGGTGTAAATCGGGGCCAATTCATGCTGTGCCGGGGCAACTTCGTTATGTTCCGTTTTGGCAAGGATCCCCAACTTCCAAAGCTCTTCGTTCAGGTCTGCCATGTAAGCAGCAACTCTGGGTTTAATAACACCAAAGTAATGGTCATCCATTTCCTGACCCTTAGGAGGTTTGGCACCGAAGAGGGTTCTGCCGGTAAACATCAAGTCCTTACGCTGTTCATACATATCTTTGTCCACGAGGAAGTATTCCTGTTCCGGACCAACGGAAGTACCGACATATTTTACATCTTTGTTTCCGAATAAACGAAGGATTCGCAGAGCCTGTTTATTCAAAGCTTCCATAGAGCGAAGCAACGGCGTTTTCTTATCCAATGCTTCACCGCCATAGGAACAGAAGGCAGTGGGAATACAAAGAGTTTTATCTTTAATAAAAGCATAAGAGGTAGGATCCCAAGCGGTATAACCTCTGGCTTCAAAGGTGGCTCTTAAACCGCCGGAGGGGAAGGACGATGCATCCGGCTCCCCTTTGATTAACTCTTTGCCGGAAAATTCCATAATAACACGGCCGTCGGGAGCCGGGGTAATAAAGCTGTCGTGTTTTTCAGCTGTAATACCGGTAAGAGGCTGGAACCAATGGGTAAAATGAGTTGCGCCTTTTTGAACGGCCCAATCTTTCATTGCCGAAGCAACTGCATTTGCAACATCACTGTTTAAGCTGGCGCCTTCGTCAATGGTCTTTTTTAAAGACCGATAAACATCGTCGGAAAGGGTTGCTTTCATTACTCTGTCATCAAAAACGAGGCTGCCAAAATAATCCGATACCGTATTCATAAAACTTACACTCCTTTTTTCTGATAAAATTAAAAACGAGGCAATGGGACTTTGCAGCTACGTCATTGTAGATGCAGAAAGTAAGACGTCATTGCCTCGTTTCAATTTCAAATTAAGTATGATCGGATAAAGAGAAAGGCGCCCTAGAGTGGTTAACTCTAAGACGCCATTGCCTTTATGCTGAACATTATACACCGTATTTTTCATTTGTCAAGCCCCTTTTATGAAAAAATTCTATTTTTTTTGCCGCCAAATTCCTTTTGAAAAAATCTCTTCCACTATAATATATAATAATAAATATATAATAATAACAGCTCCATTCTTTTTCAAATCTTTTTTTCAAAAGATTAAATCTCCTTTTCTGTCAATAGGATGGGGTTTAATATAAATTTTTTATTATTAATATATAATTTATACTTTTTTACTTTATTTCCCTAAACTCGGTTGACATTGGGAAATGATTGTGCTAAAATACGTGTCAATGAGCAAAGGCGTTCATTTATTTCAAAGGGAATTCTCTCCCTTATCTGAATGAGCGCCCTTGCTTTTTTATTTTGTAAAGAGAAAGGACGAATGGAATGAAATTAGAAGGTCAAGTCCGTATTCCGTCCGGATGCGCAATATCCGCCGTTATCTCCAGAGACGGAAATAAAATGACAGGCGAAAAAATTATGGAAAGCATGGTCACCATGCACGATCGGTCCAACGGTCTCGGCGGTGGTTTTGCCGCGTATGGCATTTACCCCGAGTATAAAGATTTTTATGCTTTTCACATCTTCTATGACAGCAATGACGCCAGATTAAGATGTGAAAGACTCTTAAAAGAAGGCTTTGAGATCGTCCGCTCCGAAAATATCCCGGTCAGAAAGATCCCCGAAATCACCGATATTCCTTTGATTTGGCGTTATTTTATTACTCCCCTCGCCTCGGTGTTATCCCGGCTTCAGCTTGATGAAAAGGAATTCGTTGCCCGTACCGTCATGAATATCAATATGAATCTCGACGGTGCTTACGTTTTCTCCAGCGGCAAAAATATGGGAGCCTTTAAAGCAGTCGGCTTCCCGGAAGATGTCGGACGCTTTTATCGCCTTGACGAATACGAAGGGTATTCCTGGACCGCCCATGGCCGTTATCCCACCAATACCCCGGGCTGGTGGGGCGGAGCACACCCCTTTGTGCTTCTGGATTATTCTATTGTACATAACGGAGAAATCTCTTCCTACGATGCAAACCGTCGTTTCATTGAAATGTTCGGCTACAAATGTACTCTGCAAACAGATACCGAGGTCATCACCTATATTGCCGATTACCTCCTGCGCCGCCAAAAACTGACCTTAGAGGAAACGGCATCGGTTATTGCAGCTCCTTTCTGGAGCACCATTGCAGCTCAGGAAATGGATAAGGCAAAGCGCCTTTCCTATTTACGAACCATTTTCCCCAGCTTGCTGATTACCGGCCCCTTCTCCATTGTACTTGGGTTCAATGGTGGGATGATGGCCCTCAATGACCGCCTGAAGCTCCGTTCTATGGTTGTTGCAGAAAAAGACGATAAAGTTTTTATTTCCAGTGAAGAAGCAGCGATCCGGGTTATGGAACCCGACGCTGAAAATATCTATGCTCCCGCCGGCGGCGAACCGGTGATCATCAAAGTGAAAGAAGGTGCGTATTGATGGGTATTTCCTATATCACTCCCGAATTTGAAGTCCAGCGTAATCATGCACGCTGCATCAACTGCCGGGTATGCGTCCGTCAATGTGCAAATGAAGTACATACCTACGACGAAGAATCCAACGTTATTATCAGCGATGAATCGAAATGCGTTGACTGCCAGCGTTGCGTTTCTTTATGTCCGACTCATGCCCTTAAAATTGTGAAAAATGAATGTACCTTCCGAGAAAATGCCAACTGGAAATCGGATACCATTAAAGAAATTTACAAACAGGCTTCCAGCGGCGGTGTTCTTCTTTCCTCTATGGGCAGCCCCTCTCCGTTAACGGTTTATTGGGACAAAATCTTCATCAATGCTTCTCAGGTAACCAATCCTTCCATTGACCCCTTGAGAGAGCCTATGGAAACCAAAGTATTTCTCGGCAAAAAACCTTCTCAAATCGAAAGAGATGAAAACGGGAACATCATTACCGATTTGCCGCCTCAAATTGAGCTTTCCATGCCGGTCATGTTTTCGGCAATGAGCTACGGTTCCATCAGCTACAATGCCCACGAAAGTTTGGCAAAAGCCGCCAAAGAAATCGGCATTCTCTATAACACCGGTGAAGGTGGTCTTCACGAGGATTTTTACTGCTACGGTGAAAATACCGTTGTACAGGTTGCATCCGGTCGTTTCGGCGTACACGAAGAATACCTCAATGCCGGTGCTGCCATTGAAATCAAAATGGGACAAGGTGCCAAGCCCGGGATCGGCGGCCACCTCCCCGGTGCCAAAATTGTCGGCGATGTTTCCCGCACAAGAATGATTCCCGAAGGATCCGACGCCATTTCCCCTGCCCCTCACCATGATATTTATTCCATCGAAGATCTTCGACAGTTGGTATATTCTTTAAAAGAAGCAACAGAGCACAAAAAACCCGTTATCGTAAAAGTTGCTGCGGTGCATAACATCGCCGCCATTGCCAGTGGGATCGCCAGGAGTGGTGCCGATATCATCGCCATCGACGGCTTCCGCGGCGGTACCGGTGCTGCCCCCACCAGAATCAGAGATAATGTAGGTATCCCCATCGAATTAGCGTTGGCTGCCGTAGACCAACGACTCCGGGACGAAGGGATTCGCAATAATGTATCCCTCGTAGTCAGCGGCAGTATTCGTTCGGCTGCCGACGTCGTAAAGGCCATCGCTCTGGGAGCAGATGCCTGTTACATTGGTACTGCAGCGCTCTTGGCACTGGGCTGCCACCTTTGCCGTACTTGCCAAAGCGGCAAATGCAACTGGGGTATCGCAACCCAACGGCCGGAGCTTGTAAAACGTCTCAATCCCGAGATCGGGAAAGAACGCCTTGTAAATTTAATGACCGCATGGAACCACGAGATCAAAGAACTCATGGGCGGCATGGGGATCAATTCCATCGAAGCATTGCGCGGGAACCGACTGATGCTGCGCGGTGTTAATCTCACGGAAAAGGAGCTTGAGATTCTCGGTATCTCACACGCAGGCGAATGAAAAGAGTATACGTTAATGAAAAATGGTGCATCGGCTGCCATTTATGCGAATATAACTGCGCTTTTGCCAATTCCGGCCTGAAGGATATGGTAAAAGCCCTGAAGAACAAAACGATCTATCCCAATATTCACGTGGAAGGCAATGAGACCGTAAACTATGCGGTATCCTGCCGCCACTGTACCGACCCTCTTTGTGTAAAAAGCTGCATTTCCGGAGCATTGTCCATCAAAGACGGCACCGTGTGTATTGACAATGAAAAATGCGTAGGCTGCCTGACCTGTGTTCTGGTGTGCCCCTACGGCGCCATCGCCGAAGGAGAAAACGGAGCGGCACAAAAATGTGAGTTATGCTTGAAAAATACAGCAGGGATACCGGCCTGTGTTACCGGTTGCCCCAACAGAGCCATCGTATTTGAAGAGAGGTGTGAACAATGAAAAAATATGTTATTATCGGTAACGGTACCGCCGCCATCGGCTGTGCGGAAGGGATTCGCAGCATTGACAAAAACGCCCCGATCACTATCGTTTCCACAGAAAAACACCATGTTTATTGTCGCCCGCTGATCTCTTATTATTTGGAAGGAAAAACCGACACAGAGCGGATGAAATATCGCCCGGATGATTTTTACGAAAAAAACGGCTGCACTGTTTTATACGAAAAAACCGCGAAAGCCATTGACCGCAAAGAAAAGAAAGTTCTGTTGAACGATAAAAAATCCATCGCTTACGATGAACTTTGTCTGGCCACCGGTTCCACTCCGGTCATCCCGAAGATTCCAGGTGCAGATGCTATTAAAAATAAATTTACTTTCACCACCTTGGACGATGCTTTGGCCCTGGAAAAAGCTTTGACCAAGGAAAGCAAAGTTTTGATTCTCGGTGCCGGTTTGATCGGCTTAAAATGTGCCGAAGGACTTTATAACAAAGTTTCTCAAATCACCGTATGCGATCTTGCCGATGGCATCTTATCCAGTATTTTAGATGTAGACAGTGCCGCAATGGTACAAAAGCATTTGGAAAGCTATGGCATCCGGTTTTTCTTAAACGACTCCGTTACGAGTTTCAAAGAGAATACCGCGACCCTGAAAAGGGGCAACACCATAGATTTTGACGCTGTTGTTTTTGCCGTTGGGAGCAAAGCCAACAACGAGCTTATCAAAGAAATCGGCGGCAGCTGTAATCGAGGCATCACCGTAGATGATGCCATGAAAACCTCTGTTGAGCACATTTACGCCGCCGGCGACTGCACCGAAAGTAAAGATATTTCCGATGATACCGTAAAGGTAATGGCACTGATGCCCAATGCTTATTTACAAGGCTATTGCGCCGGAGTAAATATGGCCGGTGGCACCGAAAAATTTGCCAACGCCATTCCCATGAATGCCATTGGCTTTTTCGGACTTCATACCCTCACCGCCGGTACCAGTACCAGGGAAGGAGCAACCTACGAAGAAGCCGATAAAGACCATATCAAAAAGCTCTTTACCAAAGACGGAAAGCTTACGGGCTTTATCCTTATCGGCGAAGTGGAACGAGCCGGGATCTATACCAATATGATTCGCAATAAGATCCCTCTGGACAGCGTTGATTTTGATGATCTGAAAAAAATCCCTAATTTATTTGCTTTTGCACCGGAATACCGTAGAAAAATCTTGGGAGGTGTGATATAATATTATGCTTATAGAAGCCAATCATCTCAATTACTCCGAATTGAATCAAAAGATTCGGGAATCCGATAAAGATTGCACCATTAAAGGCTGTATCGGCCAACGCTTTATTGCCGCAGGCATGAGTAACAAAGATATTGTTATCGAAGGTATTCCCGGCAATGCTTTAGGCGCCTATCTCAGCGGTGCCAATATCACCGTAAAGGGCAATGCCCAGGATGCCGTAGGCGATACCATGAATAACGGCAGCATTGTTATTCACGGCAACATTGGTGACGCCGCAGGCTACGCTATGCGCGGCGGTGAAATCTATATTAAAGGAAATGCCGGTTATCGCGCCGGCATCCATATGAAGGAATATAAAGAAGCAAAACCCATTATCGTTATCGGCGGCAGAAGCGGCAGCTTCCTGGGAGAATACCAGGCCGGCGGATTAATCATCGTTCTTGGCCTTCACAAAGACGGAAAGCCGATCGTAAGTAATTTCCCCTGCACCGGAATGCACGGCGGAAAAATGTTTCTCCGGGGCGACACCTCGGCAATCCGTTTCCCCAACCAGACAACAACCCATGTTGCCAATGAAACAGATATGGCAGAAATCAAACCCTATATCGAAAAATTCTGCAAGCTGTTTGGTTATGACGTCAGCACAATGCTGAAAGAAAACTATACCGTAGTCACTCCCGACAGCAAAAACCCCTATAAGCAGATGTATGTAACAAATTAACCGAAAGAAAGGCGGGACGATCAGTTGAAGTATTCCAATGAAGAAATCATGCAATATGTCGAGGAAGAAGATGTAAAATTTATCCGTATGGCATTTTGCGACATTTACGGCAGGCAGAAGAATATTTCCATTATGCCTCAGGAGCTGGAGCGGGCTTTCAAATACGGGATCGTTATTGATGCCTCGGCCATTGCCGGCTTTGGCGGTGATGTACATTCGGATCTGATGCTTCATCCGGATCCTTCTACGCTGTCCCGACTTCCCTGGCGGCCGGAACACGGCAAAGTCGTTCGAATGTTCTGCAATATCACTTACCCCGACGGAACCCCCTTCGAGGCGGATACAAGATTTGTATTGAAAAATACCGTTGCCGAAGCTCAAAGCAAAGGCGTATCCTTTGCCTTCGGTTCCGAAATGGAATTTTATCTATTCAAACAGGACGAAAACGGAGAACCCACGAAAATTCCTTACGACAATGCCGGTTATATGGATATTGCTCCGGAAGATAAAGGCGAAAATGTACGGCGTGAAATCTGTCTGACTCTGGAGCAAATGGGGATACGCCCGGAAAGCTCTCACCATGAGGAAGGACCGGGACAGAATGAAATTGACTTTCGCTATTCCGATCCCCTTGCTGCGGCAGATAATGCCATAACCTTCCGTTCCGTCGTGAATACCATTGCTGCCAGAAATGGGCTTTACAGCGATTTTTCGCCCAAACCCCTTGTTGACCTGGCCGGAAACGGAATGCACATCAATTTTTCCGCCAAAACAAACAGCGGTCAGGACATCATGGAAAAGGTCATTGCAGGGATCTTAAATCATATCGCAGAGATCACCCTCTTCCTGAACACCACAGAAGAGTCTTACCGTCGATTTGGCTGCAGCAAAGCACCTCGGTATATTTCATGGTCCGGAGAAAATCGCTCTCAGCTGATTCGTATTCCTGCGGCAAAGGGTGAATACCGCCGGGCAGAGCTGCGCTCCCCCGATCCCCTTTGCAATCCCTATCTTGCCTTCAGCCTGTTGATTCAGGCCGGTCTCGATGGGATCGCAACCAATGCAGTGTTACCGGAAGCTGCGGATATCAACCTTTATACCGCACCACCGGAAGTTACGGACAAATTCAAATCTTTACCAGAAAGTCTGGATCAGGCAAAAATGCTGGCACAAAAAAGTACCTTTATTGCCGCTCACCTGCCGGATACCATTATAGCTCATTATACCCGTTAAAAAGCTAGAGGATACTTTTGATAAGGAGGGAAGCACATGGATCTGACAGAGCACTGTTATAGTGTACTTCTGGTATCATCATCTGCAAAATTCAACAGCTCTTTGCTGGGATTGCTTCCTGAAAACCGCTATTATCCGATCACCGTTGCAACCGATGAAGGAAGCGCAAGACGCAACTTACTGGAAAATCAATTTGACATTGCCATCATCAACACTCCCTTGACCGATGAATTCGGTACAAGATTGGCCCTTGATATTTGCAACAGTACCGGCACCGGCGTTTTGTTACTGGTAAAAGCAGAACATTTTCCCGATATCAACGGTAGGGTATCTCCCTACGGTGTACTGGTGATATCAAAGCCGACCTCTTCACTGATTATTACGCAATCACTTCAGCTCCTCTGCGGCACACGGGAAAGGCTCCGACGTATGGAGCAGAAAACCGCATCCATTGAAGAAAAAATGGAAGAAATCCGCATCGTAAACCGGGCGAAATGGTTGCTGATTGAAGAATTGAAAATGAGCGAAAAAGAAGCGCACCGTTACATTGAAAAACAGGCAATGGATCGGTGCGTTACACGGCGTGTAATCGCAGAAAAGATACTTTCCACATATAAATAACGGAGGGAATAAAATGACAAAATACATTTTTGTGACCGGAGGCGTTGTTTCCGGTCTTGGCAAGGGCATTACCGCAGCGTCACTCGGGCGGCTGTTAAAAGCCCGAGGTCTTAAAGTGGCGGCTCAAAAGCTGGATCCTTATATCAATGTAGACCCCGGCACTATGAGCCCTTATCAGCACGGTGAAGTATACGTAACTGAGGACGGTGCCGAAACCGACCTGGATCTCGGCCACTATGAACGATTTATTGATGAAAACCTTAACCGTTTTTCCAATCTCACCACAGGACGTGTTTACTGGAATGTACTAAATAAGGAACGCCGCGGAGAATACCTTGGCTCCACGGTACAGGTCATTCCCCACATCACCAACGAAATCAAAAACTTTGTATATCATGTCGGTAAGGAAACCGATGCCGATGTTGTTATTACCGAAATCGGCGGCACCATCGGTGACATCGAATCTCAGCCTTTTTTAGAAGCGGTACGTCAGGTATCTTTGGAAGTTGGGCGCGAAAACAGCCTCTTTATTCATGTTACCCTGGTGCCGTTTTTGCGTGGCTCCGATGAGCATAAATCCAAACCCACCCAACATTCGGTAAAAGAGCTTCAGGGCATGGGCATCAATCCCAATCTCATCGTATTACGTTGTGACGAGCCTTTGGAAGAATCCATCTTCCAGAAGATCTCTCTTTTCTGCAACGTCAAACCGGACTGCGTCATTGAAAATATCACCCTCCCCTATCTTTACGAAGCACCGCTAATGCTGGAAAAAGCCAACTTTTCCTCCGTCGTTTGCAGAGAGCTTGGGATCGATGCTCCGGAACCGGATCTTACCGAATGGATCGAATTGGTTGAACGTATTAAGAGCCGGGAAAAAGTGGTTAATATCGCATTGGTCGGCAAATATGTCCAGCTTCATGATGCTTATCTCTCCGTAGCCGAAGCCATGCAGCACGCCGGATACACCATGAATGCCGATATCCATATCCATTGGGTAGATTCGGAAAAGCTGACGGAAACAAACTTTGAAGAATCTCTTAGCTCCTATGACGGCATCATCGTTCCCGGCGGTTTTGGCGAACGCGGTATTGAAGGCATGATTTTAGCTGCCCGGTATGCCAGGGAAAACCGTATCCCTTATTTTGGAATCTGCCTTGGAATGCAGATTGCCGTAATCGAATATGCACGGAATGTGGCCGGTATTGCCGATGCACACTCCGGAGAATTCAACGAAGTCACAAAACACAAAGTTATTGACTTTATGCCCGGCCAAAGCGATGACATCAACAAAGGCGGTACCCTTCGTCTTGGAGCTTATCCCTGTCATATCAAAGAAGGGACTACCATGGAACGATGCTACGGTGCAAGAGAAATTTCTGAACGACACCGTCATCGTTACGAATTCAATAACACCTATCGGGAAATATTGGAAAACGCTGGCTTAACCCTTTCCGGTCTTTCTCCCGACGGCCGTCTTGTGGAAACCATTGAGCTTTCCGACCGTCCTTTCTATGTCGGTGTTCAGTATCATCCGGAATTCAAATCCCGCCCCAACAAAGCTCATCCCCTTTTCAAAGGATTTATCCAAGCGGCTCTGGAAATCGCAGAAAACAAATAAAACCTACACACATACAAAAAAAAGCGCCTGCGTGAAACAATGATATGTACCCAATTATCTGGACAGCGCCGGTAGAACTGAATAATTAGTTTTTCATCATGGATGCTTCCCGGAATT
>CAKUYE010000016.1 GCA_934702375.1 uncultured Bacillota bacterium | reverse complement strand
AAATGCCGCAGGCATTTTCAAGGATAACCTAGTGCCCTTCGGAGCCAATGCCGAAGGCATTTGCCCGAAAAGGCCACCGCAAGCGGTCCCCCTTCCCCTCAAGGGGAAGGCATGTGTAGCAGGCACTTTGCCGCAAAGCATATACTTTTCGCGACGGCTAAACTTTTATCGCGAAGCACTAAAAACTTTTCTGCGGCGCACCACGTCGCGGTAAAAAACATCTCCGGGAGGGATAAACGGTCGCCGACGCAGAAAAGTCGCGGTAAAACATCCCTCCGGGTGGGATAAACGGTTTTAATCGGGTAAAAGATTCCGGCAGCGGGAGCAAAGTATACAAGAGGTATCTGCAGCCTCCCGGTGACGGGAGATTTTGCCCGATTACAACCGTTTAGCGCGCCCGCAACGAAACCCCACGCCGACGCACCCAACCAAAAACACAAAACACAATTCAAAAACCCAAACTCAAGACTTGTCCGTCAATATCTTTATGGCCAATAAACATACCCCAACACACACCGCAATATCCGCCACATTAAACACCGGCCAATAAGTAAAATCAATAAAATCCACCACATAGCCACGGCAAATCCGGTCAATGCAGTTGCCAACAGCTCCGGCAATCACCAGAGATACCGGAAAGCGATACCGTTTCATCTTCGGCTTTTTCCACAAAACCACCGCCGCAACGATAAGCGCCAAAGTAAAAATGATAAAGAGAATGCGGCTGCCCTCAAGGATGCCAAAGGCCGCACCGGTATTTTGAATGTAGGTCAGCTTGATAAAATGCCATAAGGGGATGGACTGGAAAAGATCCATCTTTAAAACCACAAGCCCCTTTATAACCTGGTCAAGACCGACCACCCCGAGAATAAGTAAAAGATAAAGCATAGTTTCGTCCTCTGTTGTTCCGCTTTCAGCGGAAATGAAATACCTCCCTGCGGTCGGCATGAAATACTGCCTGGCGGCAGCATGAAATACCCCTGCGGGCCATGAAATACCTTCCTACGGAAGGCATGGAGGAAGCATTGCAAAGCAATGCGATCCAGATATGGCTTCTCCTTGAGGAGAAGCTGTCAGCAAAGCTGACTGATGAGGCAGACCTTCCTGCGGAAGGGATGAAATACCGCCCTGCGGTCGGCATGAAATACTGCCTAGCGGCAGCATGAAATACCCCTTCGGGCCATGAAATACCTTCCTTCGGAAGGCATGAAGGAAGCATTGCTACGCAATGCAATCCAACCATGGCTTCTCCTTGAGGAGAAGCTGGCGGCGAAGCCGACTGATGAGGTGGCGCGATGGGCGCATCTGCATTTCATACGGTTTGTTTCTGCGGCGGAATACGTGGATATCTTCTTTTTTCGCCGCAGATATGCTATCTATCAATGCTCTTTTCACCCGCCACGCCACCTCATCCGAGCGCTTCGCGCCCACCTTCCCCTCAAGGGGAAGGCATGTGTAGCAGGCACTTTGCCGCAAAGCATATACTCTTCGCGACGGTTTAACGCTTATCGCAAAGCACCACAAAAGCAACTGCGGCGCGCAACGTCGAGGTACAACATAACTCCGGGTGGGATAAACGGTTTTAATCGGGTAAAAGATTCCGGCAGCGGGAGCAAAGTATACAAGAGGTATCTGCAGCCTCCCGGTGACGGGAGATTTTGCCCGATTACAACCGTTTAGCGCGCCCGATGCTCCCAAGTAATGCCGACGCACAACCCAGCCACCCCAAAACACAATAAAAAGACATCAAGGAGAAACACTCCGGTAACTTTCCACCATATCCAATATCTCCGCAAAAAAATTACTGATAATCGGCAAATTCAGCATCACAATCTGCTGCAGGATCAAAAACAGCACCGCACCGAGGATGGTAAAGCCAATGGCCATGCCGATCCCCCTTGCCACGCCGCCCCAGAGGTTCATCCAGATCCAGCGTTTCGGTTTGCCCATCATATCCACATAGGAGTTGAGCTTGGAGCGCTCCAAAAAGGCGGCGACCTTTTCCAGATTATTCAGGTCCGCCTGAGACATCGGTTCATCCTCTTTCGGCATATTCGTCTCATTTTCGCTGTGCTCCGGTTCGGTTTTCTTTTGACAGATCGACGCCTTGGGGTCGGGCCGTTTCAGATTATATTTCGGCACAAAGGTTCCTCCGTTCTGCGGCGGCATGGAGCAGCTGCTCCGCCAAAACCGCCGTTGTGATGGCGCCGATCCCACCGGGAACCGGCGTATAGGTCAAAGAAAGCTCCTTTGCCGCCACCTCATCGAGGTCGCCGCAGAGCTTGCCGGGAGCAAGAGGATCGGGGTTGATACCGATATCCACCACGACTTGCCCCGGTTTCAGGTAATCGGCAGTGAGGAGCCGCGGTTTTCCCACGGCGGAAAAGATCAGCTCCCCTTCCCGGGAGATTTTTTCCGGCTCCGGAGTTTTGCTGTGGATCACCGCAACCTCAGCGCCCCGGTTCTTCAGCAATGCCGCCAAAGGCCGCCCCAGCTGGGGGGATCGGCCAAAAACCACCGCTTTGCGCTGAGCCACGGAAATCCGGTAAAAATCCAGCAGCTCCATGACCGCCCGGGGCGTACAAGGCGTGTAGCAGCTTTTTTCCTGCAAAAGACCATCCACATCCTTTGCCGGAGCAAGGAGGTGCAAAAGGTCACCGCAGTCCGCAGGCAGCGGCAGCAGCGGTAAAATGCCGTCAACGGCATTATCGGCGGAAAGCCGGGTCAAAGTTCCGGCCACTTCCTCCCGGGGAGCATCCTTCGGGAGCACAACGCACTGCACCTCCATGCCGATTTTCCCAAAAGCCTTGGTAAGGGAGCTTTCGTAGCTCATATCATCGGCGCGAGTTCCAAAGAGGAGCACCGCCAAAGCGGGAGCAGAATGTCGGGCAGCCAAAAGCACATCTACCTCGGCTTTGACCTTAGCAAAGATATGATCCGATACCGGTTTTCCTTTCAATAACTGATACATCATACGCTCCAACGTTGTCTTAATATTCGCCAAAAATGAAAAAAATCCCCCGTTACAGGAGGATTTTCGTGAAAAACACTCTTTTCAGTGCATTTTTTTCATTGCCATAAATTGTTCAAACTCCCCTTTGGGCACAATGTACTGGCGCCCGACCTTCACAGCGGAGAGCTTGCCGGATTTGATGAGATCCATCACAAAAGCGTAGCTCAAGGGGATGCGGGATATAATCTCCTGAATGGTGTACCCCTCCATGCCCCACTTTTCCAGTGAGTCGGCAACGTAATCCTCCATTTCATCCTTAGCGATGAAATACTTTCTTCCTACGCGATAGGCAGGCAGAATCCCTTTATCGATATCCCGCTTTACAATGCCATAGCTGGTACCGCAGCGCTCTGCCACATCCTTTAACGTATAAAATTCTTTTTCACTTTCTTTCATCTTTGGCGAAGCCTCCTTCCAAGGAAGTCCCATGCTTCCTTATATTTCCTGCCATTCTCATTATACGCAGAAACAGCGGAAAATATACTACAATTCGGTTTCGTTCCAAAGGTAAAGTTTTATTGCATCGGCCTATTTCAGCCCGTATTTTTCCAGGATTTTTTCTTCCACCAAGGGCGGCACCAAACCGGTGATACAGCCCCCAAGGCTCGCCACATCCTTAATAATGCTGGAGCTGATAAAAGAATGCTGCTGGCCGGTCATGAGAAACACCGTTTCAACCTTGGGATTGAGCTTTTTATTCATCAATGCCAGCTGCATTTCATATTCAAAGTCGGAAACGGCGCGCAGACCGCGGATCACGGCGCAGGCTCCTTTTTCCCGGCAATAGTCCATCAGCAAACCGGAAAAGATCTCCGTTTCCACATTGGGCAGGTCCCCAGTGACCGCCTCCATAATGGCAAGGCGCTCCCTGTCGTCAAAAAGCACGTTTTTGTAATTATCCTTCGCCACGCCGATGATCACGTTGTCAAACAAAGCGGCGGCACGGCCGATAATATCAAGATGCCCGTTGGTCACCGGGTCAAATGTCCCCGGGTAAATACATATTTTCATAATTCTCCTCGGCGCCAAGCAGGCGCAAAACCTCCCTGCGGGAGGGTGAAATCTCGCCTTTGGCGAGGTGAAATCCCTCTTCGAGGGGTGAAATCTTCCTTCGGAAGGTGAAATCTCACCTGCGGCGAGGTGAAATCTGCCTCCGGAAGGGATGAAATACCTCCCGTTGGTCGGCATGAAATACTGCCTGCGGCAGCATGAAATACCCCTGCGGGCCATGAAATACCTTCCTACGGAAGGCATGAAGGAAGCATTGCAAAGCAATGCAATCCAACCATGGCTTCTCCTTGAGGAGAAGCTGGCGGCGAAGCCGACTGATGAGGTGGCGCGATGGGTACATCTGCATTTTATGCGGTTTGTTTCTGCGGCGCAACACCTTCCTGCGGAAGGGTGAAATCTCACCTTCGGTGAGGTGAAATCCCTCTTCGAGG
Source organism: uncultured Bacillota bacterium (assembly GCA_934702375.1). Classification (GTDB taxonomy): domain Bacteria; phylum Bacillota; class Dehalobacteriia; order UBA7702; family UBA7702; genus UBA7702. The sequence continues at coordinate 50,993 of CAKUYE010000016.1, read as the reverse complement.
GGTGAAATCTTCCTTCGGAAGGTGAAATCTCACCTGCGGTGAGGTTGTGGAAGCATTGCTACGCAATGCAATCCAACCATGGCTTCTCCTTGAGGAGAAGCTGGCGGCGTTAGCCGACTGATGAGGTGTCGCGATGGGTGCATCTGCATTTTATGCGGTTTGTTTCTGCGGCGCAACACCTTCCTGCGGAAGGGTGAAATCTCACCTGCGACGAGGTGAAATCCCTCTTCAAGGGGTGAAATCTTCCTGCGGAAGGTGAAATCTCACCTGCGGTGAGGTGAAATCCCTCTTCAAGGGGTGAAATCTTCCTGCGGAAGGTGAAATCTCACCTGCGGTGAGGTTGTGGTTGCGTTGCTGCGGCAACGCTGTTTTAAATATAGTTTTAGATTCCTCATTTTTTCGCCGCAGATACGCTATCTATCAATGCTCTTTCCAACCGCCACGCCACCTCATCCACCGCAAGCGGTCCCCCTTCCCCTCAAGGGGAAGGCATTATAGCAGGCACTTTATGCCATTTGCAGCACTTTTTCGCGACGGCTAAACTTTTATCGCGAAGCACTAACAAACTTTTCTGCGGCGCACCAATCCGCGGTAAAAGACCACCTCCGGGTGGGATAAACGGTTTTAATCGGGTAAAAGATTTCGGCAGCGGGAGCAAAGTATACAAGAGGTATCTGCAGCCTCCCGGTGACGGGAGATTTTGCCCGATTACAACCGTTTAGCGCGCACGCTCCACCCAAGGAGCGCCGTCGTACAACCTCACCCCCAAAACCCAAAGCAACCTTTATTCCTCAACAACCTTCACAAACACATTCTTCCCCCCAACAACCCCCTGCAGCTTCGCCACCAGCGCATCATCGGCATTTACCGTAATGCCAAAGGGCTTTACGGTGCCTTTTTCCTTATAGAAGGAATAGGCCACATCCTCGCCGCGGTGGCAGGCAAAGAGCTTTCTTGCTGCCAGCTCTTCCTCGCGGCCCTTTTGTCCGGGGCTGATATTGAGATAAAGGCGGCGCAGAACCTTCTTTTCCTTGGGCTGGGGCACTTCGATATCCGGGAGCACCGCCGGAGTGGGCAGCTCTTCGACGGGGGGAGCCTCGTAGCTTTCCGGCTCCGGCGGCTCTTCAAAGGACACCTCGGCGTAGTAGTCGATATCCTCATTTTTTCGGGTACGGCTGAGGCCGTGGGTACCGGGAACGCCCATAGCCCGGATGTTGCTCAAAAGATCCACCTCCTGAGCACTGAAGGCAATGCTGTCATCCCGAACCATTAAGCTCCCGGCAATGACCAGAATCGCGTCCTCTACCAGCAGATCCTTGCAGCTGTCCAGAGAGCGGGCAAAGACAAAGCAGTGGATCTTTTCCTGAAGATCCTCGATATCGAACTGGGCAAACCGCTGGCCGTTTTTATTGCTCTTGAATTTCACATGGCTGATGATCCCGGCGATGTGAGTTTTATCCCGATCCTTCATCCCGGCCAGATCCCGAATGGGGGTCAGCTTGTAATCCTGCCAGTAGGCGGCGTAATCCTCGAGAATATGGCCGGTAAGGAACAGGCCGATCATATCCTTTTCCTGCTTCAGCAGCTCTTCCCGGCGGAAGGGCCGCATTTTTGCCACTTCGGGAAAGGCTTCGCTGTCGGAAAGGCTGCTGTCCTCAAACTCCGCAAAGAGGTTCATTAAGCCGGCTTCCTTTTCCTGACGGCTCTTTTCCGAAATGGACATACACTTGGGATAAACCGCCAGCATCTGGGCGCGGTGCAGCTCCATGGAGTCAAAGGCACCGGCCATGATCAGGCTTTCCATCACCCGGGTGTTCACCGAGACCCGTTCACAGAAATCCTGTAAATTTTTGTAGGGGCCGTTTTCATCCCGTTCCGCCACAATAGCGCTGGCGGGAGCACGTCCCACATTTTTCACTGCCGCCAGGCCGAAACGAATGTTGCCGTTGATAACGGTAAAGTCCAGACGGCTTTCGTTGATATCCGGCGGGAGCACCTGAATATTCAGGCGGCGGCACTCCTCAATGTAGGTGGTGAGCTTATCGGTCTTATCCATTAGGCTGGACAACAGCGCCGCAGAATATTCGGCGGTGTAGTGGCATTTCAGCCAGGCCGTTTGGTAGCACACCACGGCATAGGCCACGGAATGGCTCTTATTGAAGCCGTATTCGGCAAATTTCACCATCAGATCAAAAATTTCCGTGGCAATCTTTTCATCGACGCCCTTTTCCTTGGCGCCGTTGATAAACTGCTCCCGATAGCCGACGATGATATCCATCTTCTTTTTCCCCATAGCTTTACGGAGATAGTCGGCCTCGGACATTTTAAATCCTGCCATGTTGGTGGCAATGAGCATAACCTGCTCCTGATAGACAATAACTCCAAAGGTTTCCTTTAAAATCGACTCTACCAGGGGATGAGCATATTCAATGGGCTTGCGGCCGTGTTTGCGGTCAACAAATTCATCAATCATACCGCCGTTGATAGGGCCGGGGCGGTACAGTGCCACCAAAGCCGTAATCTCGGCGATGTTGGAGGGCTGCAGCTCCCGCATTACTCGCTGCATCCCTTCACTTTCCAGCTGAAACACGCCGTTGCCCTCACCTCGGCCCAGCATGGCAAAGGTATCGGGGTCATCCAGAGGAATCTTGGAGATATCAATGGTTTCTCCCCGGGTCATTTTGATGTTGTTCAAAGCGTCTCGGATAACCGTAAGGTTTCGCAGCCCCAGAAGGTCCATTTTCAGCAGACCCATTTCTTCCACGGTTTCCTTGGCATACTGGGTGGCAAAACCGCCGTCATCCCCGGCTTGAATCGGCAGGTAGTTGTAGACCGGTTCCGGGGCGATCACAAGACCGGCGGCATGAAGGCCGTGATGCCGTGGCATCCCTTCGATCTTCTGGGCGCTGACGATGAGCCGCTCAATCAGGGGGTCGTCCTCGCACATTTTCCGCAGATCCGGGTTGATTTCCAGGGCTTTTTCAATGGTCATCCCCAGGTCATCGGGGACCTGCTTGGCCACTTTATCCACATCGCCGTAGGGCATATTCAGCACTCGGCCGACATCCCGCACCGCCAGCTTGGCTTTCATGGTACCAAAGGTGATGATCTGGGAAACGTGGTCGTGACCGTATTTATCGCCGAGGTACTGAAAGACCTCGCCGCGGCGTTCGATGCAAAAGTCGGTATCAATATCGGGCATGGAAATACGGGAGGGATTGAGGAAACGCTCAAAAAGCAGGGAGTATTGCAGAGGTTCAATATCGGTGATCCCCAAAGCATAGGCCACGATGCTCCCAGCGGCGCTGCCTCGGCCCGGCCCCACCATAATGCCGTTTTCCTTGGCGTAGTTGATCATATCCCACACGATCAGGAAGTAGCTGGGAAAATCCATATCCATGATAATGCCGATTTCATATTCGTACCGCTCCCGAATCTCCGGTGTGATCTCGGGGTAGCGGCGCTTCAGCCCTTCCTCACAGAGGTGGCGCAGATAGGTCGGCACCGTAAAGCCTTCGGGAACGGGAAATTCCGGCAGGAAGTACGGAGGGGCAAAGTGGAATTCCACATTGCACATATCGGCAATTTTTTTCGTATTTTCAATGGCGTCGGGATATTGGGCAAACAATGCCTCCATTTCCTCGCCGGTTTTAAAGTAGAACTGCTCTCCCTCGTAGCGCATCCGGTCCTCATCCTCTAAGGTCTTGCCGGTCTGGATGCAAAGAAGGATATCGTGATATTTGGCATCCTCGGGGTCTACGTAGTGTACGTCGTTGGTGGCCACCAGAGGGATATTCAGCTCCCGGGCAAGGGCCACGATCTTCGGCGTGACAAAGCGATCTTCTTCGTAGCCGTGGTCCTGAATTTCCAGATAGTAGTTGCCTTCCCCAAAGATCTCCTGATATTCCAGGGCGATCTCCCGGGCTTTGTCGTCCTGCCCCGAAGTAAAGGCTCTGGCAATTTCCCCGGCCAGACAAGCCGAAAGGGCAATGACCCCTTCGTGATATTTCTTCATCAGCTCCCGGTCGATACGGGGTTTGTAGTACATCCCCTCGGTGGAGGCAAAGGAGATCATCTTGCAAAGGTTTTTGTACCCTTCCTGATTCTTTGCCAAAAGCACCAAATGGTAGCGCTCCTTATCCAGAGTGGGATCTTTATCGAAACGGGTACGGGCTGCCACGTAGGCCTCGCAGCCGATGATGGCTTTGATCCCCGCCTTTTTGCAGGCCTTGTAAAAATCCACCGCACCGTACATCACGCCGTGGTCGGTAATGGCGCAGGCATCCATGCCGCATTCCTTGGCCTTGGCCACCATTTTGGGGATGCGGGCAAAACCATCCAACAAGCTGTATTCACTGTGATTGTGCAAATGGATAAAGTTACTCATCGTACCTCCGCTGTAGCGGATCACTTTTCATGATCCGTAGAATTTCATAATCAAAATCAAGCTTACGCAAACCTGATATTATATCATACCACATTTTCCCTTTTTCGGCAAATCACAATATTTGCAAAAGAAGCGCATTGCCGGCAAATCTTATCAGATACAACTGATAAAATACCGAAAAATACACATTCTATCAGATATAACTGATAGAATCAAATAATTCCGTTGCTTTTTCAGTTACACTTTGATAGAATAGATTTATGAGAGAGATTGTGTTCAAAGGGAGGCTTGTTCCATGATCAAACGCGAATTATATATGAGCCGTATCCGTCCGTTTATCGGCAGCGAGGTCATTAAGGTTATGACCGGAATCCGGCGTTCCGGAAAATCCGTGATGCTGGAACTGATAAAGGAAGAGCTGCTGGAATCCGGCGTATCGGCACAGCAATTCATATCCGTCAATTTTGAAGATATGCGCAATGCTTCCCTGTGTAAGGCCGAAGCCCTCCACGAAGAGATTCTGACCCGAGCCGCCGGTCAAAAGGGCAAAGTTTACCTCTTTTTCGATGAGATTCAGGAGGTCAAAGACTGGGAAAAATGCGTCAATTCCCTTCGGGTGGCTCTGGATTGCGATATTTATATCACCGGCTCCAATGCCAAGCTGCTTTCCGGAGAGCTGGCAACCTATCTGGGCGGACGCTATGTGGAGTTCATCATCTACCCCTTTTCCTTTGGGGAATTTCTGGAGCTGTACCGTGTTTCAGCACCTCAGGAAAGCATCCCTCAATGCTTTCAGAAATACCTGCTTTTCGGCGGAATGCCCTATCTTGCCAACCTCCAATATGCCGAGGAACCTTCCCGGCAATACCTTACCGATCTGTTTAACTCCGTGCAGCTCAAGGACATCGTCCTTCGCAATAAAGTGCGAGACGGCGACCTGCTGGAGCGGATCTTAGCCTATGTGATGGCAAATGTGGGGGAAACTTTTTCCGCCTCTTCGCTGTCGAAATTTTTCAAATGTGAGCAGCGCAGCATCGCACCGGAAACGATATTGAACTACATCAAATATTGCTGCGACGCCTACCTGTTCTATCGGGTCAAACGCCGGGATGTGCAAGGAAAACAAATTCTGGCAGCAAACGAAAAATATTACATTGCCGATCATGGCATTCGGGAAGCGGTTTTCGGCGGCAATATGCGGGATATCCAACGAATCCTTGAAAATATCGTCTTTATGGAGCTGCTGCGCCGGGGCTACACGGTAACGGTGGGAAAATCCGGCGATAAAGAAGTCGATTTCGTCTGCTCCAAACGGGATGAAAAAATATACGTTCAAGTGACCTATTTGCTGGCATCGGAGGAAACAATCCGCCGGGAATTCGGTGTTTACGATACCATTCCGGACAATTTTCCTAAATACGTTCTCTCCCTCGATGAATTCGACATGAGCCGCAACGGAATCCGCCATCGGAATATCCGGGACTTCCTGCTGGCAGAAAACTGGGAGTAAAAAAAACACCCCGTCAAACCCTGAGCCAAGAAACCTTTTTGAGCTTTCAATCAAAACCCGAAATGAGGTGACACCATGGAAAAAGATCCCTTTAAGGAGTATTTCAAAGAGGCCGAGCCGAACAAAGCCGAAAAAGGCTATGCCTGGAGCACCGCCATCGGCCTTCAGGCTGTAGACGGTTTAAAGCCGTCCCAATATTTAATTGATACCGCAATTCGGAATATCGAAGGTGAGATCACCCTACAAGAGGCCCAAAGCCTCATCAATGGATATTACGAAGAAAAGCCTGCTCATACCGGGGATGATGACCGCACCGAAGAAGCCGATAAAGTATCTTCCCGCATTGCGGAGATCCTTTCCGAAACAGCATTTTCTTTTTCTCCCCATGAATATATCACCATCCATCACCGTTTGTTTCAAGGCATCTACCCCCATGCCGGGAAAATCCGAGATTACAATATCACCAAAAAGGAGTGGGTTCTTGACGGAGCAACGGTGATCTACGGCAGTGCTACGGAGCTGAAAGCCACCCTTGAATATGATCTTTCCCGAGAACGGGATTTCAGCTACAAGGGACTTTCCATGGAGGAAACGATTCATCATCTTGCGGTCTTTGTTTCCATGCTGTGGCAAATCCACATTTTTGGAGAAGGCAATACCAGAACAACGGCGGTATTCTTCATAAAATACTTGCGAACACTGGGGTTTTCCGTCACCAATGATATTTTTGCCGAACACGCCTGGTACTTTCGGAATGCCCTTGTTCGCGCCAACTATACCAACCTGAGCCAAGGAATCCACAAAACCACCGAGTATCTGGAATTGTTCCTGAGAAACCTGCTCCTAAATGAAAAAAACAAGCTTCACAGCCGCACCCTCCATATCTACGGAAACGACCATGGGGAAAGCTCCGAAAGCACTTGAAAAGATACCAAAAATTCCTTGACAAGTTTATACATCCTCTGCTATATTTATAGGTATAAACTAATCATATTGGGTGATGTTTTCACAACATCCCGGCAGCCATACACAGCGGAGGTGACAAACCGTGAGTAAATACAGGGAAAAACCCATCCTTATCACCCTTATCGTACTTCTGGTTTTGGGGATTCTTCTGCCCCAGATCTTTTATGCCGCCACCCATGTGGATGAAAATGAGGTGATAGCCTATGCCGCAGCCTTTGCCGTATTCGACGGCAGCGAAACCAAAAGCAAAAAGGCATGGCTGAAAAAGGCAGAGCACTACCTGAAATGGAAAAAGGTCTGCGGTGCCAATACCCCCCTTACCTACGGCATCGACACTATTTACGGCGCCAAAGAGCTGCCGGCGATTTACGGCTCCATCGAAGAGCTGAGAAACGGCATTGAGGAGAGTCTGGTTATCCTGGGAGATTACGACCAAATGATGGAGGGTAAAGACAAACCCGAAACCGAGGGCTACACCACCGAGGACTTTTACAAGCTGTTAAATGCCCGCATCAGCGCCGAAACCGCCGTGCTGGAAGCCCTGAACAACGACCCGGCACCGGATCTCTACACCTACAGCAAGGCCATCTACAAAGCAAGAAAAGAAAACCCAGTCATCTACTAAAACAAGCTCGGCCTTAGCCGAGCTGTTTTTGCGTTATTTAACAACGGTACCAAAAAATAACACAAAGCACCTTCCTGTTACCTTTTGGATAAATAAGGCACTCCATAAAGCCAAACTTTTGGAGTACCTTATTTTTCTTCATCACAATTTCTCGAAGCATGCCCGCTCAACCGATGCAAAATCCACCGGAGCTTCCGCGATGATCACGGAAAAATCCAACGCTTTTATCAGCGTTTTCGCGCGCTTTCCTTCGTGATAGGCGTTTCCGCGGCCAACCGACCGAAACAGCTTTTTCATTCTTCGTTTTCCTTTTGATCCCGAAGGGATGGGACAAGGCTCAATGCCAAGAAAATCAAAAATACTGCTTGCATCCAGCAACATGATATCCTCAATATCCGCCTGTGCCGCGAGATCCACAATCTCCGCCGCATGGTTTTGAGACAGCTGCTCTCTCAATACGCTCCAATCTCCTTCGTAAAATTTCGTAACAGGCTCTTTATAGCTATCTGTATCATAGCACAAAAAGACAAACCAGTTAAGGGAGGGATAAGCCCTGCAGCAGAAATTTTCAAACCACTTGGAAGAATTTGTCAGTTGAGATATCGTACCGACCACAAACATCTTTACGATCACCACTGCATTTGGCGTAGTCAATTCATAGTATACTTCACCGGATTTGTCATCCTGGGTTTCCTGAAAATCGCTTCCGGGATGCTTTGAAACATAAAACTCAAGCAATTCACGATAAAAAACCTTTTCCGTATCGCCTTCAAGAATAAATGCGATTCCCCGGGAAAACTTTTCTTTCATAGCTCAATCCTCCAAATAAAAGGAAAGCATTTTCGAAGCGTCTTCATCGCCGGTCATCAGCTCAAAAAGATATTCGCCAACGGACATTCCCAAATTTCGGGCGGAATTCACCAAAGCTTTCACCTGACCGAACTGAACCCGTTTAAACTGGGCAATGCCAACATCATTGGGAACACCCACATATATTTTCTCCGGCTTTACATATTGTACAAGAAAAGGAGAATGGCTGGAAACGATCAAAGAAGTGTTATCTAAAACCTCATCCAAATTTTCTAAAAGGGATTTTAACAATCGCGGATGAATGCTGGTTTCCAACTCTTCCACACCGACAAAGCCCACGCCCTTTGCACTGGCAACGAAAACATTTGTCAGCAACCAGAAAATCCGTTTCGTACCGGTAGACATCATGGACATATTGATTGGTTGGTTGAGATATTTACTTGTAATATACAAGCGATGTATTTTGTCTTTCAAACGAAACGGGATCATCTCCTCCGGCTCCGCCGATACCGGTAGCCCTTCCGGATTTTCCTTTTTTACGACCATGTTGATTTGGGGTTCTTCCGTTTTAATATCGTAAGATCGCACAGAAATATCGGTAAACTCCGGAAAAAGATTTAATGCCGCTTCGGTAAAAAGATCAAATTGCTCCGGAAAGAGTTGTTGCAGCTGATACAATTCACGGGGCACATCGCTGTCATCAAAGGATATCGTTCCATCGGAGCTTTGGTCTGCATACTCAATCAAAAATGGATGGAATCGATTCCCCAGATCAAGGGAGGAGCAAATATAATAATTGATTTTCCGGATGAAATCAATCACCGGATGGATTTCAATATCATCAAAGGCCATAAGAACGTCAATGGCAAGCTGACTGTCATCCAGCAAAATTTTTCGGAAAGAAGCGGTACCCTTTGATTTGCGATACTTCCCTTCGGGACGTTTTAAAAAAGAAGTATAACGAATGCTCTCATTCGCTCTTGTTTCAATCCATTCATCGGTAATCCGCTGTCCGCTGCCATCATCGCGAAACCACGTAAATTTGTAGCCATACTTTACAAATCGGTATTCGCCAAGGCCGGGCTCTTCAAACTCTACCTCAAAAAAGAATTCATCTTCCATGGATTTGTTGATGGGAATGCCCCGCACCCATTGCATCATATTTTTTCGGTCTTTGGAATTGGCATATAAAAAATCCACGCCAAAGTCAATGGCCTCTAAAAGATTGGACTTTCCGTAATTATTCGGAGATACAATCGCAACAATGCCATCCAAAGCAAGCTCCGTCCTTTTCAAATTTTTAAAACCGCTAACACTGACCTTTTTTAATTTCATGATGATTCCTCCTAAAGGGAAGTATAGCACAGCAAAAAAAAGAATGCAATGAAAATATTCATTTCATCGAGTAAATATTGCAAAAATTCTTTTCATATTAAAATGAACTTCACTTTTTATAGTATCACGATTCCAACAGAATATTCACGAAAAAACCGAGCCGGGATATTTCATCCCACGGCTCGGCTTTTTCTTATGCAATGAAGTTACTTTGTCTTGATTTTTTTTACGGCCCGCAGCTCGATGTAGCCCCGGCTGCCTTGGACATATCCACAGGCTCCTTTCTCAACGCACGAAATTTTGCGCCGTAAGGGATAAAGAGTCCAATCGGCACCGGATAACATGGTCAATCAACCCAAAATCCAGAGCATCTCGGGCAGTCATAAAGTTATCACATTCCGTGAAAGGCACGAAAAAACAGCCGCACGTGGGCTTCCAGCTTTTCCAGGCACTCCGGCTCTCTTTCGGGCTGGCGGTCGCAAAGCCCCAGCAGCGTAATGACCGGCGCCACATACATCAGCGCCAGAGTATCGGGATCCTCGTTCCGAATCTCCCCGGCGGCAATAAGACGCCGAAAAATCCCGGCATGGTAAGCAACCACCCGATCCACATAGCGCGTAGAGTAAAGCTCTGCCAACTCCGGGCAGCGGAACTGCTCCATAGTCATCATCCGCCGAAAGCGGCAAATGGCAGGGTCATGAAGGGAGTAGGTAAAAATCTGCCGCACCTTTTCCCAAAGGCCATCCTCGGAGATCTCGGCAAACACGGAAATATCCCGGGCTGCATCCTGCACGTGGATGTCGATCTTTCCGGTGTCCTCCTCGTACCGGGCCGCAGTGGCTTCGACAATGGCATCGAAAATAGCCTGCTTCCCGTTAAAATGGTTGTAGAGAGACGGCGCTTTGATGCCTACGGCTTTGGCTATCTCCCCCACACTGACGGCATCGTAGCCCCTCTCGGCAAACAGCTCCAAAGCCTTTTCCAATATTTTTTGTTTTGTATCTTCCTGCTTCATAGCTCCTCCGCTAACTATCATTAGTTAGCTATCATTATAGCGGAGCCTCATCCTTTTGTCAAGGTCAACCCTTTTTAAAGCTCCGAGAGCATTGCCCCCGACTCCCGAATTTCCTTGCCCTTGCTTTTTGCGTAGCAAAAGGATTGGTAAGCACCGCCGCTGTTGTGACGCACATAAAAAACGCAAAGGTCGCTGCCATCGATCATGTGGCGGTTTCGGACTTGAATCGCCCGCTTAAAATGGCAATCGGCACCGGGAAAGACCTCAATTTCATCGTAGTAGCGGAGAAATGCCCTTTCGTTTTGGCGATATTCCGCCGTTTCATAGGGCAGTACCAAAACAAGGGCGGCATTGCCGTAGTCAAACCGCGCCTTTGCCGACCGCACCGCCGAGGCTGCAAGCTGGTCGAACTCACCGTTGCGGCCGACAAGGAACTCCACATAGCTTTTGGCACAGATCAGCTCCGCAGCCAAATCCTCCAAAGCCTCGGAGACAACCCGAAAATCCTCGACACGGCGGTGGCCAAAGAAGCTCACCGTATAAGGGGCGATAAGATCCATCTTGTGTCCTCCATCCCATAATTATCATTTTAAATCCTTAATTAAATCAATTATATCGTATTGTATAATTCGTTTCAATAGAAATGAATTATTTAATTCCATATAATCAGTATATCTATGGGATAAAATATCATACAGAGGTGATGCGCACAATGTATGATGACATGATGTATGAAGAAAAATTCCCACTGCGACTTGCACAGCTTAGAAATGCAAAGGGCGTCTCTGCCCGAGAAATGAGTCTTTCTATCGGCCAAAATGCCGGTTATATCAATCTCATCGAAAACGGCAAAGCTTTCCCCTCTTTACAGGGATTCTTCTATATCTGCGAATACCTCAATATCACCCCGCAGGAGTTTTTCGATACCGAAACAAAGGCTCCGGATAAGCTCCGGGATATTTTGGAGGATATGAAGAAGCTGAACGATGCCCAGCTGGAGCATATCGCCGCCATTGTAAAAGACCTGATAAAATAAGAAAGCTACCGCTCGGGAAACGGTAGCTTTCGTTTTTGGTTGACATAACAACGGGGTTATGCTATCCTGTATTTGTTGAAGCCTGTCATATTTTGCCAAGCTCAACGGGGCAAGTTTATATGGCTGCTTGATCCTTTTTTGGATCGGGGGTGATAGCATGAGTGATCTCACGATTCTGATTCTCGCAATCAGTATTTGTCTGGCGCTCCTGCTGTTAGCCAGGGACGACAGATAAATTTTATCCTAATAGATAAAATAAATTAGCCGTCTCTCCCCGACACGGAGTTACGGCTATTTCTGAAAATGAAAAAACTGTAAATCCTAGACAAGCAGCCATATACTGCCTTATTTTTTCTACACACATTATAGCACACCCAAACACCCATGTCAACAGCACCGGAAGCCTCTGGCTTCCTTTTTTCATTGACACAACAGCATCGTTATGCTATCCTATATTTGTTGAAGCCTGTCATATTTTGCCAAGCTCAACGGGGCAAGTTTATATGGCTGCTTGATCCTTTTTTGGATCGGGGGTGATAGCATGAGTGATCTCACGATTCTGATTCTCGCAATCAGTATTTGTCTGGCGCTCCTGCTGTTAGCCAGGGACGACAGATAAATTTTATCCTAATAGATAAAATAAATTAGCCGTCTCTCCCCGACACGGAGTTACGGCTATTTCTGAAAATGAAAAAACTGTAAATCCTAGACAAGCAGCCATATACTGCCTTATTTTTTCTACACACATTATAGCACACCCAAACACCCATGTCAACAGCACCGGAAGCCTCTGGCTTCCTTTTTTCATTGACACAACAGCATCGTTATGCTATCCTATATTTGTTGAAATATGATCTTAATTTCAACAAGGATAGGTAAATGGCTGCTCTATTCCTCTTAAGGAATAGGGGGTGATGGTATGGCTGATTTAACCATTTTGGTTCTTGCAATCTGCATATACATGTCACTTTTATTGTTATCAAAGAAGAGATAACATAAAAGCGCTGTTTCCCCTCCTACAGTGAAACGGCGCTTTCTGAAAATGAAAAAACTGTGAAACTGTTCGAGCAGCCATTTGCTACCCTATTTTTCTACAAACATTATAGCACACCCAAACACCCATGTCAACAACACCGGAAGCCACTGGCTTCCTTTTTTCATTGACACAACAGCATCGTTATGCTATCCTATATTTGTTGAAGCCTGTCATATTTTGCCAAGCTCAACGGGGCAAGTTTATATGGCTGCTTGATCCTTTTTTGGATCGGGGGTGATAGCATGAGTGATCTCACGATTCTGATTCTCGCAATCAGCATTTGTCTGGCGCTCCTGCTGTTAGCCAGGGACGACAGATAAATTTTTATCCTAATAGATAAAACAAATTAGCCGTCTCTCCCCGCAACGGAGCTACGGCTATTTCTGAAAATGAAAAAACTGTACTTCACGACAAGCAGCCATACACTGCCTTATTTTTTCTACTGACATTATAGCACACTTTCAAACCCCATGTCAACAGCTCAACGCCAATGATCCGCAGGTACTTTTCCCGCAGGTATTGAGCCTGCTCCGAGCTGATCACCTGATCCACCTCGGCACAGTTGATATCGGCCTGAAGGTTGCAAAAGTCACAATCCCAATGAAGATAGACTTCTCCCCGATCCAGCTTTTCCCAGGCGGCGATCATGGCATCCACCGACTCCCGAAGCAGCGGCGGCAGGCCGCACTCCAGATAGCTGCGATCCTCCGGCAAGCCGGAAACAGGATCGTACTTCCACATACAAACACCACTTCCTTTAAAAAATTCGCTTCTTATTGCAAAGAGACTGCCGTACATTGTACCGCAGTCTCTGTTTCTTTTTGTAATACCTTAGTCTCTTCTGCGCAGGAAAGCGGGGATATCGAGATCATCCACATCAAAGCTGCCGAAGGAGGAGGTTTCGGGTTCCTTCTTTTTCGGTTCTTCCTTCACCTTTTTATCGCCGTCAAAACCGGTGGCGATGACGATAACGCGGACTTCATCTTCGAGAGCAGGATCAATGGCAGCACCGAAGATGATGTTGGCTTCCTTATCGGCAGCGGCTTCTACAATCTTCGCCGCTTCGTTTACTTCAAAGAGGCTGAGGTTGTTGCAGCCGGTGATGTTGAGGATTACGCCCTGAGCGCCGTCAATGGAGGATTCCAGCAAGGGGCTGGAGATCGCAGCGGTAGCGGCATCCACGGCACGGTTTTCCCCTTTGGCAACGCCGATCCCCATCAAAGCGGAGCCGGCATCCTTCATAACGGATTTTACATCGTTAAAGTCCAGGTTAATCAAAGCCGGAGTGCTGATGAGATCGGTGATACTCTGAATCCCTTGATGGAGCACATCGTTAACGATGGCAAAAGCATCGGTCATGGGAGTGCGGTTGTCCACGATCTGCAAAAGCTTATCGTTGGGGATGGTGATCAAAGCATCGACCTGTTCTTTCAGCTCGGTGATGCCGTATTCCGCCTGCTGTGCACGGCGGCGGCCTTCAAAGCCAAAGGGACGGGTCACAACGCCAACGGTAAGTGCGCCAAGCTCTTTTGCCACATTAGCCACGATGGGAGCTGCACCGGTACCGGTACCGCCGCCCATACCGGCAGTAACAAAAACCATATCGGAGCCGGAGAGGATTTCTTTGAGATCTTCACGGCTTTCTTCTGCGGATTTGCGGCCCATTTCGGGGTTGCCGCCGGAGCCTAAGCCCTTGGTGAGCTTGGTGCCGATCTGGAGCCGTTCCGTAGCCTGAGATTTTTTCAAAACCTGTAAGTCGGTATTTACGGCAACAAAATCTACGCCGCTTACTTTATTATTGATCATGTGGTCAATGGCATTGTTACCGCCGCCGCCTACGCCCACTACTCTGATTTTCGCAAATTGATCATATTCCATATCTTCAAATTCCAGTGCCATGCAAATTTCCTCCATTTTCTATACTGCGGATTATATAATAAGATATATTTAGTCTTAAATATTATAAGCTTCCTTATTCTCTATTCTACACAAAAACCTTAAAACCTGCCGATTATTCCAAATTTTTTGTGTTTTTTTATTCAGCCTCGCTGGTATCCCGTTGATTGGTGTTGGTTTTTGTTTTGGATTTTGTCTGGGTACCGGCAGTGTCATCGGCATTACCCTCTGCTGCGGCGGCATCCTCCGTTCCGGCCAGGGGTTTTTCCATCGTCACCGGCTCATCGGGAATGCTCACATCAATGTAATCCAGACTTTCCAGCTTCTGTACCGACATCGTGTGCAGAATCTTATCCAATGTCACCATTTTTTCTTCCAACCGGCTGGTACTGCCAAGGTGGACGGAAACATTATTGATGATCAGATTATTTTCGCTTTCGGAAACGGCGCAAACCTCGGTTTGGTAATCTTTAAAAAGATCCCCCATGGCCGCTACGATTTCCAAATCCGTCATCAGCAGCGGATCGTTCATTTCCAGACCGATGGAGACAAAGGAAGGCGCTTCAAAGCCGCTGAGCACCGGTAAATTTTTATCCGGGGTATCGGTTTCCGCCACAACAACCCCTTTTTCATCCACATAGAAATACCGTTCGTCATCCACAAAAAGAGCCACGGCATTTTTTTCCGTTACCTCAATCAGGATCTTATGAAAAGGCCGCACCCGAACATCCACATCATCAATCATCACGTGCATGGCGATTTGCTTGGCGGCGGCATCCACGTCACTCTGGAAAAGGGTATCACCGATACTGATTCCGGAAAGGGAAATGATATCCTCATCGGAGATCAGGCGGTTGCCCTGAATATCAAAGGTTTCCACCTTAAAGGTGCTGTGGGAGATCCCCAAATAGGCCACGAAAAACACCAGAAACATGATGGCAATGCGCAGAAAAAAGCCGATGAGGGAAGGACTTTCCTCCCGTTTCCGGCGGCGTTCGTTGCTTTCCTGTCGCAGCGTTGACGATCTTCCATTTCGGTTTCTTCTCTCGGTTCCGGCCATATTCTCACACTCCAATCATGACTTTCTTTATTATAGCGGTTTTAAAGAAGCAAGTAAAGCAAATTTTCAAAAAAAGAGCTGTAACAACACTCCGCGACGGAGATTGACAAGAAATTTATATCCTTCCTTTTCGTTGTTCCAGAGCCATGCCGATCAGTTTATCGGTTCGGTCTGCCATAAACAGAGGAATATTCAAAACATCGTCATCCAATTTCAGATTATCCAGAGAAAACCGCACCCGGAGCTTTACCTTATCGGGGAAATACTCTTTGAATTTCCGCAAGCTTTTCCCGGCAATATTTGCTTCGGATTTTACTTCCACCGGGTAAACCTCGTTTTCTCTCTGAATCAGAAAATCCACCTCATAGGGAGGATTATTCCGACTCCAATACCGCGGCATCACTTCAAACTGGGTCACCAACGTTTGCAGCACATAGTTTTCGGTCAAAGCGCCTTTGAATTCCGTAAAAAGACGATCCCCTTCGCCAAAGGCCGTCGGGGCAAGATGAGCCAGACGGCGCAGCAAACCGACATCAACAAGATAAAGCTTAAAGGCAGAAAGATCATCGTAGGCAGACATCGGCAATCCCGGTGCCGTACTGCGGTAAACCTTGTAAACAAGGCGGGCATCTACCAGCCATTGCAGAGCATCCTCATACTCTCTGGCCCGAGCGCCCTCCTTCACGACCTTGTAAAGAAATTTTTTATTTTCCCGAGCCAACTGGGAGGGAATCGATTTCCACAGCATAGAAATTTTTGGAAACTCCTTTACATCGGGATGCTTGGCAAAATCCCGTTCATAGGCTTCTATGATATCGGACAGAGCTTCCTGCATAGCAGCAACATCCCGAGAGCCGGTCCACATCGACACCGGCTCCGGCATGCCGCCGGTAACGTAATACATTTTAAGTTTTTCGTAAAGAGGGTTGAAAAAAGCCGCCGGAATCGGCTCAATCACATCCACGGCATCCAGATATTCCGCAAAGCGTTCGTCGCCGTTGGCCAGCAAAAACTCGGTAAAAGTCATGGGGTCGATCTGCATAAAATTCACCTTTCCCACCGGAAAAGAGGAAGGCTTTGCCAAAGCGATGCCCAAAAGCGAACCGGCGCAGGCAATGTGATAAGCCGGGGCATTTTCGCAAAAATATTTCATGGCATTGATGACCTTGGGGCAATCCTGTATTTCATCAAAAATGATCAGGGTCTTTTCCGGCAGGATTTTTTCTCCCGAAGCAAGCATGAGATTTTGCAAAATGCGGTCAACATCCTTTGACGTTTCAAAGAATTCTTTGTATTCCTCGTTTTCGTCAAAGTTAAAGTATGCCGTATTTTCATAATAACGGCGGCCAAATTCCTTTAGCAGCCAAGTCTTGCCAACCTGACGAACACCTTTTAAAATCAAAGGCTTTCGAAAAGGAGAATTTTTCCATGCCAAAAGCTTTTTCAAGATCAATCGTTCCATAAGACCCCTCCTCTCACATTATTATATAGAATTATGTGATTTTCATCACATTATTATACACTTTTTCGTGAAAAACGGCAATACCCTAACCGTTTTCTGCTTTACCCCTACTCCAAAGAAGCAAAAACTTCTCCCTCCAGCGAAAGGATATCGTCCAGAGGGATCTCGGTGCCGTCCTCCAAAGTAAGCCGCCGTTTTGCGGTGTCGGCCTTAGCCACGATGCCGATAATCGTAATATAGGCACCGCCGGATTTTCGTTCGTCGGGGCAAAAATAAGTAATGGAGATATGGGGCCGCTGAGGAAGAACCTCCACAAGGTGAAGATACCTTTGGTTCAGCGCAGCCAAAGCATCCTCGCCAAGGTCGATTTTTACCTCGGTGCGCCGCCCGGTTTCCCGAATGGCCGCTTCGTAGCCGGTAAGGGCGGCAAAAGGGGCAAACTGGGCCGCCCGATCGGACATCGGCATTTGCGGCCGGGTTTTGGAAACATGGTGAGGCAGCTCTAAAATATCATCGTATTTATCATCAAAACGCATTTTCCCAACTCCCCTTCTTCCATATTTAATCCAATGCTTCCAGATCGGTGCTTTCGTAGCGGTGGTGTCCCGGCAGGCTCTTTTTATCGTTCCAGCAGCGAATGGCATCCTTTTTAGGCTTTGTGACCGCCGATTTGCTTATTGCGCTCCTTTGCCGTGGCGCCTTCTTCCAGATTCATCCCCTTGAGGATGGCGTTTTTTCCGTATTTTTTCTTAATGGCCAGGGTGGCCTTTTGAAGCTTTCGCTCCCGTTGCAAGGCTTCGGCTTCGGCCTTTTCCTTTGCTTCCTCGGCGGCCTGGTCTGCAAAGAGACTGGGCTGCACGTAGCCGCCGTTTTTCTTTGGCGCTTCGGCTTCGACCACGGCATGGTTGGCGACGATATACATACGCCGAACGAGAAGCTCCTTATCGACGATGCGGTCAAAAAGGGCCATGGCGGCGGCGGTGATTTTCCGAGTTGAGGAAGTATAGTCCTCCAGATTTTCCGAGCCGTGGGCCTGCTTGGGAACTTTGCGGCCGTAGCGATCCGTTTCCACAACGCCCCGATAGGCCTTGCCGTGGAGATTTTCGATATCGTAACCCACGGTAAGAACAACCTGATCTGTGACAAGACCCTTGTCCACCAGATCCAGCACCAGACCGTCGGTCATTTCCCGCAAAACCAGCTTGGCCTTGTCGTTGGGATAGGGGGACTGCAACACCTGACCAACGCTGATACTGTGGGTACCGGGCTTGTAGGCCTTGATGGCTTCGATGGTGCAAGGCTCCCAGCCCCAGGCATGGTCAATAAGAAGCTCCGCATTTTTGCCGAAAAGGCGGTAAAGAAGATCCTCATTTTCCTCGGAGCAGAGGGCCACATCTCCCATGGTATACATACGGTGCGCCTCCAGCCTTTTGGCGGTGCCGGGGCCGACCCGCCAGAAATCCGTAATGGGCCGATGGGACCACAGCTCCCGGCGGAACTTCATTTCGTCCAGCTCTGCAATGCGCACGCCGTTTTCGTCGGCAGGGAGATGCTTGGCCACAATATCCATGGCAACCTTGCTGAGAAAAAGGTTCGTGCCGATCCCGGCGGTAGCGGTAATACCGGTGGTTTCCAAAACATCAAGGATGATCCTCATGGCAAGGTCATGAGGGGAAAGACCGTAGGTTTTCAAATAGGCGGTCACATCCATAAAGACCTCGTCAATGGAGTACACCACGATATCTTCCGGAGCTACATACTTTGTATAGATTGAATAGATACGGGTGCTGTACTCCATGTAGTAGGCCATTCGCGGCGGCGCAATGATAAAATCCACCGCCAGAGAAGGATTTTTCCCTAATTCCGAAAAAGAGACGGAAGCCCCCTTCAGCTCCCTCCCGGGAGCGCTGTGCCGCCGGGCGACATTGACTTCCTTTACCCGCTGGCGCACCTCAAAAAGACGCCCCCGGCCGGAAATGCCGTAACTTTTCAGAGAGGGCGTAACCGCAAGACAAATGGTCTTGTCCGTGCGGCGCTCGTCGGCAACAACAAGGTTGGTGTCCAAAGGGTCCAACCCTCGTTCCCGGCATTCCACCGAAGCATAAAAGCTCTTAAGATCAATGGCAATATAAATGTGCTCTGTCATGAAACCGGCACCTCCTTTTTGAAATGAACTACTGCCCTGCGGCGGAGAAATGAAATACCTCCCTGCGGAAGGGTGAAATCCCGGCCTCTAGCCGGGGTGAAATCCGCCTGCGGCGGGTGAAATCCACCTGCGGCGGGTGAAATCCCACCTTCGGTGGGGTTGTGGTAGCGTTGCGGTCGCAACGCTGTTTAAGCTTATCTTAGATCATCATTTTTGCGCCGCAGATACGCTCTCCAACAAAGATTTTTCCTCCCGCCACGACACCTCATCCACCGCAAGCGGTCCCCCTTCCCCTCAAGGGGAAGGCATGCGTAGCAGGCACTTTATCACAAAACATATATTTTTCGCGACAGTTTCACGCTCATCGCGAAGCATATCAAAAGTTTCTGCGGCGCACTACGTCGCGGTAAAACATCCCTCCGGGTGGGATAAACGGTTTTAACGCCGTGAAAGCGAGACGGGACGGGATTGAGCGTATACAAGAGGTATCCGAAAGCCCGGCGCGGCTCGATTTCGCGGCGTTACAATCGTTTAGCGCGCCCGCTCCACCCAAGGAGCGCCGACGCACCCAACCAAAACCATCACCCCAAACAAATATCAGCCCCCAACAAAGATAATACCCCAGCCAAATCACTATACCCCCGCTCAATATACCCAACACCGCTTACCTCAGTCTGGCCCTCAGCCGCCAACCCTGCCAGCACCAATGCCGCACCGCAGCGCAAATCCCGGGCATCCACCGCCGCACCTTCCAACGCAGGCACACCCCGCACCACGGCGCAGCGTCCTTCTGCCGTAATATCGGCGCCCATTTTCCGCAGCTCCGGTCCTTGGGTAAAGCGATTTTCAAAAATGCTCTCCCGAATCAGCGTTGCCCCTCGGGCCAGAGCCATCACCGTCATATATTGGGGCTGAAGGTCCGTGGGGAAGCCGGGATAGGGCAGGGTCTTAATATCGGCTCCCCGGTAAGCCCCGGGGCCGTGAAGGGTCACGCCGGTTTCCCTGCGTTCCACCAGTGCGCCGCATTCCTCGGTCTTTGCCAAAAGGGCATCCACCAGCGAGGGGGAAAGGCCCTCTGCCGTAACGGTGCCGCCGGTAATCATCGCCGCCAAAAGCAGAGTACCGCCGACGATGCGGTCCGGCAAAATCTCATAGGTCGTACCGTGGAGCTTTTTCACTCCCTGAATGATCAGGCGATCGGTGCCGATGCCCCAGATATTGCCGCCGCAGGCATTGAGGAAGCGGCAGAGATCGGCAACCTCCGGTTCACGAGCCACATTTTGCAGCTCCGTTGTACCTTCGGCCTTTACCGCCGCCATCACCAGATTTTCCGTTGCGCCGACGCTGGGAAAGTCCAGACAAATCTCAGCACCCCGGCAGCGGGGGCAGCGGCTCAGAATCCGGCCGCCGTGTTCCTCCACCTCCACTCCAAGGCGCTTCATGCCTTTGATGTGGATATCCATGGGGCGGCTGCCGATGCGGCACCCTCCGGGCATGGGCAGATCACATAAGGAGAACCGGTCTAAAAGAGGCCCCCAAATTAAATTGGAAGCCCGCATCTTTTTCATCAACTCCTCAGGAAGCCCGCGGTAAGCCGCGGCAGCAACATTGAGGATCATGGTGTCATCTTCTCTTTTCACCTTTACGCCAAGGTGGCGCAAAAGCTCTGCCATGGCGGCAACGTCGGTCAGCTTCGGTACATTTTTTAAAATCACTTCGCCATCCACCATCAATGCTGCCGCCATGATCGGCAAAACGGCATTTTTTGCCCCTTCCGGCTTTACGCTGCCGGAAAGAACTTTGCCGCCGTTGATCAACAATCGTTCCATTTCGACCTCCCCTCACCGGAGGAAAGCATCGATCTCACCGCTGCTCCCCTCAGGGTCTGCCAATGATAAGAACCTCTGTTTCCAAATCGTAGCCTTTTTCTTTTTTTACGGTGTCCCGCACCTCTTCGATGAGGGTCAGCACATCCTTTGCGGTGCAATCTCCCAGGTTTACGATGAAATTACCATGCTTTTCGCTGACCTGGGCATTGCCCACCCGTTTTCCTCTAAGGCCGCACTGTTCCACCAGATATCCGGCGTGGCTGCCTTCGGGATTTTTAAAAACACTGCCGGCACTGGGATATTCCAGGGGCTGTTTTTCCCGGCGCAGGTGCATCGTTTCGTCGGCAGCAGCGGTAAGGGAAGCTGCATCCCCTTCCTTCAGGCGGATCATCGCCTTGGTGACGATATATCCTTTCTCCATGAGTCGGGTATGGCGATAGCTGTAGGTCAGCTCCTCCACAGAGAGATTGCAGATATTGCCGTTGCTGTCGATGGCCTCCACGGCTTCCAGTGTCTCATAAAAGCAGTGGCCGTAAGCGCCGGCATTCATGTAGGCCGCTCCGCCGATACTGGCAGGAATCCCCACAGCCCATTCCAAACCGGCCAGCCCCAGCTTTGCCGTTTCCCGGGCCAACCGTGCCAAAACACAGCCGCTGCCGGCGGTAACGAGGGTACCGTCAACGGTGTAGCCGTTCATTCCCTCGCCGATGCGGATCACCACACCTTCCACACCGCCGTCCAGCACCAGCAGATTGGAGCCGTTGCCAATGACCCGGCAGGGTACTTGATGCTCCCGACAAAAGGCCTGCGCCGCAACGACATCGGCGGCATCGGCAGGGAGAACCAGACAATCGGCATTGCCCCCAATTTTCCAGGTGGTATATTTTTTCATCGGGGCATCCAAAATCACGGTGCCCTTTATGTTATCCTTTAGCTGGCTGTAATTCATTCTTTTTCCTCAAGCATGGCGCACAACTGTTCCGAGGTTTGGCGGATATTGCCGGCCCCCATCAACAGAATGATATCACCGGGCTTCTTTTCTTTTTCCAGATAATCCAAAAGCTTTGCTTTATCGCCGAAATAGAGAGGTTCCACACCGTTTTTGCGAATTTCATCGACGATGAGCCGGGAGGAGATTCCGGGGATGGCATCTTCCCAGGCGGAGTAGATATCATCAATGATCACCACATCGGCATCGCCGAAGCACTTGCCGAATTCCTTATAAAGCTCCTGTACCCGGCTGTAGCGATGGGGCTGAAATACCGCCACGACCCGTTGATAGCCGCCGTCCTTGGCTGCCCGGATGGTAGCTTTGACTTCGGTGGGATGGTGGGCATAATCATCGACGATGACAATATCATTCTTGTGGTAAAGAATCTCAAAGCGGCGGCCGGTTCCCCGGAAGGTGCTGAGGTGCTTTACGGCGTGTTCAAAGGGAATGCCGCCAAGATACGCCGCCAGCAATGCCGCCAAAGCGTTGGAGATATTGTGCAGCCCCGGCACATTCAGATGGAGATCCGCCACCTTTTTCCCCAGGTAGTAAACTTCGGCATCGGAGGTCAAGCCGTCGTGACGCACATTTTTCACCGTGAGATCCACCGCCCGATGCTCCAAACCGTAGGAATGGTAGCCCTTGAGCCGTTCCGCCAGCTCCCGGGTGCGGCGGTCATCGAGACAAAGAATCAGATCATCACTTTGGGCCGCAAAGCGGTAAAAGGAGTTTTCCAGATTTTCCTCGGTGCGGTAGTAATTCATATGCTCCGGCTCAATATTGGTGATGATGGTACGATGGGGGTAGAGCTTCAGGAAAGAGCCGTCGCTCTCATCGGCTTCGGCCACCCAGATATCACTATCGCCCTTTTTGGCGTTGCTGTCGATGGCAGGCAAAATGCCGCCGAGAACAATATTGGGCTCCAGCCCCTCCATTTCGTAAATCAGGGCCAGCATGGCAGAAGTAGTGGTTTTGCCGTGGGCACCGGCCACCGCCAACCCCCGGCCGGAATTAAAGAGCCGCGCCAAAAGCTCACCCCGATGGATCATGGGGATTCCCAGCTCCCGTCCGCGGATCATTTCCGGGTTATCCTCACGGATGGCGCTGGAATAGACGATTTCACCGCAATGCTCCGGAACATTGGCGGCGGCGTGGCCGATGTGAACCGTTGCCCCCTGGGCCTTCAAAGCATCGGTCACGGCGGATTCCTTCATATCCGAACCGCTGACGTCATAACCCATCGATAGTAAAATTTTCGCCAAAGCGCTCATGCCGATACCGCCGATGGCGATAAAATGTACAGCACCCTTCTGTGTCATGGTAACCTCCTCAGGGCCAATGCCCTTACATTATCCTATGCCAAAAACCATTTTCCGTGTTTGGCCTCTTATTTTTCTTTTACAAGATCATAGCCGGCGGCAACGATCCGTTCCAAAGCGTCGGACCGGGCTTCCTCTGCCATACGGCTGCCCAGCCGCAGGCGGTAAGCGCCGTCGTCAATGAGGGCGGTAAGGGCCGGGCCAAGCTCTGCGCTCATGTGGCCGTCCAGCACCATTTTGGCAGCGCCGCAATGGTCGTAGTAGGCGGCATTCTTTTCCTGATGCCCGCCGGAGAAGGGATAGGGAACCAAAATGGAAGCAATTCCCCGCACGGCAATTTCCGCTAAGAAGGAAGCTCCGGCGCGGCCGATACAGATATCGGTACGGGCCAGCACCAGATCCATCTGATCTTCATAGGGTTTTACCCGTACAAAGGGGTAATTCATTTCCTCACCGTCGGCAACGTTGCCCTTGCCTACGATGTGATAAAACAGAATCTTTTTTTCGGGAGCATAGGCTTTGTAAAACTCCGCCATGGCCACGTTGATGTGGTGGGCTCCCTGACTGCCTCCGGTAACGGTGACCAACAGGGTATCGTCATCAATGCCCAAATAGGCTTGTCCCTCTTCCCGGGCGGCGGTTTTTACCGACTCCCGCACCGGCATCCCGGTCCAGAGGATCTTTTTGGCATTTTTCACCTGTTTTGCCGTATCGGCATAGGTCACGCAAAGGCAATCGGCCAGAGCCGCCAGCTCCATATTGGCTTTGCCCATGGCGGCGTTGGCTTCGTGGAGCATGGTTTTTACCCCCATGGCCTCCCCTGCCCGAAGCACCGGAAAGGAAGCATAGCCTCCGGTACCTACAATGAGATCCGGCTGAAACTCCGCCACCAGCTTTTTTGCCATGCGGAAGGATTTTCCCACCAACAGCAGGTTTTTCGCCAAAACAACGGGATTTTTGCTGCCCAGGCCTTTCACCGGCAATAATTGGTAAGCAAATTCCTCCTGAGGCATAATCGTTTTTTCAATGCCAAAGGCAGAGCCGACGTAAAAGATTTCCGCGCCTTCCTTGGCGTATGCGCGGCCGATGGCCAATGCGGGGTAGAGGTGTCCGCCGGTACCGCCGCCGCTGATCATGACTTTCATCCGAGTTCTCCTTTCGGGATTCGTGTGGAAATATTCAGCAGCACTCCCACAGCCATAAGGGTAAACACAAGGGAGCTGCCGCCGTAACTGATAAAGGGTAAGGCAATGCCGGTTACCGGCATCATGCCTGTTGCAACAAAGAAATTGATCAGGGTCTGCACCCCGGTCAGTGCCGTAAGACCTACGGCAAGAAGGCTAAAGAAGCCGTCTTCGCAATAGAGGGCAATCCGCAGCCCCCGCCAGACAAAAACGGCAAAGAGGAGCAGCGTAAAAACGGTGCCGATCAGCCCCAATTCCTCACCGATCAAAGCAAAGATAAAATCGGTGTGAACCTCGGGGAGATAGTACCACTTGGAGCTGCCGTTGCCCAGCCCCACGCCGGTGATGCCGCCGCTGCCGATGGCAATGAGGGATTGGACCGTTTGGAAGCCATAGCCCCGGGCATCGGCCCAGGGATCGAGAAAGGCGGTAAACCGCGCCATGCGAAAAGGCTCCAAAACGATGGCCACCGCCACCAGAACAACGCCGCAGCAAACCAAAGCGATGAGATAGCGGTATTTCACGCCCCCGGCCAGCATCATCAAAAAGGCTGTGCCCACCAGAGCCACGGAAGTACCGAGATCCGGCTGGAGCATAATCAGACCGCAAAGGACTGCCAAAACACCCACCTGGGGCAAAAAACCGTGGATAAAGGTGGCGGCAAATTCCGGCCGCCGACTCATATTATAAGCAAAAAAGAGGACGAGTGCAAGCTTTGCAAACTCCGAAGGCTGAAAATGAATCGGGCCTAAGGAGATGGTGCGTTCGGCACCGAGAGACGCCACGCCGGCACCGGCCTTGACCAGAACCAGTAAAACCACGGCAAGGATCAATCCGGGCCAGGCCAACTTGGGCAAAAAACTCAAATCCAGCCGGGTGATGACAAACAATACGGCCAGACCGATGGCCGCCCAGAGACACTGCTTTTTCAAAAAATAAAAGCTGTCGTTGATGGCGCTGCTGTCCGCCGCCATATACTGGCTGGCGCTGTATACCATAATCATACCCAGAGTCAAAAGACCCATTACCGCAAGGAACAGAAGAAAATCAGGTTGTCTTCTCCTTGGTTCTGTCATTGGCTTTCCTCCCTTTGAGCTTTAAAACGATGTCTTTGAAAACCTGACCGCGATGTTCGAAACTATTGAATTGATCAAAGCTGGCGTTGGCCGGCGAGAGGAGTACCACATCGCCTTCTTCCCCTTTTTCATGAGCCAGAGCCACTGCCGCTGCCATATCTTCTACGATGGTGATATCAGTCATCCCCGTTTTTTTGGCGGAAGCCGCCATATCCTCGGCAGCCTCGCCGATGAGGATCAGGGATTTGCATTTTTTCCGGATCAGCTCGCCCAGGGCATCGAAGTTATTGCCCTTGTTGCGGCCGCCGGCAATGAGAATAATCGGGGCATCGCCATAGGAAGCCAAAGCCTTGAATACAGAATCGGGATTGGTGGCTTTGGAGTCGTTGACGTAACGCACCCCTTTGTAGGTCATCACATCCTCCAGACGATGTTCCACCCCGGCGAATTCCGCCAGCGTTTTGGCAATGACATCATCTTGGATACCCAGAAGCTTTGTTACGGTGATGGCGCCCATGCAGTTCTCCAGATTATGAGGGCCGGGGAGACGAATGTCTGCGGCATTCATCACAATATCGGCTTTTGGCTCCCGCTGGACGTCGTTAAAGACCAGATCGCCGTTGTCCAGAACCGAAGTTCCGGCATAAACGAAATCCTCTTGGGTAAACCAGAAAACCTCGCCGCCGGCAATATCTCTCAAGGAGCGCATATAGGCATCGTCGTAATTCAACACCGTGTAATGATCCTTGGATTGATGAGTGCAAAGGTTTGCTTTCGCCGCCAGATACCCTTCCATAGAGCCGTGGCGGTTGAGATGATCCGGCGTAAGATTCAAAAACAGAGAAACGGCGGCATTCATCGTGGCGATGGTCTCCAGCTGAAAGGATGACATTTCCACTACATAATAATCATATTCCACTTCCAGGCTATCCAGAAGAGGAATTCCGATATTTCCGCCGACAAAGGTGCGAAAACCGGCATTTTTCAAAATTTCCCCAATCAACGTGGTGGTAGTAGTTTTGCCGTTGGTACCGGTAATGCCGATGATGGGCTTGGTGATAAACCGGGAGGCCAGCTCCAGTTCCCCCCAGATGGGGATATTGCGTTTTGCCAAAGCGGCGGCACAGGGATCGGTAAGAGGAATGCCGGGGCTGATCACGGCAAAATCAAAGGCATGTTTTGCAAGGTCCGGAACTTCCCCCAAAGCAAAGGTACAGCCGGCGGCTGCCAGCTCCTCATAGACCGGTTTTTTCTCGGCGCAACCGTCGTAGAGCATTACCAAAGCATTCTTTTTCAGCAGGAATTTTACGGCACTGACGCCGCTCTTTCCCCCGCCGAGGACGAGAACGGAAGCAGCTTCCAATTTCATGATATTCACACTTTCCCTCCCCAGAATTTCGGGGAGCCTAAAGAATTTCCGTTAAAATTTAAAATAGATCAAAAGCCCCAAAGCCACAAAGACCAAAGAGGCCAGCCAGAAGGTGATAACCACTTTCCACTCTCTCCACCCCAGCTGTTCAAAGTGGTGGTGGATGGGGGTCATGCGGAACACCCGCCTGCCGGTGAGCTTGAAGCTGGTGACCTGAATCATCACCGAAAGGGCTTCGATAACGTATACGCCGCCCATAATCACAAGGAGCAGTTCGGTGCCGGTAAGGATGGAAAGCACCGCAATACCGCCGCCGAGGAACAGAGAGCCGGTATCCCCCATAAAGACCTTGGCAGGATAATGATTGAAAAAGAGAAATGCCAGGCAGATGCCGCACATCACCGCGGCAAAGACCATCAGCGTTTCGTAATTCACATCGGCAAAGGGCGGATGATCGATGCAGTAATAGCAGATCATGGCATAGCCCAGATAGACGAAAAAGCTTACCCCGGAAGCAAGGCCGTCAAGGCCGTCGTTGAGGTTCACACCGTTGGTGACACCGGCAATGAGGATAAAGGCCAGCACATAGTAGCCCCAGCGGATATCCACAAAGCCTGCGCCGGGGAGAGCAAGAGCCGTACCGCGGCCCAAAAGATGCACCGCACCAAAGATCAGCAAAGCGGCAATGAGGATTTCGCCCAGCATCTTCTGGTAAGCTCTCAACCCCAGAGAGCGCTTTTTCACCGTTTTGATAAAGTCATCGGCAAAGCCCAAAATGCCGTAGAGAATGGTGATCCCGGCGGCAAGAAGGGTGGTTACGTCGTAGCTGCCCATCAGCAGCATACTGAGGAACAGCACCGGTACAAAGGCGATCCCCCCCATGGTGGGGGTGCCGCTTTTCTGCAAGTGGCGCTTGGGGCCTTCGGCACGGATATTTTGTCCGAATTTCAGTCGTTTTAATACAGGGATCAGGGCGCGGACGGCGATCAACCCCAAAGCCCAGGCAATCATCAAAGCAAATAACAGGTGACTCATGGTTCTTTCTCCATTGTTTTCGTATGGTATCCCCCAAAGCTCAGCAGAGCTTCAGGGCTTCTTTTACTTCCTCAAAATCATCGAAATGGTGTTTTTCCGTTCCGATGATCTGGTAGTCCTCGTGACCCTTCCCGGCCACAACGACGATATCGTCATCCTCGGACATTAAAATGGCGTTGCGGATGGCATCCCGGCGGTCGCAGCAGATCTCATAAGCGCCGCCGCTTTCCTTCACCCCTTCTTCCACCATACGGATGATGGCCATGGGGTCCTCGGTTCGAGGGTTATCCGAAGTGATCACGGCGTAATCCGCCATGGAGCCGCCGATTTTCCCCATAATGGGGCGCTTCGTTTTATCCCGGTCGCCGCCGCAGCCAAAGACCAGAATAATTCGGTTCTTTTTCAGCTTTTGGGCGGTTTCCATAATGTTTTCCAAACCGTCGGGGGTATGGGCATAGTCAATGATCACCGTAGGACCGAATTTTTCCTTAACCCGCTGAAAACGGCCTTTGACCTGATGGGCCGAAGCCATGGCTTTGGTGATCTCCGTCAGGGGGATATCCTCTCCGGCGCAAATCGCCATGGCCGTTAAGGCGTTGTAAACGTTAAAATCTCCGATCAGGCTCATATGCACCGGGTAAGTTTCGCCCTGAAAGACCAGGTCGAAGTCGGTACCGCCGGCGGTAACGGAAATATCCTCGGCTTTGAAATCAGCGCCGTCCTCAAGGCCGTAGGTCCAGACCGGCGCTGCGGTAACTTTGAGGAAATCGTCGCAATAGGGGCTGTCGTGGTTTACAATGCCCCGACCCGTTGCCGCATCCAGCCCGGTAAAGAGGATCTGTTTTGCCTTCAAATAATCATCAAAGGTCTTATGATAATCCAGATGATCCTGGGTCAGGTTGGTGAAAGCACCGGTTTTGAAATCCAGCGCCGCCACACGGCCCTGCTTTAAAGCGTGGGAGCTGGTTTCCATCACCAGATATTCGCACCGGGCATCAACCATCTGCCGCAGGTAGGCGGAAAGCTCCAGAGAATCCGGGGTGGTGTGGGTGGCGGGAAAAACCTTATCGCCGATAATGATGTGATTCGTCCCCATCAGCGCCGTCTTTTTCCCGGCGGCATCGAGGATATGTTTGACCAGATGGGTGGTGGTGGTTTTGCCGTTGGTACCGGTAACGCCGATAATCTTTAACGATTTGTGGGGGAAGCCGTAGTAGGCTTCGGCAAGGGCAGCCAGAGCAAGGCGGCTGTCCTCTACGATCAGCTGGGGGGCATCCACTGCCAAAGGTTCTTCACAGACGAAAGCCGCAGCCCCCTGCTCCGCCGCTTTGGCGGCAAAGGTGTGGCCATCGGCATTTTCCCCTCTGAGGCAGAAAAAGACGCTGCCCGGCGCAACCTTTCTCGAATCGTATTGCAGATCCGTTATTTCGGGATCCTGTTCCCCGGGGGCATAGCCCGCGGCAGTGATCAATTCATTCCAATTCATTTCCTTCCTCCTGAATCATTCCAAAGATATACGATTTATATTAGGGACTGAGGGTACGGATATCCCTTTCGTCCTTTTCAAATTTCACAGTGATAACGTCGCCGCGGTGTACCGCCGTTCCTGCCGAAGGCTTTTGGCTCACCGCTTCTCCGCTGCCCTCGTAAACGAAGGTCAGGCCCAGAGATTCCAAAATCTGGCCCGTTTCCAACAGACCTTTGCCCTTGAGATCCGGCAGAGTCACGGAGCTTTGGGCGGCGTTGCCCAAGGTCAGCAGCACCGTAGTGCCTTCGGGGACTTCCTCCAGCACCGCCGGGGTCTGGGCGGCAATCTGCTCCCCTTCCCCAACGATCCGCACTTTAAGGCCCTTTTCTTCCAGCAATGCCGTGGCTTCGGAGGCGGTAAGCCCCGTTGCCAAAGGAACCTGCACCGTGGCTTTGGGTTCTTCGGTAACGGAATCCTCCGCTTCGGCCTTGGTGTTTTCCATGCCCACCTGGGGTTCCACATCGAGATAAAGGAGCACATCCTCAAGGATCTTTTTGCAGACCGGGGCGGCAATGGTGCCGCCGTAAATCGGGTAGCTTCCCGGCTCGTCGATGACCACCAGACAGACCACTTCGGGGTCGTTCATCGGCGCAGCGCCGATAAAGGAGGCGACATATTTGGTTTTGGAGTAAGCACCGTCTACAAATTTCTGGGCGGTGCCGGTTTTGCCGCCGACCCGGTAGCCGTCGATATAGGCTTTATTCCCGGTGCCGTTGGCAACAACGCTTTCTAATATATGACGTACCCGGCGCGATGTTTCCCGGCTGACCACCTTTCGCACCTTTTTGGGTTTGATTTCTTCCTTTACGCTGCCGTCGTCCCGGAGCACGGCTTTGACCAGATGCGGTTCCATCAGCGTGCCGCCGTTTACCGCCGCAGAAACTGCGGTGATAAGCTGCACCGGCGTGACGCCGTAGCCCTGGCCGATGTATTTATTGGCCATATCCACGGCATTGACCTCCTCGGCAGAGCTATAGGCCGCAAGGCTGCCGCTGCTCTCCCCGGGCAAAGGAATCCCGGTAAGGCTGCCGATGCCGAAGTTTTTCAGATAGCGGTAAAAGGTCAGAGCGTCCTTTTGGTCGATCCTTTGGCCCACCTCCACAAAGGCGGGGTTGCAGGAATTTTCCGCCACCTCCACAAAGGTTTCGCTGCCGTGGGGCGTTCTGGCCCAACAGCGGATCTTTACCTTTCCCACGGAGACAAAGCCCCGATCGTAAAAGCGGTCGTTTTCGCTGACAACGCCTTCTTCCAGCGCGGCGCTCATGGTCAGAATCTTGGCGGTGCTTCCCGGCTCGTAAAAGTCGCTGACGGCGGTGTTGCGCCAAAGGGCGGCATCGTAATCCCCAAAGTGGTTGGGGTCATAGCCGGGACGGGATGCCAGAGCCAAAATCTCTCCGGTGTCGGGGTCCAT
This sequence comes from uncultured Bacillota bacterium, assembly GCA_934702375.1. Lineage (GTDB taxonomy): Bacteria > Bacillota > Dehalobacteriia > UBA7702 > UBA7702 > UBA7702. The sequence goes on along the minus strand of CAKUYE010000016.1, from coordinate 19,967 downwards.
TACAATGGCGGTGGCCCCTTTGGGGTTCACGCTGCCGGACATCACCGCATCAAGCTCCCGCTCGCAAAAATACTGTATGTTTTCGTCTATGGTCAGCTGCAGGCCGCCGCCGGCTTCGGGCTCGGTATAGGTTTTTACCGAACCGGCGATTTCCTGACCGTGGCTGTCGTACTGGGCAAGAATATAGCCGTCCTTCCCGGTCAGCACCGAATCCCGCATGGCTTCCAATCCTTCCAGCCCCTGATTATCCACGCCCACAAAGCCCAGGACATGGCAGGCCAAAATGCCGTTGGGATAATTCCGCTTCGTTTCCGTGGTGAGACCAATGCCCTTTAACCCCGCCGATCGAACCTTTTCAGCGGTATCGTCGTCGATTTTGCGTTTGATCCACTCGTAGGAACGGCCCGAGGTCAGCTTTGCCAAAAGCTTTTCTTCATCGAGGTCCAGAAGTTCCGCCAAGGTTTTGGCAATGGCAGGAGCTTCCTCGGCTCGAATCTCCGTAGGACTGGCGTAAACCGATTCCACGGAAATGCTCACCGCTAAAGGGTTGCCGTTGCGGTCGCAGATGGTACCCCGCTCCGCTTCTACGGGAACTTCCCGCATTTGCTGGTCGATACCTTTTTCCGTCAGGTCGCCGCTGGCAAAGGCCTGTAAATAAAAGAGTCGCAGAGAAAGGGCCAAAAAGAGCAGAGTGAAAAGGCAAAAGACCAGAAGCCCCCGTTTTTTCAGCCGATGGGTCATGGGAAAAGATCTGTGTTGTTCCAAGATGTCACCTACCTAAAAATTGCTGTTGAACAAAACCTCTTCATGAAACCAAAACATATACGATTTTCTTTTTCTTAATGAAATCCACAGACTATTTAATTATACAACAAAACAGCGCCGGAATACATAGAAAAAGCACATATTTCCGGCGATATTTTAAAATTTTACAAGGAATTCCACAAACGGCGCACCGCAGAGAAGATGCCGCCGCCGTTTTCCTCCTGATGTTCTGCAATATTCAACTGTTCTTTCTCCTTTTGGGAGTCCTTTTTTGCCGCCTCTTCCGGAGAAGTTTCCTCTCCGAGGACATAATAGCTGATATTATCCTTTCCGGCCCGAACCATACCCAGCTCCTCTTCGGCGGCGGCGGCGATCCGCCGGGAAGAACCGAGGGCGGCCGCTTCCGCCTTTAAGGCGGCATTTTCCCGGGTTTCTTCCCGGATCTCGGTTTTCAGCTCGTTGAGATAGGCGCCTTTCTCCTGCAAAAGAGCATCGCAGGAAATGCAGCCTACGGAAAAAAGAAAGATGACAATGGCAAAGGACAGAGGCACTGCTGCTTTTTTCATAAAAGAAGATGTTCGGATCATACTCACCCTCCGTCAGATCAAAATATTACACACGCATCCCCACCCGGAGCTTTGCACTGCGGGCTCTGGGGTTTTCCTGTAATTCCGCTTCTCCGGCAACAATGGGCTTCCGCACGGTGATTTTGATGAGCCGCTCCTTATTGCAGGTACACACGATCTGATGTGGCGGACAGATGCAATCCGCCGCCAGATACTTCAAGGTTTCCTTTACAATGCGATCCTCCAGAGAATGGAAGCTGATTACCGCCAGCTTGCCGCCGGGGTTCAGGTGCTTTGCCGCCGCCTCCATGGCCGGGGCAATGATATTCAATTCGTCGTTTACGGCAATGCGCAGAGCCTGAAAGCTCTTTTTCGCCGGGTGGTGGCCCTCCTGACGGACCTTTTTGGGGATGGCGGCTTTGATCACCGACACCAGCTCCCCGGTGGTTTCCAGCGGTTTTTTCTCCCGACTTTCCACAATAAAGGCGGCAATGCGCTTGGCCCAGCGTTCCTCGCCGTATTTCCAGAGGATTTCCGCCAGCTCCTCTTCGGTGTAGGTATTGACGATATCTCTGGCGGTAAGGCCGGTGCTTTCCCGGTTCATCCGCATATCCAATGGGGCATCCTGCTGATAGGAAAAGCCCCGGTCGGCGTGGTCCAGCTGGGGGGAAGAAATCCCCAGATCGAAGAGGAAGCCATCGACTTTTTCGATGCCCAGCTCCGATAAAACGGCGTCGATATTGCGGAAATTATTCCACACAAAAACAGCCCGATCGCCGTAAGGCGCGAGCCGCTCCGCCGAAGCCTTTAAAGCCTCGGTATCCTGATCAATGCCGATGACCCGCGTATCCGGGGAAGCGGAAAGAATGGCCTCGGTATGACCTCCGCCGCCCAAGGTGCAATCGACATAGATCCCGTCTTTTTTTGTTACCAGCTCTTCGATGGTTTCACGGAGCAAAACCGGTTGATGAAAAAATTGATTCATAGGTTCTCCAATTCAAGAAGGTTGGTTTTTTACAGATCAAATATATTATGATTTCTTTTAAATATCGAAAATTTCCATGCCCTCGCTGATGTCCATATCATCGGCATTATCGTTGCAATAGGCATCCCACAGCGCCGCAGACCAGATCTCCACATGGTTGGAAACGCCAATCACGGTCACATCCATTTTATCGGTAAGCTCGGCGTATTCTCTTAAAGATGCCGGCACCAATACGCGGCCCATGGCATCGGTTTCGCCATCGTCGGCGGAAGAGAAAAGATTACGCACAAAAGCGCGGTATTTCGCTTTCCGAAACACCTCGCTGTTACGAATATGGTCTTCTGTGGCTTCCCACTCCTCGGTGGGGTAGGCATACAGGCACTTATCCGGCCCTTTGGTAAAAATAAAGCGCTCTCCAAGCCCCTCTCGGAATTTCGCGGGGATACTCATGCGCCCTTTTTTATCTATGGTATGGTGATATTCGCCTCTGAATCGAGCGGACACAGGTCGTTCCCCTCCTTTCCGAAAAAAAATCCTGCCCATGGTGAAAAAAGGGCAGGCAAGGAAGGGAACCTCGGGCAGCTCCTCCCTTGCAGATCTTTCCTGTCCCGTTTGCGTTTTGCAGTTTCTTTTTTGTCAAACGGAATCCCGCAGTTTTCACTTTCACAGGGAGACGACGGAAAAATAACATCCCCCTTTAGGAGCAATTTGGAGCATTTGGCAGTTCCAAAAGGTATGTCATTCGGCAACTCTCCGCGTTGCTTTTGCAATCTGCGGAGCTTTGTTTTTTGCTCCCCCGTTTTTTCTATCGGTGAGAGCAGGGAGGGAAACCCCTCCGGTGCAGTTTTTTTGCGGATTCACACCGCCCTTCCGAGCCGAAAGGCCGGAAGCTTACAAAAATTCATGGGAGAAAGCAGTTTCTTCATTTTCTCTTTGCTTTTAAAGCTTTTATCTCACAAATTCAGGGTACGATCCCTCCCGCCGTTTTTCGGTCTGAGAGCCGGGATCGCGGTGCAGTTTTTTTTCAACAGCAATTCCTTTGCTCTTGAAGCTTTTATCTCGGCAGAAATTGCCACCGCCATGGCATCCCATTGATTTTTTAACCACTCTTTGCCACTTCTTGCAACTTCTAACCACTTTTCTATATAATAAACCAAAAAAACGGATTTGTAAAGTCCTTTTCCGAAAAAAACACCGCTTTTACAAAATTTACCATATTTCGCCAAAACAAGGGAAAGCAGCCGCTTTCCCATGCCCCCTTTTCGGTACACCCACTGTGATAAACGATATGCGAAAACCAATAAAATATCACCAAAAAAGGAACCTTCCAAAAAACAGGAAGGTTCCTTTCTCTATACCGCTGCGATCCTCACGCCGGAGGAATCGGTTTACTTCACCTTGGCGTACTCCTCATCGGTTACGGGTTCGCACCATTCGTTTGCGGTGTTTTCTCCGGGGACTTCAACGGCAATGTGGCTGAACCAGGAATCGGCTTTGGCACCGTGCCGAACCACTTGCCCAGCTTAGTCTCGACAATATCGCTGACGGCGGAAATCAGGGGGATGCCCACAAGATCCCGGGGAGAGATCTGCTCCTTGGCAGCCAAAAGGGAATCCTCCCGCACCAAAGCGCCCCACTGCTCTTTGATCGGCATGGAAATAAAGTCATACTTTCGGATATCCACCGGCTCTACCATCAACCCCATATCCAGCAAACCCCGCTCGATATTATCTTTGATGGTTTCCACATCCCCGCTGAAAATTTCATAACGGACACGAGGAAACTTCTTTTGAAAAGCAGCGATGCAATCGGTGAGAATCCCGGTAGATAAAAACTCGCCGCTGCCGATGGTAATCGTTCCCTCCAGATTTTCCGCATTGCAGAGGAAATCCTGCTTTACCTTATCGGCAAGGGTTAAGATCTCCCGGGCACGGCGTTTCAGCAGCATGCCGTCTTCGGTAAGAACGATATTATGGTTGCTGCGGGTAAAGAGCTTCACCCCCAGCTCCGCTTCGAGATCGGCAATTTGCCGGGACAGCGTCGGCTGGGTCACGTGAAGCTGTTCCGCAGCTCGGGTAAAGTTTTCTTCCCGGGCAATGGCAAGAAAATAGTTCAGCACTCGAAGTTCCATAGCACTTCCTCCCTAACAAAAGAATTACACCAACATCTTTCGGGAAAAACAATACATACGATAAAAACCGTCTCATTGCATGGACCTCACGATTCCATTATAATAGGATCACCGGGCATCAAACAGCCCTGCTGGAGGCAGAGGGACGCACCATCCTGAAAATAGGGCGCACCCATTTTCGATACTATGTAAAGGATTACAAAAAGCCCTCATTGCACTGGAATAACAAAAAAAACAAAAAGCCGTAAGATAAAAAAGAGCCTCTTCTCACCCGCTCCAAACAAAACTCCCGGAGCAAAGAAAAGAAGGCTCTTTGGGAAATCGCGGACAACGCTCCGGCAGATCCTTTAAGCTTAAAATACCGGCTTCAATCCGGGACAGCTGCTTTTCCGCATTGATCGGAGAAAGCAAACGAAAGGCGATATACTCATAAATACCCCGCAGGTCTTTTTCTGCCTGTTCGGTTAGCTGCACTTGAAAAATCATAAGTCATAATCCTTGCGGATATTTGAAAATACTTGTTCTGCCGGTTTCATACGACCGGCATTTATATCCGCAATTCCTTTCTCGATCTCACGATCCAAATCTGCACCGCTAAGTTCGCAAATATCTACCGGACTGCCTTCCGGCAGCTTCATTTCAAAGGGCAGCCCTCTTTGGAGTACCACCTGCCGCAAAAACATGCTTACCGCATTGGACATGGGGATTCCCAGCAGCTCCAGAACTTTTTCCGCCTGTTCCTTGATCTCCGGTTCTACCCGAGCATAAACACTGGCTGTTTTGGCCATACAACACACCTCCTTTTCCTTTATTATACACAAATCGCAAGCGATTTGCAAGCACATCGCCATTTTATCGGCAACACGCCCGCAAAAAGTTTCTTGCATAAGAGAAACTTTAGGCAAAATCAGCAAAAGTTTCTTGTATAAGAGAAACTTTGGATAAATTTTAAAATTGTTTCTCTTATAGCGAAAACATTTGCATTCCATGGGGAAGCATATTATAATAAAAGCAAGTATAGGGGGGATTCACCATGATATTGCGAAAACAGTATATGGATCAAATCTGCGATTTTATCGACAAGCCCGTGATCAAAGTGATCACCGGTATGCGCCGATGCGGCAAGAGCGCTCTCCTTGAGCTAACCCGGGAAGAGCTGCAAAACCGAGGCATCAAGGAAGAGAACATCATCTTCATGAATTTTGAATCTTTGCGCTTTGAAGCCCTGCGCAACTACAAAGCACTGTATCGTGAGCTATCGGCCAAAATCGAAAAAAACAAAGGACGAACCTATGTCCTTCTCGACGAGATTCAGGAAGTAACCGGCTGGGAACAAACGATAAACTCCCTTCGTGTTGATTTCGATTGCGATATTTTCATTACCGGCTCCAATGCCAGGCTCCTTTCGGGAGAGCTAGCCACACTGCTGGCAGGGCGCTATGTGGAAATACGGGTCTACCCCTTAAGTTTTCAGGAATATTTAGATTTTGCCGCAGAAAACCCCGGAGAAGCGGAGTTATCTCAACCGGAGCAATTTGCAAACTATCTGCGGTTTGGCGGCTTGCCGGGAATTCATCAAATAAAATGGGAAGAAAGCCGCATCATGCAATATCTACAGGATATCTACAATTCGGTACTACTCAAAGATGTAATCGTCCGAAACAATATCCGTGATACTGCACTGCTGGAAAGCGTGATCCGCTACATTATGGACAATATCGGCAACATCTTTTCGGCAAAAACCATCTCAAACTTTTTAAAGAACGAAGGCCGAAAGCTCAGCACCGAAACGATCTATAATTACTTAAAAGCGCTGGAAAATGCTTTCTTGATCCATAAAGCACCGCGTTTTGACATCAAAGGAAAACGCATTTTGGAAACCCAGGAGAAATACTATCTTTCGGATTTGGGATTGCGCCATGCAGTGTTGGGCTATCGGGATAACGATATTGCCGGAGTGCTGGAAAACACGGTATATTTAGAGTTGCTGCGGCGGGGCTACAGCGTCAACATCGGCAAACAGGACCTTGCAGAAGTGGATTTCATTGCCGAAAAAAGCGGCGACCGTATCTACATTCAGGTGTGCTATATTCTCACACCGGAAAACACCGATCGCGAATTTGCACCACTGGAAGCAATCACCGATCATTACGAAAAATTCGTTGTTTCCACCGATACACTGCTTCACATCAACCGAAACGGCATTAAACAGAAGAATTTTATCAAGTTCTTACTGGAAGCGTAACGATCACATTCGGAAAGGAGGCCGGTTTTCATGTACAACCCACAGCTGGATACCTTTCTTCTGGTGGCAGATGCCGGCAGCTTCAGCAAAGCGGCGGAACAGGCTTTCATCACCCCCCACAGCCATCATGAAACAGATCAACCTTCGATGTTCTCAATAAATATTTCACCATGACAGGGATGCCCGTTGTCAGCAGCCAATACTGGAATATGGTCTACGGCGGCTCCGCCGAGGAAGTCCTCCAAGACAAAGAAGGACTGCAAACGACATTACAAGAATTAAAAGAAAACATATTGACAATCCCATTGAAATTAAGTATGATAACCAATAGAGCCTTTGGGCAAAAAAGAAAGGACTGATTTTTCATGCGTAAAGATTTCGGAGCAAAATCCTGGTTTTATCCCCTCCCTGTTTTAATCATCGCCACCTACAACGAGGACGGCACCGCCGATGCCATGAATGCGGCCTGGGGCGGCCTTTACGATGCCGATAAAGTAGAAATCTGCATCAGCACCGGTCATCGCACCTATGCCAACATCAAAGCAAAAGGCGCTTTTACCATCAGCTTTGCCGATGCTCAAAACGTTGTAGCCGCAGACTATGTGGGGATCACCTCCGCCAATAAAGAGCCGAAGAAAATGGAAAAATCCGGCTTCCATATCACAAAAAGTGAAAAGGTCGATGCCCCGATCATCGAGGAATTCCCGGTCACGCTGGAATGTGAATTCCTCAAAACCACCGAGGACGGCAACGTCATCGGCAAGATCGTCAATGTAAGCATCGACGAAAAGGTTCTCAACGGCGAAGATAAAATTGATATGACCAAATTCAAACCCATCGCCTATGAACCTACCAACAGCACTTACCACGTTCTGGGCGAAGTCGTAGGCCAAGCCTTCCAGGACGGCAAAAAGCTAAGCTAAAAAATCGGGGACGAAAATTTTCGTCCCCGTATTTTTTCGGATGAAATCCCGCTTCGCGGGGTGAAATCTGCCTGCGGCAGGTGAAATCTCTCTTCGAGAGGTGAAATCTCCCTCCGGGAGGTTGTGGAAGCATTGCAAAGCAATGCGAACCAAATATGGCTTCGCCTCAAGGAGAAGCTGTCGGCGCTAGCCGACTGATGAGGTGTCGCGAAGGGTGCATCTGTATTTTACGAAAAAAACAACTGCGGCGAAAAACGTATCTTTCAAAGACACATCCCACGCCGCAGATTCTTTTATCGTATCAATTATGTTTCTCCATCACGCCACCTCATCCGACGGTTAACCTTAGGAAATGCCGCAGGCATTTTCAAGGATAACCTAGTGCCCTTCGGAGCCAATGCCGAAGGCATTTGCCCGAAAAGGCCGTCAGCTAGCGCTGCCACCTTCCCCTCAAAGGGGAAGGCATGTGTAGCAGGCACTTTTCTGCAAATCAGTTCCTTTTCGCGACGGCGCTACGTTCATCGGGGACGGTTCTTTTGTCCCAGTGTTTGTGGATTCTTCTCTTGCAACATTCGCCATGGGACAAAAAAACCGTCCCCTTCATAAAAGCAACTACGGCGTAAAATATACTAATTAGCGATGCGTAGCAACGCTACCACAACCTCACCGAAGGTGAGATTTCACCTCGGCCATAGGCCGGGATTTCACCAAATAACCACCTCCGGGTGGGATAAACGGTTTTAACGCCGTGAAAGCGAGACGGGACGGGATTGAGCGTATACAAGAGGTATCCGAAAGCCCGGCACGGCTCGATTTCGCGGCGTTACAAGCGTTTAGCACGCACGCTCCACCCAACTACAGCCGACGCACACCCCCAACCCCAAAACAAAAAAACACAGAATAAAGGTAAGATCACTGCTCATAGATCATTACCTCTTCCGGCGAAATCTCATTGCGAAAGTTCATATCAAGACTATCCGTAGTCAAAAGATCAACAGGCTTATGAAGTGCATCTGTGAAGGCATTATACAGTCCGCCCAATTTAAACAGACTGCGTACTCGCCCCCGGTCAATGCGAAAGTCCAGATCCGATTCCGGCGTGGCCTCGCCCCGGGCATAGGAACCGAAGAGATAGATTCGCTCCACGCCATAGGCTTGGGCAATGGGAGCAACTAATGCACGAATTTCTTCTATTGTATAAACCTTTTCACTCATCACATCAATTTTCTTTAGACCATCCTTCTAAACACCGAACACAAAAGTCTTTTAGCACAGGGATATCGTCCTGAGCAACTTCCCAAAGAGCATTAAAATCAAAATTGCCATAGTGATGGGCAACAATATTGCGCATTGCCTTAATATCCCGCCAGGGAATCTCCGTATAAGCATCTTTAAAATCATCCGACAATACGGAAACCAACTCTCCAATTTGCAACACGCACATCGCAAGCGCATTGCGATGAATACGACTTTCATCATACTTTGCTTTACTGTTTGAGATATCTGCCATTGTTTCTTCTATTTCAAGACAATAATCAGAAATATGAAGCAGGATGCTGCGATCTCTTTTTTCACTGTTCATAGATCATTACCTCCTCCGGTGAAATCTCATTGCGAAATTCCGAATCAAGGCAATCGGAAGAGATCAAATCAATTGGTTTATGCAGTATATCGGAGATAGCGTTGTACAAGCCTCCCAACTGAAAGCCTCGTACTCGCCCCCGGTCAATGCGAAAGTCCAGATCCGATTCCGGCGTGGCCTCGCCCCGGGCATAGGAACCGAAGAGATAGATTCGCTCCACGCCATAGGCTTGGGCAATGGGAGCAACTAATGCACGAATTTCTTCTATCGTATAAACCTTTTCACTCATCACATCAACCTCCTTTTTACAACACCGCAATGCAACCCCACCATGGCTTCGCCTTGAGGAAAAGCCATACGTAGCAGGCACTTTTCATGAAATTAGATGTTTTTCGCGACGGCATAACGTCTATTGCGAAGCATATCAAAAGTATCTGCGGCGCACAACGTCGCGGTAAAACATCCCTCCGGGTGGGATAAACAGCCGCCGACGCAGAAAAGTCGCGGTAAAACATCACTCCGGGTGGGATAAACGGTTTTAATCGGGTAAAAGATTTCGGCAGCGGGAGCAAAGTATACAAGAGGTATCTGCAGTCTCCCGGTGGCGGAAGATTTTGCCCGATTACAATCGTTTAGCACGCCCGCAACGAAACGTTACTCCGACGTACCCACCCTAACCACAAAAACAAATCACTTTCTCCTCTTTATCACTCTACACACAACATAAACCACTACTGCCACCAACACCAACCCCACAACAGCTTCCGCAAGCCCTATGGAGTCCTTTACACCCACAAAGCCCATGGTAAGGGCGGTAACGATAGTACCGGAGATCATTGCGCCGAAGGTCAGAGCCAACGTTGCATGGAAGGGGCTGAGGTTCAGCAAAAAGCTGATCAGAGAGCCGGTCCACACACCGGTAACCGGCAGAGGGATGCCCACAAAAAGGGTCAGGCCGATGGTGCCCTTTTTCTCGATGGTCTTTCCTTTTTCCCGGGCTTTATCCACAAAGCGGTGGAGGATCCCCCGGGTGAAAGGGATCTTATCGAAGATCTTATAGATCAGGGGCCACAGAAACAGGATAAATGGGATCGGCAGTAAATTCCCAAGTACCCCCCAGAACCAGGCGGAAAGGGGGGACATCCCGCCGGCAATGCCAAAGGGAATTGCCGCCCGCAGCTCGGTAACGGGGATTGCCGAAGCGAAAAAGACGATCCAGTTCATGGGCAATCCCGATAAAAATGAAAAAATAGTTTCCGACATAAAATTCTCCTTCATTGATCTGTTTCTATTATACTAAAAAATCAGGGCATCGTCCAGCAACGATGTAAAAACTCCGTAAAGATTTCTAAAAATTTCATCCGAAAAATTCTATGCCCGGCAAAAGCCTGTCATAACAAAAAACGGCGATGCGCCGGGAGAAGCTTACATGCTTCCTTCCCACAGCGATCGCCGGTTTTTTATCCGTTATTGATTTTATTTTTCCGCAGCGGCGGCGTTGGCGTTATCGACCAATCCGGAAACAACCTCCAACAGTTCCGATGCCGTCATATCTTCGCTGCTGCTATCCGCAGTGCTGTCGGTATTTTCGGAATCTTCGGTATCTTCCGTTGTTTTATCCTCTTCGGCGGCAGGCTCTTCTTTGGCCAGAGCTTCCAGCTTTTTCGTTACGGCATCCATATCCGCAATAAAGGCATCGTAAGCTTTTAAGCCGGACATTGCACTGTAATAGCTGTTCAGGAAGGATTCATCAATATCCACCACGGAAAGACTTTCGTTAAAGGCATCGGAAAGGCCTTTTTCATCGCCCAACCCCTGATAAGCGGAAAATTCGTAGCCATAAGCGGTAACGTAATCGGGGTCTTTGGCAGAGCCGCAGGCAGCCACCATATTTTGAGCATAGCCCAAAGCTTTTTCGTAGGAATCCTTAGAATCTTCCAGATAAAGATCCTGATAGGCGGCAAGGTTCAAATAAGCGGCAGCGGCATCCCCCTGTACGGTGATATCGCCATCGGCTTTCTTTGCGGCATCCCCTGCGGATTTTGCCGTTTCTTCCACCGAGGAAAGGATCGTACCGTCTCCGGTGTTGGTATCGGAAACATTCACACTTCTGCCGGCATAGGAAAAAGTGGCTAACAACGAGATAATAATGAGCCCCATAAGGACCCCCACCAGAATGCGCCATTTGTTTTTGGCTTTGCGCAAACCTTCAATAAACATTCCATGACCTCCATCACAATTAGAAACACAATGACCTATTAATCATACGGTAAAATTCAAGATCTGTCAATATCATTATTTTTCGCCAAAGAAATGGCCGTGGGCAGGAATTTCCGGAATCCCCATTCGTTCGGTGATCGACTGGGCATGTCCGTGTCCCTGGAGACGGAAAATTTCCTTTTTTTCTGCCGAACCGCATTTCGGGCATTTGGAATCCCATTTTTCCTCGTATTTGCAGCGAACAACAAATTCTTCTCCGCAATCGGAGCAGCGAAAGCTATACTTAGGCATGATAAAACTCTCCTTTTCAATTTCAAATATCCTTCAAAGCCCTGGTCAGGCTTTGGATGGATGAGGCTTCCACCATAGTAACCCAGGGCAAAAAGGCTTTGGTCTGCGCAAAGCGCAGCCATTCCTCGGCAGGCAGAGGATTAAGCCAGAGGATCTCCTTGACCTTGCCGCTGATATAACGCAGCTGTTCTACGGCCTCACGGTATTCCACCGTTTTGGTATCGCTCAAAATGATCAGCACCGTTTTTCTGTTTAATATTCTATCACATTCCGTTAAAAACGCCAAGAGGGAATTATGGATATTGGTCCCGTCCCCCAGCTCATGATCTTTGGCAAAGGTATCCATATCAAAGGTTTTCAGATCGAGCCTTTGCAATCTTTCGGCAAAAACATAGCTGCGGATATTGGGCAGCACCGCCGAAAGGCCCATCATCATTTCCAAAAGGAAGCCGCTGTATTTCAGCATGGAACCGGAAATATCCGTAAGCAGAATCACATTGGGCTTTTGGATGCGGCGGCGTTTGTACTTCAAATCCATCAGCACACCGCCGTAGCGCAGACCGCTGCGAAGGGAACGGCGGACATCCACAATCTTTCGTCCGGCGCTGCTTTTGTAGCGGCGGCCGATTCGGGTGGCAAGCTTTCGCGCCAGCTGCCGCAAAAGCACCACGGCATCCTGAATCTCATCTTCTTTGATATCGGCAATATTTTTCATCAACAGATCCGGCTCTCCCTGCTGCCGGGACATATCATAAAGAATGGCATCCCATTCATCCACGCCGGTGGTCTCCAGGGGAGCGATTTGGGTAAAGCCCATCACATCCCGATGACGCTGCAAAATACTGTGGATCTGCTGCTCAATCACGGGCTTTAAGGCTTCGGTCACATTAACGCCGTTGTTGGCGCGGCTCAAAAAATCCCGCACCTTTTGGCGATCCTCTTCGCTGATGGCGCCGTAGGTTTCCATATCCTGTTCGGAAACATCCATGGGCTGATCTTTAAAAACAAGGTCTTCCTTTAAAGCATCCCTTTCCCGGCGTTCGGCAAAGAACTGAGCCATTTGGGATAAGCGCTGTTCCTCGGGAACAAAATAGGCGTGAAAAGCCCGGTCAAAAATCTCCTCATCGTGGCGGCTCTTAACCAGCACGGCGGAAAGCCCCCGGTACACCTGATCCCGATCGGTCATATCCAGCACCGCAAGAACCTTCATGGCATCGAAAATCTCGGAGATCCCCAGCCGCAAACCGGCATTGCGCAGGATATGAATGAATGTGACGATGTGGTTTTCAATATATCGTTCCATTTGATCCATGGAAGCATCTCCCTTTCGTCGGCTCAGTTGCTTTCCTTCGTCATGCTGCGCATCATTCGGGCGGCACCGCCGTGGCGTTCAAATTCGGCAAAATCCTCTTCGTCCTTTAAAAGCAGGTTCATCGTATCTTCCACCAGCTTTTCCGAGAATCGGTCCGCATCCAGCTGGACCAGACTGTTGGCCCAATCCAGAGCCTCGGCAATGGAGGGATCTTTCCGCAGGGAAAGCTCATTGCGGAGATAAGCAGTACCCCGGGCCAGCTGCCAGGTAAGCTCCGGCCCAAGCTCCGGCACTTTGGCATTGACAATGGCGATTTCCTTTTCAATGGAAGGGTAGCCCACATTCAGGTAGACACAGCGGCGTTTCATGCCGTCGGAAAGCTCCCTTTCTCCGTTGCTGGTCAGAATCACAATGGGAATATGCTTTGCCGATACGGTGCCCCATTCCGGCACCGATACCTGAAAATCCGAAAGAACTTCAAAAAGAAAGGCTTCAAATTCCGCATCGGTCTTGTCAATTTCGTCAATCAGCAGCACGCTTTTCTTATCCGAGCGCAATGCTTTTAAAATCGGCCGGGAAAGGAGATATTCTTCACTGAAGATATCCTCTTCGGCGCCGGTGCCTTTGCCCTGAATATGCAAAAGCTGCTTCTGATAGTTCCACTCATAGAGGGCCTTGTTTTCGTCAAGACCTTCGTAGCACTGCAGGCGGATCAGCTCCATATCAAAGATCTTTGCCACCACCTTGGCAATTTCCGTTTTCCCCACCCCGGCAGCACCGGTAATCAACAGGGGCTTTTGAAGCTTCAACGCCAAAAACAGGGGGATGAGAATACTGTCGTCGGCAATATATTTTGCCTCTTCCATTTTTTGTTTCAATTCATTTAATGTCAATTTCATGGGTACACCTCAATTCAAAAATCCTACCGAGCCCGAAGACGCACCGGCCGGCGGATTCATAATTTCCAGCTCCGATGCAAAAATCTCCTGAAGATCTTCCATCAAACAGGAAAGATCGCCTTCGGCATCGAGAAAGCAGCTTAAAAGCTCATTTTCTTCCATTTCCATGCAAAGGTCGTCCAGTTCATCAATGGCAGCGTCGACATCGCCGTTGGCAAACTCCGCCAAACCAACGGCAAGCTGATGAGCACGATAAGCTCTTAACATATCGTAAGCCTCGGGGGATTGCTCCACCTCGGCCTTAACGCTGAGATAATTTTTGTACTCCGGACTGTTTTTGATCGCAAGTGCCAAAACTCTGGCTTTTTCCAAAATATCCATAAAACGGCATCCTCCGTATAAAATCGATTTTTTTATCTAACTTATTATAATTCGATTCCATTTGACTTATCCCTGCAAGAAACGGGGAATACAGCAAAAAAATACCATTTTCGGAACAACGGCAGGTCAGTTCTTGTTCTGCCTCTATCATACAATAAAATCCCAATTTTTTCCGTTGTAAATCAAACATTTTCGTTCAAAACCCCTTGACTTTACAGCAATGAGCGTATAAAATAAAATAACACTTTAGATTTAACGGAGTTTATTATGTATATCACGCGACATATTGAAAATGAAATAAAAAAAGCCTCCCAATATTATCCGGTGGTGATGGTCTGCGGTCAGCGCCAAGTAGGGAAATCCACCCTTCTCTACCATTTAAAAGCAGAATCCCGAAAGTACGTTACGCTGGACGACATCAATGCCCGGCGGCTGGCCGAAACAGATCCGCCCCTCTTTTTTGAAACCTACGGGATGCCGTTGCTTATTGATGAATTTCAACGAGCGCCGGCATTGCTGCTGGAAATCAAAAGAATCGTAGATGAAAAGGCGCTGAAGGGAGAAGAAGCCGCCGGCCTCTTCTGGCTGACCGGTTCCCAAAAATTCAAAATGATGAAGAATATTTCCGATTCACTATCGGGCCGAACCGCCGTTTTCGATCTTTCCTCCCTGTCCGCCGCAGAGATTGAGGGGCGCCCGGCAGCGCTGTTTTCACCGGAATTGTCGGCATTAAAAAAACGCATGGAGTTCCACCGGGAAAAGGATTTGCATGCCGTCTTTTCCGATATTTTCCGAGGCGGCATGCCAAAGCTGGTTACCACCGATATCGACCGAGACCGTTACTACATGGATTACGTCAATACCTATCTGGAACGGGATATTCGGGAGCTGGCTCAAGTCGGCAATATCAATCAATTTTACGATTTTCTGGTTTACATGGCAGCAAGAACATCCCAAATTCTCAATTACAGCGAAATCGCCAGGGCTATCGGCGTATCCACCCCTACCGCCAAATCCTGGGTAACAATCCTGGAGCGTTCCGGCGTGATCTTCATCCTGCCCCCCTACCATGGAAACATTACAAAACGCCTGACCAAAGCAGCAAAATGCTATTTTCTCGATACCGGGCTGGCCGCCTACCTCTGCCGCTGGCCCACACCGGAAACGCTGGCAACCGGTGCCATGGACGGTGCTTTTTTTGAAACCTACGTTATTTCCGAGATTGTAAAAAGCTACTACAATGCCGGGAAATATCCGGATCTGTATTTTTATCGCGATATCGACCAACACGAGATCGATTTACTCCTTATCCGGGGAGATAAACTCTACCCCATTGAGATTAAAAAGGCAAAAACACCAAACCACGCCAACAAACACTTTCATGTACTGGAAAAGTTCGGTATGGAAGTACAGCCGGGAGTCATCATCTGCATGAGCGACACCATGGTTCCCTACGACAAAACAACCTGGTACTTCCCGGTATCCGCATTATAAAAAACACCGTTGCTGTTTGATATACAGCAACGGTATTTTATCTTGCGTAAAACAATTTATTGACTTTCGTTTTCGTTTACCGTTTCCATTCCATGATAAGCAACGATCAGATCGTCGGAAATCGTTCTATATGCTTTTGTGCTGTCCACTCTGGACCACGGACTGCCTGCTCGGTGCGTAAGCTCCACAAGGAAACCGGGAGAATATCTGCCATAAAGTTCAATGGTTCTATCGATGGAAGCAAGCTTTTCGCCGCCGTTTTTTGCAAACAGGATTCGCGGCTTCTTGCCGGCAACTCTTTCACTCCGGTAAAAATATCACTGTCATCACCAAACTCCAAAGGCTTCAAATTGTATATAGTCCACTAAAGCTTTAAGCTCTTCATAAATATCTTTCATGCAATACACCCTCAATGATAGTGTAACGCCGATATAAAATTTCGTCAATCGTTTAAGAACAATCGGGATATTTCTGCATCAAAAAACACAGCAGCTTTCGGCATGAGATACCGGAGAGCTGCTGTGTTTTCAGGGAAAAGATCCTGCTGTTTTTACAGAAACAATATCAGAGCCGCCGCAATGGCGATTACGGCGCCGATGACGCTGATAATGCTGTAAATCTTTTTCGCGACGGCGTTACGTTTGTTGGGGACGGTTCTTTTGTCCCAGTGTTTGTTGCCTCTTCTAATGATACATCCACCATGGGACAAAAAAACCGTCCCCTCCACAAAAGTAACTGCGACATAAAATATACTAATTAGCGATGCGTAGCAACGCTACCACAACCTCACCGAAGGTGAGATTTCACCCTGCGAAGCAGGATTTCACCTCCCGAAGGGAGATTTCACCCCGGCCATAGACCGGGATTTCACCAAATAAATACCTCCGGGTGGGATAAACGGTTTTAACGCTGTGAAAGCGAGATGGGACGGGATTGAGCGTATACAAGAGGTATCCGAAAGCCCGGCGCAGCTCGATTTCGCGGCGTTACAATCGTTTTGAGAGGATGCAATAAACGCCTTTAACACGTTAAACATGGCGAAAGACTGGCAATCGGTATACAAGAGGTATCCGATTGTCTGGCTTTTGCCAGGTTTGACGCGTTACAGGTGTTTAGTGCGTCCGGAGCGCGCTCGCTGCGCACAACTACCGCCGACGCACCCAACCTACCCCCCAAAACCATCATTTCACAAAAGAACCAGTTTCCTTAATAAACTGCAAATACCCTAAAGACTCAAACCCCATCCGCCGATACAACGCCATAGCCCTCTCATTATCCGGCACCGTCTCCAGGCGATATCTTGCCGCCGGGTGGTGTTCCTCCAGCCAACGGAAAAAGGAGGAACCGACACCTCGCCCCTGGTAGCCGTCACGAATATACAGCTCATCAATCCAAATGGCAAAGCCGCCGGCTTCCCGGCAATAGGTTTTGCAGAGCAGCGCATAGCCGATGATTTTTTCTTCCGCTTCAAAAAGATAGCAAAGGGCATAGGTATCAGAGCGCATCAGCTCTTCAAAGGCACGGCGGTGGTAATCCTTATCCACGTTATACAGCACCGCTTCGGAGGTGTAAAACTCATCACTCATTTGCAAAAATTCTTCCCGGTCATCCTCGGTGATCTTCCGAATCGTATAATCCAGCTTATCCATCCATAATTCCTTTCTGCGAATATCATCCAGGTTATCCCAAAAATCCACGAACTCCTCTTCGCTGATCTCGCCGTTGCGTATCAAGATTTCATAGGGTACTTCATGCCACACATAAGAGATACCGGAGCTATGGTAGCCGTTCTTTTCATAAAATGCTTTCCGGCGGCGGCGATCCTCCATATTTTCCGCCTCGCCGTCAAGAGCCTCGATATCAAGAATAATCCGCTGGCTCTTATGGGTCTCGTAAATATATTCCAGGATCTTCGAGCCGTAGCCGTGATCCCGAAGCTGCTCATCAATGGCTAAAAAGAGAATATGGGTAATATCGCCAAAGGTAAGGGCAGAGTAAAAACCGCAAAAGCGGTCATCGTCATAGCAGGCAACAAATTCACTGTCCTCGGTATGTTTCATCAGGTATTTCACCGGCACCCGCTCTTCCTTGGGAAAAGCCGTAAGGTAAAGATGATCCACCTTGATAAAATCCGGGCAGACCGTTGTAATTTCCTTTGCAGTCAGCATAAATTTCCTTTCTGTAAAAAGCTATTTTTCCTCAAAAGATGCTTTCAGTGCATCGCAAAAGTCCTCCAACCTTGCGATATCCTCTTCCTCCAGAGCAGAAGCAAAAAAAGCCGCTTCCTCCCGGCGGTAGATATCATCGAGAAAGCTCCGGGCATAGCGCTGACCGGCGTCGGTAAGCCGCAGATACATCTCACGGCGGCGGCCGGTGATATGCTCCGTAGTCACATAGCCCTTTTCAATACACTCCCTGGTAATGGTATTCAAGGTAGACCGGGGCAACATCCATTTTTCACAAATTTCTTTCTGGGAATGGGGCATGCCGTCATCCAGGGCATAAAAAAACTCGATGAGGTTGGCTTTGATCTTTCGATCCGCCGCCTGCTTTGCGTAGATCCCGTCTATGCGGTTTACGGAGATCATCAGACGGCGGATCACTTCCCGTGTGGTCATAGGCACCTCCAAAAATCCGAATTCGTACTTTTATTATAATACGAATTCGGATTTTTGTCAATGATGCGGCGAGAAGCCTTTTTTGAAGCGACACTTTTGAGGATAAGTGCTTCTTTTTCCGTTTGCCGGTCTGCATTGTTTTTTCCCGGCAAAAATTCCTCACTATGCCGCCTTGGGACGCGGCACTTTGGGGCCAAAGTGCCCAAAGCCTTAGGCTTTCGATTCCCCGGACCTCAAAACGACTCGGAGAGTCCCCCCGAGACCCTCGTACCGTTGTGTTACGTCACGTTTCTATCACGACACTTTCCCGTTGATAAAGACTCCATCGCTTCGACAAAAAAGAAACGTCACCTGTAATCTTGTCGCCTTCCCCGATAAATTCTCTTTATAAAGGACAAAAAAATAAAAAATACTAATTTTAGCGTTGCGCAAAATGCGAATCGCAGATATAATACAGATGTATAATATAATTATAAATTTTTTTCATAGAGGAGGAAATACTATGAGCAAAAAGCGATCCCGTATACTGTCTCTGATGCTGTCGATGGTGATGTCGGTACTTCTGTTATCCAGCGTCGGTGTACAGGCCGTGGAGAACCCCTTTACCGATGTAAGCTCCGACACCTACTATTACGATGCCGTGCTGTGGGCGGTGGAAAAGAATGTTACCGCCGGTACCACTCCCACAACATTCTCTCCCGATTCAACCTGTACCAGGGCTCAAACCGTCACATTTCTCTGGCGTGCCATGGGTGAGCCCAAGCCGACTTCCGACAAAAACCCCTTTATCGACGTAAAGCCGACGGATTACTACTACAATGCCGTGCTTTGGGCGGTGGAAAAGGATATCACCATGGGGACCTCCGCCACCACATTTTCTCCGTCTGACACCGTAAGCCGAGGTCAGGTTGTCACCTTCCTGTGGCGGGCTGCCGGCAGACCCGATCCCACCACCGGTGAAAACAGCTTTACCGATATTTCCCCGTCCGAATATTACTATGTAGCCGTGCTTTGGGCGGTGGATAAGGGAGTTACCAACGGCACCGCTCCCAACACCTTTGCACCTGCAAGCGGCTGCACCCGCGGGCAGATTGTTACCTTTTTGCACCGCTACTTCACTGTTGCGACCAGCGATTTAAAGATCATCTTACATCCGACCTCTGCCACAGTGGGGAGAAATGCCCCCTTGACCTCCTTGTCGGTGACGATCGCGGGAGGAGAAGCTCCCTATGACTATGTACTGGAGCGTTGGTTCGACAGCACCGGCGAATGGATGATCGTCGAAGAAGGGATCCAGCAAACTGCCAAGATCTGGACATCCCAAAAAACCCGCTTGAAAGCCGATGGCGATTACCGTTTCCGCATCAACGTGATCGATGCCACCGGCACCAAGGTCACCTCCGACGAGGCCACCATTACCGTAGCCAGCGATTTAAAGATCATCTTACATCCGACCTCTGCCACAGTGGGGAGAAATACCCCCTTGACCTCCTTGTCGGTGACGATCGCGGGAGGAGAAGCTCCCTATGACTATGTACTGGAGCGTTGGTTCGAC
>CAKUYE010000015.1 GCA_934702375.1 uncultured Bacillota bacterium | reverse complement strand
AAGCATGCCGCCAGCGTTCGTCCTGAGCCAGGATCAAACTCTCCATGTAAAAAATTTATCTACATGAAGCAAGTTTGCTCTTGCTCATATATTCTACTTCTGTAAGTACGTCTAGAACTTCTTCAAGTTCCTTTCGCTCGTTTTCTTCTCCTCTGTTAATGCCTTACTAACATCAACAAAGACCCTTGCTCCGCCGCTTGCATCTCTGCAAACGCGAGCTTCTCACAAGCACCTACTGTTCAGTTCCCAAAGACCAGGTTCGTTTCCGCAGCCCCGCTTCCGCGCGGCGCGTCAACGTTTTATATACTATCACACTTTCTCCTTCTCGTCAACCCCTTTTTTCAACTTTTTTGAAAAAACTTTTCTGTTCCTTCTTTTGCTGACTAAGGCTAAACAAAAGGCCTCCGCCGATAGTGTTCCCTTATTCTACCATATTTTCTCTGATTTGAAAATTACTTTTTTCAAAAAAATTCGGTGTTTCGCGAAAAAAAGCGAAACACCGTTGAGATTTCCATTAAGCCTTTTGCTGAGGAGGAATCTGACGAATAACGCCGAAATTTCTTATATCTCTTCTCCGATAGGTTTTAATTATTTATGAAAGATTCAAAATATTTATCTAGACCAACTCAAAAACAATCCACATATCTAATTTTGCTCATCAGTATCGCAACATGGGCAATATATATTCTCTATAACATTAAGCGGGTATTTTACTTCCAAATAATTGAAATGTTCTCCATTACCAATGAAGAGTTTGGAATTCTCCTATCGATTTGCGCACTCGCCTGCACCTTATCTTATCTTCCCGGTGGTTTTCTTGGCGATAAAGTACCAATCCGCTATTTGACATCCATATCGTTAGGATGCTCTGGTCTCATTCTACTATGGATTGCAAACGGAACTTCTTATACTATGCTTAAAATCGCTTTTTTTCTGTACGGAACGACAACAGGACTGTTATTCTGGCCCTGTTCTTATAAATTGATCCGTTTATCCGGCAAAAATGATCACGATTACAACCGCAATATAGGATGGAGCTATTGCTTTTCAAATCTTATCGCGACAGTTGTAACGCCTCTGCTGGTGATTATCGCCAAAATAACTCAAACAGAATTCCAATCCTTTTTCTTCAGTTGTGCCCTTATCAACTTTTTCATTTCCGGGCTTTGCCTCTTTACCATTCCTCGATTTGACAATGAATTACCTCCACAAAAATCGAATTTAACCGTTTTTTTTAAGCAAAGCTTCATTTTATTTAGAAATCCTTGTATATATTGGGGCGCGGCAACACTCTTTTTTATCTATTCTATATATACGCTCCAATATCTTATTCCCATATACCTAAAAAGTACTTTTGGAGCGTCTTTGTCTTTTATTACGTTATACGGCATTATTCAAAGTTATGGAATAAAAATTTTTTCTACTCCGACAATCGGTCATCTCGCCCATCATTTTAAAACATCCATAGTAATTATTGGCATTGCCGTTATTGCCGTCATTTTTTCTTTGACATTGGCCGTATTACCCCAAGAAAAATCCGGGCTTCTCATCGTTACAATACTAACATTACTACTATATTTTCTCATTACGGGCAGCTATGCCATTTCTTCCGATTTACTTTTAGAAGCACATATCATGAAAACCCAATTTGCTTCGGCAATTGGAATATTTTCCCTAATTGGCTTTCTTCCGGATATAATTTATCCACCGCTCTTTGGCTATCTTCTCGATCACTACCAGAAGTATGTATATGGTTACACCAACAGCATTTTGGTATTTTTCAGTATTATGACAATTATTTCTATTTTGCAATTCCGAAAAAGCCTCCAAAATAAACGCTTTCATCATTCTGCATTCATTTTCAAATAACTTTTGACAATTCCTCCTTGACTCTCATCTATAGTAGAGAGTTTATAATAAGATTATCAAAAATAAAGGAGGAAAGGAAATGAAACATTTCAAATCAAAAACAATCCTTATGTTGGCCCTGTTGCTTCTACTCTCATTCTCCGGAGGTACATTTGCCGCAGATTTGCTTTATGATCCAAACAACCCTCCCCAGGAAGACCCGGTGTTTAACGACATTGACGAAACCTGGAGCAAGGACGCAATTGTTACCGTGTGGACTTACGGCATTGCCGACGGCTACGAAGATAACAGTTTCAAGCCAAATCAATTCGTTACCCGAGCGGAGTTTTGCAAATTACTTTCCATTGTTATCGACAGCAAATCAACAGAGAATCCCATTCCTTTTGAAGATGTTACAGAGAAACATTGGGCATATCCTTACGTATCAAATCTTTTTGATCTGAACATTATCAAAGGCATTTCAGAACATTCTTTTGCCCCCGATGCTTTCATTTCAAGACAAGATATTGCGGTTATGCTGCAAAGAGCCGCAGACTATGGTTTATTAAAACCAACCCTTGACACATCGAAAGATTTATCTGCTTTTTCCGATGCGGCACAAATCAGTGATTATGCCGTAAAAGGAATGAATTTTACCGTACAATCCGGTCTTCTCAACGGCTATCCCGACAAAACCATTCTTCCTTTACGCCCGGTAAGCAGAGGGGAATGTGCTCAGACTTTCACACGAAGCTTTCCGATTTTGAACTATAAAATCCTTCCCATCCGCATTACTCAGACAGACTGGGCATCCTATAAGCAAGAAGCGGAGCTTTCCAACGGCTTGAATATGTCTTACGTTGAAATGGGACAAGCCGA
The DNA here is from genome assembly GCA_934702375.1 of uncultured Bacillota bacterium. Classification (GTDB taxonomy): domain Bacteria; phylum Bacillota; class Dehalobacteriia; order UBA7702; family UBA7702; genus UBA7702. The sequence continues at coordinate 52,981 of CAKUYE010000015.1, read as the reverse complement.
CGGCGAACCGCTGATCCTTGTCCACGGCAGCACTGATACGAGCCGGTCATGGTCTTTAGCCGCACCCTACCTTACCGATAAATATCACATTTATATTCCGGACGTCCGCAACCACGGCGATACCGGTTCCGGCGATGATGAAAGTACAATGCGCAGAATGGAAGAAGGCGTACTCGGCTATGACGCCGTGTGTTTCCTTGATGCCATCGGCGTAGACCGGGCAAACTTCGTGGGTCACTCCAGAGGCAGCCGAATTGTACAGCTCGTAGCGCTGAATTTCCCGGAACGAGTCAGTCGCTTAGTCAGTGTATCCGGTCATGTGGTTTCCGAAAATTCAGAAAACGGTAGAGATATGACCTACTTTGAAGATCCCTTCACTTCCATTCCTGTTGACGCGGAATACATGGATTGGTGGTACTATAACGACTATCCTGTTGATGAAGAATTTCTTTCCATGGCAAAATATGAAAGCGCTTGGCTTCCTTTGGAAGCATGGCGAGCTATCGGCGGATCTTTAGCTGAAGCCAGAGACTTCAACAAAGAAATCCCCTTCCTTGCCCTCTTTGGCGCTGATGATTATCTCGGCGCCGGCGCCGACCGCCAAGCCAAATTTTTCGACAACTACGGCAGCGCTGTAGACGAATCTATCGTTTATCCCGGAATGGGGCATAATCTCCAGTGGGAAAACCCGGAAATGATCGCAAAGAAAATTGATACCTTTATTTCCGACACAAAAGCCGCCCAAGTCGCGCCGCCCGCAGAATATGAAATCGGCAACGATTCCGGCGCGCCCGTAAAAGATACAACCTTCAACCCGGAACCTTATTACGATAAAGAAGGAAAACTCATAAAGAACCTTTCCTCTATTCCTCAAGGCGATTGGAAAGAATTCAAGAAATACGTTAAGTTAGAAAGCGGTATTTCCATGGCCTACATCGAAATGGGCAATCCGGAAGGCGAAGACCTCATTCTGCTTCACGGCATGACAGATTCAAGCCGGTCCTGGTCCTTACTGACTCCGTATTTAAGTGATTATCACCTCTATATTCCGGATCAGCGCGGTCATGGAGACACCGATAAACCGGACATGAAAAAATATGATCGTTCTCTCTTCGCATATGACCTCGCATGCTTCATGGATGAAATGGGATTACAAAAAGCCAATATTATGGGACATTCCATGGGCAGTATGAACGCCCAAGCTTTCGCAATGGATTATCCGGAAAGAGTTGACCACTTAATTCTCGAATCCACCAAAATGATCGGGTTAAACAGCGAAAATCCCGCCGACGCCGAAAATCCATACATTCTGAAAGAGGGCGAAGAATCTCCGCTCACATGGGAATATATGGAATGGTGGTACTATAATCCCGTTCCGGTGGAACCGGTCTTCCATTTCAACGCCATCATTGAAAGCTGGAAACTGCCGCTTAAATGCTGGGCTTCCATCAATGCCGTTCCCTACCAGGCGCGCAATATTGATTGCAAAACCCTCGTTCTCTATGGCGGACTTGATTATCTTATGGGTGGAGAAACCCAAGATACGGTGAAAAAAGAATTTGATGAAGGCGGCGTAGATTACACTTACATCGTCTACGAAAACCGCGGTCATAATATTCACTGGGAAGAATCAGAACTTATCGCAGAAGATGTGATTAATTTCCTCAATGATGATACCGACAAGTTAAAAGACCACAAGTTACCGCCCTACACGGCAGAATAACTATTTTCTTCCTATTCTTCAGTTTCTATCTCGGGGCACGCATATACCTATGCGCGCCCCACTATGTATATAAGGGTACGATTTGAGGCGGCAATATGAATAAAGAGCTTTTTACCATTGGCCAAATTAGCCAGATTTGCGGCATTTCAATAACGACACTTCGATATTATGATAAAGTTGGCGTACTAAAACCGGTACATATTGATAAAGAAACAAAATATCGCTATTACGATGAAGATACCATTTTTTTCGTTGTGGTTTTACGCTATTATCAAAAATTAGGGTTTTCTTTAGATAAAATTCCCGAATTACTGGAACGAAAAGATCTTTCCGAACTCGCAGATATCCTCCACGACAAAAGCAAATTCCTTGAACAGAAAATTCACACCATGTATATGCAGCAAACCAGCCTTTTAGCATGGGCTGAATTGATTCAAGAATCTATCCTCGTCCAAAACGGAAAGAACCCTATAAAATTATCTGAAATCAAAGAAGAGCATTTGCTATACTGCCATCCAAAGGTATATATCTTTTCTCAATTCAAGCACTTTTTAGCAAATGCGGATTTGGGCATGATGACCGCAAAAGAGAACCAAATTTCTTACGGACCGCTGTATGCCACTTTCCCCTCGTCGGAAGAGCGAATCAAAAATAATTTTGAAGGAATTTGCCTTTATATCCACAGACATCCCTTAAATCCTCCAACTGAAAAAACAAAAGCCATCGGCGGCTACCAAGCAATAACGACTTATCACCTCGGAAGCCTCAAAACCATCGAAGAAACGTATAAAAAAATGAAAGAGTGGGCTGATATTCATCGATTCGTTCTCAGAGGTGACGCGATGGAACGATATGTTGTTGATAATTGGAGCACCATTCACGAAGAACATTTCGTAACAGAAATCTACCTCCCATTGGAACAATGAAACCGACCAAATCAAACAACGATTCCCTCCGTTCTATTCGCAAAAAAACACAAATACCGCAAATTCTGTTTAAAGAATTTGCGGTATTTTATTGCACGTAAACAATAATCGGTATAAATCATTTTCCAAAGCGAAAGGCATGAGGCAGAAGCTCACCCAAAGACATGGAGACGAAGTCCCCTTCATTTTTGGCCGCGATGATCCGAAAATCATTGCCGCAAAATTCCGCCATGACCTGACGGCAGACGCCGCAGGGGTAACAGTAATCCGTACCATCACCGATCACGGCGATGGCCGCAAATTCCCGCTCTCCGGCGGAAATGGCGTTGGCGAAGGCGGTGCGCTCCGCACAGAGACTGGGACTGTACGCCCCATTTTCGATATTGCATCCGATATATAAGCGGCCGCCTTTCGTCAGCAACGCCGCGCCGACGGCAAAGCCGGAATAGGGCACCACAGCATTGGCCTGTCCCTTTATCGCCGCCTGAATCAATTCCCGTTCCGTCATGTCAACGTCTCCACGCCGCAGCTGGCGCCGATGCGGCTGCACCCGGCGTCATAAAAAGCCTCCAATGCTTCGGCCATACGAATACCTCCTGCAGCCTTGATCTTAACATTCGCACCGATATGCTCTCGAAACAAGCCGATGTCTTCCAACGTAGCACCGCCATGACCAAAGCCGGTAGACGTTTTTATATAATCCGCTCCGCCTTCCGTAACACAACGGCAAGCCGCTATTTTTTGTTCGTCACTAAGATCACATGCCTCGACAATTACTTTTAACACTTTCTCGCCGCAAATTTCCTTTAATAAAGCAATTTCCTTTGTTACAGAGTCATAATCCCCGCGATAAAGGTCTATGCGATTGATAACTGTATCCAGTTCATCGGCACCGTTCGCCAAAGCATCTCGAGCCTCTGCACATTTTGCAGCCGTAGTCTGATACCCCAAAGGAAACCCGATTACGGTACAAATTTTAAGGGAAGGATACGCTTTTCTCGCCCATTTTACTTCCGAAGGCATGATACAAACGGATGCTGTATGATAAAGCAATGCTTCTTCGCATAATGCGATCAGTTGTTCCCGTGTGGCACAGGGCTTCAATAAGGTATGATCAATACGCGCCAGGATTTTTTCTCTTTTATTTCTATCCATACCAAAGCCTCCTTTCTCATAAGTCGCTTTTGGCCCTTATATATTGTAGATTTTATACTCACATTATCAGAATACCAAAAGGAAACCCTTCGGTCAATAGGTTCTCAACGTTTCCCTTTCAAATACCGTAGATAAAATAAGAAAGAAGCGCCGGAAAACATCCCGGCGCTTCTCCCTTCTGCATTTTTCATTTTACAGCTCATCTTTTACGATCTTACCCAGAGTATCTACGACCTTCCCTAAATCCGCCGCACGATCAATGGCCTTTTCCAGCTGGTGTTTGTGGGCAATGGTCATTGCGTTGAATTTTTCAGCAGCGGCAACGGCAAAATAATATGCTTCGGCAACATCACGGAGCATATGGGCGGCTTCCCCTTCGGAATAAGGGCAATTGTTAGCGAAATCCTGCATCTTTTTTCCTCCTTTAATTCTTTATTTATGTAAAAATAGCACATTTATGACAAAAGAGGCTTTCAGACATACTCCCCAGTATTTCCGCATATGAAATAGCGTGAGGTGCAAACTATGAAGGAACTGATCTCGACAATCTCATTGCTATATTCTATTCCCGTCTGCCGGATTGTGTCACTAAAAGAAGAAAAAGTTTTTACCGTTATCACTAAAACGGAGCGATTTGTGCTAAAGCTGCTTCCTTATCCGGCAATGGAAACCGCATTCATTACCGATACCATGGTTTATCTTAGCAACAGCGGCTTCCATGATTTTAATGAAATCATTTTCACTGCCGAAGGAAAGCCTACCGGCAAATTTCAGGATCGGTTCACTTTACTAACCAAGGAATTAAAGGGAAGGGTCCCCTCCTATAAAAAAAGAGAGGATGTCACCGCTGTTTCAATGTATCTTGCTTCCTTGCACCATGCAGCAAGCCATTTTTTCCCGATTCATTCTTATCCGGATCGGATCAAGTGGGGGAAAATGATTGAGACAATGAATACCGGGAAAAATGATCTGATTCAATTAAAAAATGAAATTTCTTCGGTAGCAGGAAAAAAGAGTGATTTCGATACTGCATTTCTGACACATTGCGATACCGCAATACAAGAAATCGAAACAGCCATTTTCGGACTAAAACCCTTTTATTCCGACTTATGCAATGATGCCCGAAAAAAAGGGGGATTTTGCCACCATGATCCGGCACACCATAATTTTCTCATTGACGACCACGGCATCGTTACCGGATTTGATTTTGACTATGCCATTGCCGATATTCCCGCCCACGACGTTGCAGCATTGCTGTTAAAAATTCTGAAAACCAACCATTGGCATCCGGCAGCGGCAAAATGCTGCCTTTCTGCCTATTCAAGTCAGGCATATCTCAGTGAAAATAATCTGAAATACATTTACTATCTTCTGGTTTACCCATACGATTTTCACCATGCGGCATATGCCCGTTACAGAGAACACAATTTCAGCCGACGAATCGAAAAAAAGCTCTTTCGACTTATTGCCGAAAGAGAAAAACGCAAATCGGCCTTAGCGGAACTAAGACCCTATTTGTTGGAAAACTCTGAAAGTGAGGTGCCTTAATTTTGAGAATATTGATCGATGCATCGGCAGCATATCTATACCGCAGCACCGGAATAGGCGCCTATGCCGGAGAAATCGAAGCAGCATTAAAGGAGATATCATCGGACCATGATTTTTATCTTTTCACCGGAGCAGGTATTTTTTCTCTGAAAGAAAACATACCGATAAAGGCCTCCACTTGCCAGGATTTTTGGGAGCGTGCTGCAGCCAACCATAATAAAAAGATTGAAAATTTCGATATTTATCACAACCTGCACAATGGCATTGGCCTGTGCCGGGGCGCAAAAAAAACGGTCATCACCGTCCACGATATGATCCCTCAGATACTCCCCCAATACAGCGGTAAGCCTTACAAAGAGATTTTTATGAAAGAAACACCAATGGCCATCCATGCGGCAGACAGTGTTATCACAGTTTCACAAAACAGCAAGAAAGATATTATTTCATTAACCAAAACAGCTCCGGAAAAAGTCACCGTTATCTACGAGGCCATGAAGCACCATTGCAAGCCGCTGCCCGCCATTATGACGGCAAATTATCTAAGATCTCATTACAACATTGCATCGCCGTTTTTTCTTTACATCGGGGGCTTCAACAAACGGAAAAACGTTGACGGATTGTTAAAGGCTTATGCCGGTGCCTATCGTCAATTTCCCGGGATTTGCCCATTAGTCATTGTCGGGAAAGAAGGCTCCCGGCGTAAAAGTCTCGAATCGTTAGCCGAAGAATTATCCATTCGTCCCTACATTCGATTTGTCGGATATGTGCCCGACGGAGATTTGCCTTTTTTTTATAATCAATGCAAAGCATTGATCTATCCGTCCTTTTACGAAGGATTTGGCTTGCCACCGCTGGAAGCAGCCGCCTGCGGCGCTGCTGTAATCACATCCTCTACCTCCTGTTTGCCGGAAATCATGGGGGAAGGTGCGCTCTATGCCAATCCACGGGATAGTAAAGCCTTGGGCAACCATATGATCACCCTTGCCCGAGATGAAAAATTTCGGCAAATCATGGCGTCCAGAGCATTGCAACGCAGTAAAAAATTCACCTATCAGAGAACCGCCGCACAAACCATTGCCCTTTATGAAAAGATTTGTCGTTGAAGTTCTGTATTTTCCATTCTAAGCATATACATAGCAATAACGGAGCAAACCGTGGGAAGGAGAAAAAACATGGAACATCGATCCACTATTATCCGCAATGTCGAGATTCCTTCAACGTTGCCACCGATGCAAACATTGACAAAACTCACCGGCAGCATCCTTTTAAAAGAAGTTGAACCGGAAGACGATGGCATACATATTGAAGGAGATCTGCTTTGGCGAGGCTATTTTGAAGAAAACAGCGAAGATTGTCTTTGGGAAGGTGCCGAATATTTTACAGAGACCATTACCGGAGAAACATTGAGAAAAGCAGAGTCACCCATCATTGAGCCGGAGATTATATCTCTGGACGGTGCACCCCTTTCCGAACATTCCTTCCGATTGACATTCGATATTCGCTGGTACAAACAACCGGAAATCCCTGCATTATCCGAACCAAAAAATGATCAGACATTGATCATTCCCGTAGAATCTTTCACCACAGATTCTGAAAAAGATGCAATAAGAGAAACCGTTTGCAAAGATGCTTTGCCGGAGCCGGCCAACGAAACAGAAATACAGCAAGAAGAAATAAAAAGTGAACTTAGAGATAAGCCGACGGAAAATCAACACGATGCTCAGGACCGCATACAAGAAGAAAGTTCCGGTGAGAATTCAGAAAAAAGATCCGAAGACATAAAAATTACAGAACACATTGCATCCCAAACAAATCAGGAACCGATGGAATGCCCGTGCAAAGAAAAGGAACCGCAAATGAAACAAGAAGAAAAAAGAGCTGAAATTTCAAGTCCCGCCGAAGAGGCAAAACCCACAAAAGACGCTGATTTTGCCGAAAAATTAGAGTCTATAGAAGAAACCTGGCGGGAAACTTTAAAACAACCGGAACCTACACCGGAACCGGCAATGGCCGCAAAACCACAAGCTCCGGATAACCGTCCCCAAACAGAAACCGCCCCGGAAATCGCACCGGCAGCACCAACAGAAGATACCCCCTGCTGCCCCTGGTCAAAATACTGCCTGCGTTTCTATCGCACCCAGGAGGGGGATGCACTGGAAGAAATTGCCGAACGCTTTTCCGCAACACTGGCAAAGCTAAAAGAATGCAATAACATGGATTCCTACGAGGAAGGCCAAGTAAAAAGCGGCCGCCTGCTAAGAATCCCGTAAGCAAAAAGGCTGCCCCCAATCACCAAATCGAGTGATCAAGGGGCAGTCTTTACTTATTTCCGCCCCAAAAGTCTTTTTTCATTCTTCTTTTGGAGCATTGTTCCGGTAATCACTGCGGCAATGCTCGCCACGACATGGCTGACCAACACCGCAAACCAGATCCATCTAAAACCGCTGCTACCGGTATTGCTGCCATATTATACATCATAAAGAAAAAATGCCGGGAGGCATATTCTCCCGACATATTTCTGTAGAAAACATATCATTCCGCTAAAATACCATCCAAAATACCCCAGTCGCTGATATACAGTTTTGGGATAGAAAGGAGTTCAAAGAGGATCTCCAAAATATCCATTCCGTAGAGAATGATCTCAGCTCTTGCCGGGGGCATTCCGGGCACTGCTTTTCGTTCCTCCAGAGTCATTATTTCCAGGCGGCGATGCAGTGCAGTTAAGGTGGCATAATCTAAGGATTTACCGTGAATTGCTTCTCGCGTATATGCGGTCACACCGCCAAGAACTGCTGCAGCTGTGGTAATGGTTCCGCCAACGCCGATAAAGTAGCGAATATCGTCATATTTTTTCATTCCAATCCGGGCAGCCATTTTACGCTTTACTTCACTGCGGCGAAAGTTCATTACCTGCCACCGCACCGCTCCCACCGGCATACTCATACCGCTAAGATGACCTTGGGCAAAACCGGCCAGCTCCGTAGAGCCGCCGCCAATATCAATCAGCAAACACTGTTCCCGTGGAAAATCAAAGCCGCCTACAGCTCCGGAAAAGGAATACCAGGCCTCTTCCTCTCCGCTGAGAATTCGCAGCGGACAGCCGGTACGAGAAAGCACCGCTTCCGCAAAGGCCTCCCGGTTACCGGCATCCCTTACGGCGCTGGTAGCAAAAATCAAAGGCTGAGAGATGCCCTCCGCAGCCAATTCTTTTTTCCAGCGTTCCAGCACCTCCAGAGTGCGATTTACAGAAGCCGACAAAAGCATACCTTCCTTGAATCCGGCACCCAGCCGCGTTTCTTCCACCTCCTGGCGGATCACCTGAGATGTGCCGCCGGCTTCTTCAATCACCAATAAACGCAGGCTGTTGCTGCCAATATCCATTGCCGCTTTCATCTTTCTTCCTCCCGGTATTAAAACTACATACCATTATAGCCAAGGAAACTTTTGCTGTCAATCTTCGATAATCTCCTCACTGCCTTTGGAAGGAAGCAGATCTTTGCTTACCGCTGCTTCCAGGCAAATGGTTTCCCCTGGATAGATATAGCAAAGATTTTGGCGGGCAAGAAGCTCGATGGTTTCGGGGTCATGCAAAGCCGCAATTTCCGATTCCAATGATTGCTTCTCTTCTCCAAGTACAACCAAAGCCTGTTCACAGCTGCGAATTTCTCGATCGACAGCGATGGTAGTCAACCAACGCTGACCATAGGCAAAGCAAAAAACGAGACAAAGAAGCAGATAAGGCAAAATCAGTGGGTATCGCCGTTTTCGGCCTGTTTTTCCCGGGATTTTTCCTTTGCCGCTTTTTTTTCCTGAAGACGGTCTTTTCTCCGTACCAGCCATTGCTCCTCCTTGTCCACAATTTTACCAAAGGGAAAAACCGCCGCCCCGGTCACAAAGGCGCCGATTCCCCGCAAACAATGATGAGTCGCCGAAGCAAAGCGAAAGGAACCGTCAGCGACCTTGCCGCCCCATTTCCAAAAGCGGCGGTAATACCAAAGGAACCCGATAACCATGGCCAAAAAGCCATAGAAGCCCCATTGCCCGCCGTTTATCAGGTAAAGAAACAGTGAGGTCATAAAAAAACAAATCAACCCTCCGGCTCCATAGAAAAGCCACAGCCCCCAAGGTGTTTCCAGCGTTTCGGCTTTACGCAAAAAAAGCTGGTAACAAAAGCCCAGAAGCAAACCATACAAAACCATTACAAGTAAGCCCCACAACGATGCCATGGCCCACCTCACTTAAACAAGCGATTGCCACGCCGGTGAAAAGCTTTTTTACTTTTGTCTTTCGATGCAGCCTCTATATAAACAAGACTGTCGATCTTGCCGCCGATCTCGGCATCGCCGTTGGTAAGGTCAAGATTCAAAATCCGAAGTTCATCCCCTTCCACCTGCATATTACCGAGAACCGTTTTTAATGCGATCCGGCGGTCCTCACTGCTATCCACTTCTGTCACACCGCTGAGAATCAGCTCCCGGCGACCGTTTAAAACCAATCGATGTAATTTTTCTTCCATATCGCCACCTCCATAATCTATGTATATGAAGACAATGAAAAAATCATTACAAAAACATCCAACAAATGAAAAAGCACCGGTCCATGGTTTGATCCATGCCGGCGCTTTTCCGAGGAAGGGAAAACAATGAAAAAATTTATTTGCGTCGCATTGAACGTGTTGGCGTCGTTCAGCAACTATATATAATATAACCCGGGGCAATGGCGATTATTCAGCAAACCGGAGAATATCTCATGAAATCAGTATGTACTTTTCATGGCTCCGGCCTTAAATCGAAAACCCCTGCAAATATTTTTCAAAAGCAGCCGCCTCCCGCTGCAAAGTGTCAAGAAACCGCTTTACATGATAGCCATCGGTGGCGGCATGATGAAAGGATAATCAACGCTCCGTAGACCTTAAAAGATCACGATTTGCAGGCTATTCAAAAAGTGCAGGTATCTTTTAGATACCTGCACTTTTCAAGAAAGGAAAACAATGAAAAAGTCTTTATCGTTCCGGACGTGTTGGCATCGTCTCAAGAACTATATATAATATAACCTAGGACAATGACTTTCATTCAAAAATCCAAAGAAAATGGGATGAAAGTTTTGTGTACTTTTTATGTTTCAGCATAGGAACACAAGAAAACCGAAACAATTCCACATCAAACAAAAACACGGCTCATTTGGCCGTGTCACAACAAAAAATATTAATGAAAGAAGGGAAAACAATGAAAAATTATTCGTCACTTCAGAGGTGTTGGCGAACTCCTCAGTAACTGATAATATCATACCCTGTTTTTATGTTTTTTACTACGGAATTGCAGGAAAAAACAGAGTTTATTTTATGTACTTTTTATGTCAACCAATTATTTCTGACGTTGAAACATTTTAATAAAGAATTTAATGCGCTTCAGCATCAGGTCACGACCAATGATAATGGAAAGCTTATCAAGATCCGGACCTTGTTCTTCACCGGTTTCCGCAACACGAATTGAATGATAGAGGTTCCGGCCTTTGATCCCGGTTTCCTTGGTGATTTCCTTCAGCATCTTTTTATAGGAATCCACCGTGACCTTCTGGTTCTTTTCCAGCCGTTCCTTCATTGCCATGAGAACCGTTAGGGCATCATCCTTACATTCCTTCAGGCTGTCTACCACATCGGCGCTGTAATCCACATCGGCGCGATATTTTTCAATAATTTCCGGTAATTCGGCAAAGCAGTTAATGTGATTTTTCAGCGCATCAATGGTACTCATGGCCCAGATCATTTCTTCCATGGTAGGTTCCGCAGAAACAAGGCCGGCTTTTTTCAGGAAAGGCAAGCCATATTCCAAAAGCCGCTCTCCGGAAGCATTGCGAATATACATACCATTGATCCATTTGAGCTTTTCAATGTCAAAAACCGCAGGACTTTTCGATACGTGTTCCAGAGAAAATTCCTGTTTCAGTTCATCCAAGGTAAATAATTCCTGTTCTCCGCCGGGAGCCCAGCCCAAAAGTGCCAGGAAATTATCAATAGCTTCAGGGAGATAGCCCTGCTCTTTATAGGCAACCACAGAGGTAGAGCCATGGCGCTTGCTCATTTTGGTGAGTTTGCCTTCATTATCACGACCAAGAATCAGAGAAATATGAGCAAACTGGGGTTTTTCATAACCTAATGCATCATAAAGCACGATCTGACGAGGCGTATTGGAAAGATGTTCTTCACCACGGATCACATGGGTAATGCCCATGGTGTGGTCATCTAAAACAACGGCAAAGTTATATACCGGAATACCATCGGATTTTACGATGATAAAATCACCGATGCCATCGGTATCAAAAGTGACCTTTCCGCGAACCTGATCATCAACGGTTACGGTTTCGCCCTCAGGAACATGGAAACGAATAACCGGTTTGATCCCCTTTGCCAACAATTCTTCCTGCTGTTCTTTGGTCAGGTGACGGCATTTGCCGCTGTATTTAGGCGTTTCGCCCCGAGCCTGCTGTTCTTCTTTTTCTTTTGCAAGCTCTTCTTCGGAACAGAAGCAATAATAGGCTTTACCTTCATCAAGAAGCTTTTGAATTGCGGCATTGTAAATATCCAGACGTTCCATTTGACGATAGGGGCCATAGTCACCGCCGACATCAATACCTTCATCCCAATCCATACCAAGCCAGCGAAGACTGTCTTTGATATTTTCTTCCGACTCCTTGCTGCTGCGTTCAAGGTCGGTATCTTCCATGCGTACAAGGAAAGTGCCGTTATGTTTTTTTGCAAGCAAGTAGTTAAACAGTGCCGAACGAGCACCGCCGATATGCAAGGGCCCGGTGGGGCTCGGTGCAAACCGAAGTCGATAATTCTTTTCCATTTGACTCTAGTTCTCCTTTGATTCTACTATTCTTCCTTTTCAGTGGCAATGGCATCGCTATCACCGCTGGTTTCAACATTTTTTAAACGACGAGTAAGTAATTCTGTACGGTGGTTCGCATCAGCAATCACCCTATCTGCCTCCGCAATCTTTTTCTGAGCCTTATCAAGAGCTTCGGAAAATTTACCCATATCACGCTTTACCGTAACCAATAACTTGCGGATCTCATCGCTTTTTTCCTCAATCGCCAAGGTTTTGAAGCCCATCCGCAGGCTATTCAATAAGGCTGCCAAGTTGGTCGGCCCGGCAACCATGACCCGGTGTTCCTCAGCATAAGCCATAAAGGCAGAAAGATGCAAAGCCTCGCTGTAAAGGCCTTCGGTAGGCAAAAACATAATACCGTAATCCAGGGTTTTCGGCGGAGCGATATATTTATCGCAAATCATTTTGGCTTCGTTCTTCAAGGTGCGTTCCAATGCCTTGCGGCACTCTGCCGCAGCCTCTGTATTTCCGCCATCCACCGCATCAAGAATCCGGCGATAATCCTCTACAGGGAACTTCGCATCAATGGGAAGATAAACAACACTGCCGTTTTTATCCCGGCCGGGAAGCTTTACTGCAAATTCCACCCGCTCATTGCTGTTTAACCCGGTAGATACATTTGCTTCGTACTGATCCGGCGCCAAATGATCCTCAAGAATCTGCGAAAGCTGTACTTCTCCCCAAACACCCCTGCTTTTCACATTGGAAAACAGTTTTTTGATATCGGTCAACTCTGCGGAAAGACCGGTAATTTCGCCAAGGCTTTTATGAACCTGTTCCAGACGCTGATTCACTTGGCCGAAAGACTCCCCGATCCGCCGATCTAAAGTTGCCTCCAACTTCTCATCCACGGTACGGCGCATTTCTTCCAGCTTTCCCTCATTTGTTTCATACATTTGAGAAAGCTTTTCGTCAAGGGTAAGGCGAAGCCGCTCTGCGGCCTCGCCGTGATCTCTCACCAATGCTGCCACCTGATGAAGCTGTGCCTGGCTCAATTCATTGATTTGACTATGCAGACTGCGATTCACTTCACCGATGGAGCGGGAGATTTCTTCCCTGTTTGCTCTGGCTTCGTCATAGTGATCGGTCTTCAGTGATTGCAATTCCCGATGCAACTGTTCCATTTCATTGCGATCACGATTTTTACGACCAACGAATAAAAGTACAACGATAACCGCCAGAACCACCAAAATCAGCAAATAAATAATTTGGTAAAGCGTACTCATAAAACCTTATTTCTGGGGAAAATACAGTGCCATGACGTATTCATCCTGGAAGTCCAAACGGCTGGAAAGCTCAATGTATTCCGATTTCCGTGCCAATACATCACAAAGCTCACGTTCTTCCTTGGAAACAAGAGCTAAACGGCCACCTTCCGAAGCGGCATTCCCAATGGAACGGATTTCGCCGTTGGGAAGATCCGGGAAAAGGCCGATGGATAAAGCGCTATCCACCTTAATATAGCTGCCGAAAGCCCCGGCAATGAGCAATTCTTTAACATCCTCAATGGTGATACCCATTTCATTCATCAAAACACGCATCCCGGCATAAATCGCGCCTTTTGCCATTTGCAATTCACGGATATCCTTCTGACAAAGAACAACAGGAATGCCTTTGGCCGATTCTTCTTTGGTGGTGAGCATAAATTCATAACCCACATCACTCTTGGCGAAACGTTTTCTTAATTCCGGATGAATTTTTTCCGCTTCTTCGCCTTCAGCGTTGAATACACCGCGATAGTTGATGATACCTTCATCATAAAGCTGCGCGACGGCATCGAGAAGACCGCTGCCACAAATACCGCAGGGCTTTTTATCACCAATCACTTTTACATGACAAGTACCGGTTTCGTTATCTACATAGACTTCTTCAATAGCACCTTCGGCGGCACGCATACCGAATTTAATTTCCGCACCTTCAAAGGCAGGACCCGCAGCGGTGGAGCAAGCTAAAATACGGTTATTGCCGGCAAGAACAATTTCACCGTTGGTGCCGACGTCGATGGCCAGGCAATACTCGGGACGTTCGTGGATATGGGTACCGAGGATAACCCCCATGGTATCTGCACCCACATAACCGGCAATGTTAGGTAATAAGCGAATACGCAATTCCGGATTAAGGGTAAAGCCCAGCTCTGCCCCGCTGATTTCCATACCATGAACATAGGCGGGAATAAAGGGTGCCGGCGCAAGGTAGGTGGGATCAACACCGGCAAAAAGCTCACTCATCGTGGTATTACCAACAACTGTAGCTTCGTAAATCATATTTTTATCAACATTGGCTTCGGCGGCGGCACGCAGAGCCAAATTGTTCATACATTCCACAACTTTGTCGTGCAGTTCGGCAAGGCCTTCTTCACCGTGATCAATAACATGGGTAATACGGGAAATAACATCGGCCCCAAAGACATTCTGAGGATTGGTTTCTGCGGCGGCGCCCTTAATGTTGCCGTCATTCAGGTCAATCAGCAAAGCAACCACAGTGGTGGTACCGATATCAAAGACAACGCCGTATTTTTCGTTGCTGGTATCGCCGCCTTCTACCCACATAACCTGGTCGCCGTTTAAGACAACGGTAACTTTAAAACCGGAATCCCGCAAAGTTTTGGGGATCACCTTCAGCAAACCTCTGGTGGGGTGCTGTGTCGCAGCATCCAATTCCATGGCACGTAAAATGCGTTCGTAATCGGGACACTGGTCTTTGATGGAGGGCTTGTCCATTTCTACATATATTTTTTTTACCGGCGAATTGATTACAATATTATCCAACAAAGAATTCAATTTTGTTTTGCGGCTGCCGGCATCAAACTGGATCGGAACATCCACATCAAGGTCATTGTGGATTTCATATTTACAACCGAGGACCCAACCGTCAGCAGATTCTTCTTCGGAAAAGAATTTTTTTCCGGCAGCAGATTCCTGAGGTTCATAGCCTTTGGTGATATGAACTTTACATTTGCCACATTTACCTGTTGAGCCACAGTTGCTTTCAAGAGGAACACCGGCTGTTGCCGCAGCCTGAAGAATCGTTTTGCCCTCTTCCAATTCAACTGTTTTACCGTGAGACGTAAAATTTACTTTGTAATTCATAATAGCCTCCTTAAGCTTCTGTCAGCAATACCGTAGCGGTAGCAGCAATACCCTCACCCCTGCCGGTAAACCCAAGCTTTTCTGTTGTAGTTGCTTTCACGCTGACGTTTTTTATGTCTGTTTCCAGCAATGCAGCAATCGTTTCTCGCATCGCCGGAATGTGCGGTGCCATTTTGGGCTTTTCCGCAATGATGGTCAGGTCGGCATTGCCAAGCCTGTACCCTTCCTCCTTCATCAATGCATAAACGGCAGCAAGAAGTTTTTTGCTGTCCGCATCGAGATAAGCATCGTCCTCCGGAGGGAAATGTTTACCTATATCCCCCAAAGCTAAAGCTCCTAAGATCGCGTCCATCAAGGCATGGAGTAGGACATCGGCATCGGAATGTCCCAACAAACCCCGGTCATGGGGAATCAATACACCGCCGATCACAAGATCACGGTCGGGAACCAGACGATGCACATCAAATCCGGAACCAATACGCATGAGAACCTCCTTTTACTGCTTCGGCTTGGCAAAGATCATCTTACCGTTGGATGTTTGCAAGGCACTGGTAACCTCCACCTGCAACGTCAATCCAACATATTGTTTGCCATTTTCCACAACAATCATCGTACCATCATCAAGATAGGCAATCCCCTGGTTTTCCTCTTTACCGCATTTGATGATATTTGCGGTAAGTTCCTCCCCGGGAAGCACCACGCTTTTCAGAGCATGAGCCAGATCGTTGATGTTTAATACGCGGATATTTTGAACCTGTGCCATACGGTTAAGATTGTAGTCATTGGTAAAAATACGCGTTTTCATATCAACAGCCAAATGGATGATTTTCGTATCCACTTCTTTTACATCTTCATAGTCCTTATTGACCATAACATAGGCATCGGGATAAGCGGCTTTCAATTCATTTAAAATGTTCAGCCCCCGACGACCTCTTTCCTTCTTCAGAGGGTCATTGCTATCGGCAACCCGTTTCAATTCATCAAGAACAAAATCCGGGAGAATAAAGCTGCCCTCAAGGAATCCGGTACGATAAACATCGGCAAAACGTCCGTCAATAATCGCACTGGTGTCAAGAATTCCCAGATAGTGCTTTTTATCAATTTTTGGTGCTTTTTTACCGCCAAAACGTGCGCCACGAAGGATTTCTGCAACATCATCTTTTTTATGCAGCCCGATCAATAGCCCGGAGTAACCAAAAAATATAATAAGAACAAGTGATATCACGCCGCCAAAAGGCAATGCGCCCAAAGGCAAACTGATAAGAAAGGCAATTAAAAGCCCTGCGATCAATCCGATGCTGCCACTGATCAACTCCTTGGTAGAGTGGCTGCTAACGCGATTGCTGAAATCATTAACGACCCAAAGAAAGCCATCCACAATGGCAGATGCCAGCATCGCAACAATAACACCCACGATCAGTATTGCAATGCCTTCCGCAACAAACCATGTCGTTGTGAAGGTGGCCACATCCAATTGCGCCAGAATAAATGCAGTTGTAAAATAAGTAAGCACTACCGCAGCAAATACGAGCAATACATAAAAAGGAACACGAAATCGATTCATCTATCTCACCTCCTTTCGCAAAATAAGAAATGATATTTTATATCAACGATAACATCAATGGTGATGACCCATAGAGCTATCGGCAATATCTCGTTGACGTTCTAAGTTTCGAAAGATCATATTGGAACGAACTCTGCCAACGCCGTCTACATCGTCTAATTCCTCCACACTGGCTCGACAAAGCCGCTGAAAATCTCCGCCAAAATGATCCACAATTCGATTTATGGTTTGTTGGGGCAACCGAGGTACACGACTGAGAATGCGATAGCCCCGGGGGCGAACTTGAAGGTCAAGAATTTCATTACCGGTACCGAATCCCAAAAACCGCGCCAAATAAAGTCGATCCGAAACTTCACTTTCTTCCAAAGCATTGATCCGCTTTTTCAAAGCAGACACCGAACGACCATCGGGCTTTTGGGTATAATCTCCCAAAAGGTTATCGTAGGCAGTCATAACATCACCGGTAAGCTCATCTTTCTGCATTTCCACAAGGAAACCCTCATTTCCCATTTGCAAAAGATAGAAATCAAGCTCTTCCGCAATGCGCTTCACCATTTCACAACGATGAACGGTTTTTACAACATCATTTACAAGAACATTATCCTCAAATTCCAGAAAAGTAAGGCTGGTAAATTCCTTTTGCAATTCAATGCAATACCGTTCCAAAGTTCGTAATGCCTGATTTGCTTTGGACATCAGACTGGCAGCATCGTCAAATACAAAGCGATCAGTTCCACGGTAAAGAGTGATCATGGAACGGCGCTGGGAAATAGCGATCACCACCGCACCGGTTTGAATGGCAGTGCGGGCAGCCGTGCGATGACGGATTCCGGTATCTCTTACCTCCACATCCACGGTAGGCTGCAGCTGTGCATTGGCCCGCCAGATCATCTTACAGGATTCATCCAAAATAATGGCGCCATCCATTTTTGCCAGCTCATAAAGACGCTCCGGTGTAATTTCTTCGTCTATATGAAAACCGCCTTGAGTGATTTCCCGCACTTCAGGTGCATCTCCTAAAACGATAAGACCACCGGTTTTTGCACGCAGAATATTCTCAATTCCATCACGCAAGACCGTTCCCGGGGCAACCATTTTCAAGGCAGCCCACATTTGTTTTCTCCAACGTGTCGATTGCATCATATCGTTTTATTCCTCCTGGTAAAAGATATATTTCAACGCCTCCTTCAAGGTAGGCACCCGGATCAACTCCGGTTCCTCACCCTCAAAAACAAGCTCTTTTTTTTCAAACATGAACGACGGCAGAATATAGCGTTTAAACCCGAATTTCAGCCCTTCACGGATTCGTTTTTCCATTTCGCCAACACTGCGCAGCTCCCCGCTAAGGCCAATCTCGCCAAGGAGCACCGTATTTTCACGGATGGATAAATTCCGAAAACTGGAAACCACTGCCGCTGCAACCGCCAGATCCGAGCTGGGGTCATCAATCCGTAAGCCGCCGGCAACATTTACATAGACGTCCTGCATTCCAAAGGGCAAGCCATGAATTTTTTCCAGCACGGCCAAGATCAAAAGCAGGCGGTTGTATTCAATCCCCGATGCCAAACGGCGCGGATTTCCAAAATTCGTTTTAGCAACCAGCGCCTGAATCTCCACAAGGAAAGGCCGTGTACCTTCCATTATTGTGGAAATACTGCTGCCCGGAGCCGCCTCTCCCCGTTCCGAAAGGAATAATGCCGAGGGATTATGAAAAGGAGATAGGCCATGTTCCGTCATTTCCAACAGAGCAACCTCATTGGTAGAGCCAAAGCGATTCTTAACACTGCGCAGGATACGGTAATCCTGAAAGCGCTGCCCTTCAAAGTACATAACAACATCCACCATATGCTCTAACAACCGGGGACCGGCAATCACACCTTCCTTTGTGACATGGCCGGCAATCATTACGGTAATTTGCTCCCGTTTGGCAAGCTGTAAAAGCTTCGCCGTACATTCCCGAATCTGTCCTACGCTGCCGCTGACGGAATCCAGACTTTCATCAAACAGGGTTTGAATGGAGTCGATGATCAGCAATTTCGGATCAATATCCCGAACATTTTCACATACCGTTGTCAGGTTATTTTCTGCCAGTAAATAAAAATCTTCGTGTTCCGCTTCCAAACGGATCGCTCGCAAGCGAACCTGTTTTAAGGATTCCTCACCGGTGGCGTAAAGCACCCTGCCATGATGGCGGGCAAAGGTTGCTGCCACCTGGGTCAGAAAAGTACTTTTTCCGATTCCGGGCTCACCGCCAAGAAGGATAACCGATCCTACAACAATCCCGCCGCCAAAAATCAAATCCAACTCCGGATCAAAAAGAGAAAATCGCTCCCCCTCCTCAAGATCCACGGAACATACCGACTTTGCCTCACTTTTTTTCAATGCAACCACAGGGGTGTTTTTAGAGGTCGGAGCAATTTTAAACTCCTGCATTGTGTTCCATTCGCCGCAAATCGGACAGCATCCGAGCCATTTAATTGATTCATAGCCGCAATTATCACAGACATAAGCGGTCTTTGCTTTTTTAGCCATCTTTTTTCTCCGAAACAGACTTATTCTGGATTATTATACTATATTTGAGAGGAAAAGAAAAGGGGTTTAACAGCCTGTTTTACAAAAATACAAATCATTTTTGTTGCAGTTTCGCTCCAAAAGAAAAATGAGGCATATAGAAAAATGAGCTTGCCGGAAAATTGGCAAGCCCATTTTGTGCATGAATTTTTAAGCAATATCCATTTAAGGCATTATTCGAAATAGTCGCCCCAGCCTTCATCGTCGTAGGAGTAATCGTAGTAATCATCTTCGGGGGGATCGCTGAAATTATAGTCATTGGCTTCCAGCTCATCATCGGGAACATCATAGTTTTCTGCCGGGATATAGTCGCCGCGGCCTTCCTGGGAGCCTTTGCCGCTATCATTGGCGGCAGCTTCATCGGTTTGTTCCGGAGTTTCTTCGGCGGGAACTTCTTCCGGCGGCACAATGGAGTTCTTGTACACATCAAAAACGGTAGTGATAAAGGAAGCCATATCGGCATCGCTGAGCATTTCATCATTGATGCAAATATAGGCGACGGAAGCAGAAGTTTCGTTCACAATAAAGCAAAATTCCAGTGCTACGCCATCGGCATCATGACCGGTAACGGTAACGCTGTTAATATTGTCTTCAAAACTGAAAGACCAATTGATATCGCCTACATAGTAAGCCAAGGCATCCCCATAGGTATAGCCATAAGTTTCATTTACGGTGCTTTGAGTAATGGAAATCGCCGTATCGGGATCCATTCCTTTATCTCCACAGCCGCTGAAAGCAAAGGCCAACACCATCATCAACGAAAGACAAAGGATACTTGCTAATTTTTTTGTATTTTTCATAGCTTTTCCTCCATTTTTATACTTGGCTTCATTATAGCAAGCCAAAAGAAAAAAGCCATGAATCTTCAAGTACTATTTCCGACAGTACCATAATTTATTTTTTCGTATCCTCCACTTTCGATTTTTCGACGCCGCATCATAACCTTCATAGGTCAAACGTTGAGATTCATAAGGATGACCATTTTCAAAATAATCTTCCTTGTGAGCATCGTACTTACTCGGATTTTTCATGATCTTTGTATAGCTTCCAAGAAAGAGCAACATCAAAAAAACAATGGGTAGACCGCCGATATACGCCAATTTTTTTACACCGTCAATATCAAATGCTATCAACATAATCACTGCAACAACCCCAATCGTTAACCCCCATATGATCTGCAAAGCAGCAGGAGCTTCCGAATTATCTTCGGTCATACCGGAGCAACACAAGGCGGCAATCGCACTAATGTTCCCCGATGCAGATGTAATATAAGACAATATCGCCGTTAATAAAAAAAGAGGAATCACAACAACGGCCCCAGGAAGCTGTTCTAATAGGGCATACGCAGCCGCTTCGGTGCCTCCACTGCCCATCGCCGAAAAAATCTGACTGCCGGACAATTCAAAGTGGATCGACGAACCGGAAAAAATGGCTAACCAGATTACACTGAATAAGGATGGGATCAAAAATATTACATTCAAGGCATCTTTCACAGTGTAACCTTTGGAGATACGTCCCAAAAATGCAGCGGAAACTGCAGACCATGCCAACCAAGTACACCAATAAAATACAGGCCATTGCTCTGCCCAACCGTCACCATAAGCAGCAGAGGAATTCAAACTAAGATAAAAGAAATCCCGAAGATATGCGCCAAAACATTCAAAACAAAGAGATAAAATATAAACCGTAGGGCCAAACAAAAATACAAAAACCCCCAGCAGCAAGTAAAAATACGCATTGTATTTTGACAAAAGATCAATTCCCTTTTTTACTCCGGAAATCGCCGCAATAATAAAAACAAGAATAATAAACCCACTGCTAAGGATCCAAATGCGGGGTCCCGAAACGAAGCGACCACCAAAGATATATTCCAAACCACCGCCGATCAAGAGTACACCCACACCAAGGGCAGCAGCCATGCCTGCGCAAAGAGAAAAAAGGCAAATACAATCAACCATCGGTGTAACTTTACGGTCAATAAACAGATCGGATAAACCCAAGTCATTAAAAATCGGGCTAAGCATGGATCCGAGGGAGAATCTTTTCTTCATATTGTAAAAAACAAAAGCAAAGAGCACCGCAGGTAACGCATACAAAGCCATTGGAGAAAAGGTCCATTCTAAAAATATGGTTTCCATTGACCATTTCACCGCATCACCGGACAACGCACCTCCCACAACATTGGAAGGGGGAGAATAAAGATGATACAACGGCTCCGCGCATGCCCACAGCATGAGCCCGCTGCCCATAATCATGCACAAAACAATCCAGACATAACTCCGATAACTGACGATAGGCCGAGCGTTGCGTCCACCAAATCGAACATTTTTCAACGGTGAAAAATAAGTTGCCAAAACAACCAGCAATGTCAATAACGTCGTAAAATTAAAAAGCCAGGAAAAAGAAGTAAGAATCCATTGACATACACCATTAACAACGCCGGTATACGTATCAAAATTTACCAGGCTCAAAACAAGCACCGAAAGAAAAATTAACCATGGTGGTAAAAAAATACTCCACCTTATCCCCCATTTATTCTTCATTGTATCGCCTCTCTTTCAAGCAGATAATTTATCATTCCTCCTCAGGAAATTATTCTTCAATTTTACTTTTGAATTTGATTGTGCTATAATTTCAAAGTGAAGCTAACGGAGGTATATTATGCCACGACAAAAATCATATGCAACCAGCACAGAGACAAAAAACAGAATTATGGATACTTGCAAAAGACTTTTTACTGAAAAAGGCTATAAACAAACAACCTACAGCGATATCTGCGAAATTGCAAAAGTCCATCCAGGAACAATCACCTATCACTTTGGCAGCAAAAAGAAAATGGCATCAATTCTATATTACTCCATTGTGGAATCCATTTATCATTATGAAAATGAATTGTTTTTTGAAGAGGATGATCTACAGCAACTCATCATCGGAAACGGCATCCACATTTATCTACTTTTTAACGATCCGATATACTGCCGCTTTTCTTCTGAATTTTGCTCCGAAGATCTATCAAAAGACGATCTGCCCAATTATATCCGCATGATGTCAAAAGCGTTTCGCGTCACTGCAAACCACATTGGTGAAAAAAGAGCAAAGCTCCTTTTTACTGCAATTAAAGGAATGGACACCTATATTGAACCATATATTTACGAAAATATGAAAGAGCTTACCTACGAAGACATCTTCTCTTTTATCTGTGAAATGTATTACCCTTTTACGGAGCTTGGAGAAATAAAAAACCGCGTAGCCAAAGCGATAATGCTTCTTGAAAACTACGAAATAGAATTTGCAGATTTTCAATTGGTACTTTCCCAAAAATAATCTGAAATAACCATAGGTTGCCTCGCAAGTTATAACAACCCGCGAGGCAGCCTTTTTCAATATTAAGGATTTATTTTGCAGCAGAGATCACACGATCCATGATTTTATCAATTGCAGCTTTTTTGTCATCCGCCAATTTATGCTGAGGCCCTTTTTCAATAATATCCAGGGCAGCTTTTGCCAGCCGTTCTTCCAGGTCCTTACCTTCTCCCATCTTTTTAGGAATAAGGATATTCGGTTCCCAGAAATTGCGAATATGCTGAACGGTATGTTGTTCCATCAAGTATGTACCACCGGGACCAACCTGATCGATCACATCTTCTGCAAGCGTATCATCGGTTATTTCAAAACCACCAACCAAGTGTTTTAAATAACCAATGATTTCATTGGAAAATACCAAATCTGCAAAGCGGATCATCATGCCTTCTTCGTAGCAACCACAGCCGTAAGCCATATTCACTCCGGCAAGAAGTACGCTGTAATACTGTGCAGTTTTTTCAAAGGCGGATTGCGGGCCAAAGTCGCCGTTATCCGTATTTGCCATGTTGCAGCAGAAAGGCAAGCCCAGATATCTCCAAACATCCGCTGTTGCACAGTTTGCAGCGATCATTTCCGGACGAGAGTGATTCAAGCGCATCGTCATGAAATCAACATTATTCCGGAAGCATGCAGCAATAAAAGGAGCACCTTTTGATGCCAACTGGCTAACGATAACACCGGGGAGAAGATCCGCAATACCCGCAGCAATACAACCGGCCATAGTAACAGGAGCCGTAAGCCCAAATTCAGTACCGGGGATGTAAACAACGGGAGCACCTGCTTTTGCACAAGCCATAACCTGAGCCATACCGTTATCTGAATGACGCAACGCATCCAAAGGACAAATCAGGTTTACGGTAAAGGGTTTACGACGATAAGCATCGGCACCCCCGGCAACCGCCTGGAACATTTCCAACTCAACTTTAAGGGAGTCCCTATTTTTCGCATAATACCAGAAAGGTTTACGAGAATATTCCAAAAGGGTGTGTACTTCAGCAATATCATCATAAGATTCATTGACATCGCTCAATGTCACACAGTCGGAACACCAACCAATGTTATCAAGAGCATCAATAAGAATAGCCGCTTCTTCCAGATCCTTTTTCACCGTTTTACGGCGTTCACCGGTACGGACATCAACGATATCGCAAGTAGAGGTTACCGGTCCAAAATTAACTTCATGAGGTTCTAAGCGCATTGCAGGTTCACCATCACGGTTGTACAATGTCACACATTTCGGAGCAACATCCAATGCCCAACGAATCAAATGTTCCGGAATCCAAACCTTTTCACCTTCCACAGTGCAGCCGGCATCTTTCAATAAAGCCCGGGCTTCATCATTTTGAATGATACAGCCGGTACGCCCCAGAATGCGAAATGCAGCGGCAGCAATCTCTTTGCATTGACCTTCGTTCAGAACTTCATACTGTACGGTTTGCTTTACTAATTTACTGGTTTTCATAAAATAATTCTCCTCTAATCATATATAAATACACTAGTGTCTTATCATTTTGTAGCGGCATTCTGCTTTTTTTCGATTCCCGCGGCAATAATATCAGCAATAAAAATCAAACCAAATATCCCACCAATAACAAACCACGTAGGAGTAACGGTTTCCGAATGCATTACAGACATGAGCCAAGTTGCGAAATAGGTGCAAAGGAAGGAACCTGCGCCGTAAACAGCAGTGGTAATGGATACCGCATCATCGGTGCGGGATGCAGGCACGATGGAAAAACCGTGAGCATAGTTGTAGGAAAACAAAACTTTAAAGGTCAATCCGCAAATCGTCCCAATGACCAATGCCATAAATTTACTGGGGAAAAGTGCCATAATCAACAGTGTCACCACAGCAACAGCATAACAGATCGTAGAAGTGTAACGTTTGCATTTCGTCATGATCCAACCAAATCCAACACAGATCAAAATACCGCAAACACTCTTGACCGAGATGCACAGTCCGGAGAATACCGAATCACCCAAATTGTTTTCAAAAATATAAGAAGAAAGATAATAGAGAATACTTGCACCGAGTAAAACATTAACAAATAGCCAGCAAGTGCTCATGAACCAATATCTCCAACCAAGGGGTTCCTTTTTCACTGTAACCTTTTCGGCGCCGGCATCTGCCGTTTTCTTTTCCGGTTTGACACTGGGGATAAATAAAATCACAAGAATCAACATGGGGATGGCGATCCAATAAAGCTTATATACATTGAGCCAAACACCGCCGGCAGCAAGTACTCCCCCAAAATAACTCAAAACCATACCGGCAATACTCATAGCTGCATTATAAAATCCGGTAATGCGATTTCTTGAAACCTCATCCTGATAAAGGTCTGCGATATACGCAACACCAACAACATTGACAACCCCTTCTCCAATACCCACTAAAGAACGGGTAAAGCAAATATACAAAGGATCATCTACGATTACACCGCATATTGCTCCGACGGTAAAAATGGCAGAACCTAAAATAAATACCAGTTTTTTATCCATGACCTTAAACAGCAACGGTGTCAATAACGAAGCAATGACCAGAATCAGCATAGGGCCGGAAACAATAAAGTTCACTGCCCCCATATGATCCGGATAATAACCGTAGATCATACCAATGACCGGCGTGATAACCAAATCAGCCATTACAACAATCGTCGATGAAAAAATTGCAATCAACGCAAGAAGACGTTTCGTCTTAGTGATTTCCATAAAATCACTCCTCTCTGAAAAATAAATCCGGAATCAAATTTGAGTACGCTCAACTGATTCTGGATTTATTATATATCATGTTTGATATCTTGTCTATTTCCAAAATGGAAACAAAATTTTCAAAATGGAAAACTTTTTGAGCGCGATAAAATTTATATAGACAAGTCGATCTAAAATCCCTATAATAGTAATGACACCAGAAACAGGAGGAATTCCATGCGTTACTACAACCTTATGGATATAAAATTACAGGACATCTCTATTTTCATCACGGTAGCAGAATTTCTCAGCGTCACAAAAGCAGCCGATTATCTATACTTATCTCCATCTAAAATCAGCAAATCCATAAAAAAACTTGAAGATCTCTGGGGCGTTATCCTGTTTATCCGAAATAAAAACAAGCTGTCACTCACTCCCGCCGGATATCATGCCTACGAAGGCCTGGGTAAAATTATGCGACGCATCGAACGCGTTGTCGATGAAACCGTTCAAGCTCAAAGGGCGAAACCGCTTTTGCGCTTTGGCAGTCACAGCATGATTTCTTCGGATCGATTCATTGCTCCGATTACGGATAATTTTAAAGAAAACTTTCCTAATATCACTTTTTCCGTAGAATGTCGCGATAATTTCGGAATCCTGAGAAAGATGTTAATTTCCGATGAACTTGATGTTATCTATACTTCAGAAATCAATTTACAACCATTGCCCGATTATATCGCCTGGGAAAGCCTCCACAGGATCCCACTATATATCGTAACAAACAGAAAACACCCTTTGGCAACCAGAGGGGAAATAACAATCCGGGATATTCATGCAGAGCAGTTCATCATCACCTCACCGGCAACGGATTTTCACTCCGATGTTGCATATGCGCTCTGCAAGAAACATGGGTTTACTCCGAATATTTACCGATATGCTCCGAATATTTATTCGCAGTTGACAGAAATTTATGTGCATCCCGACGTCGTGTGTATCATCCCGATCATGGATCTTAATATTTACCTTAACGAAGAGCACCTGGCTTATTGGCGTATTCCCGATGAATACCTCAATATGGGCTTAGCCTATAAAAAAGATGCCAATCAATTTGTCCGTGGGTTCATTCAATGTGCATCAGAGATCCCCAAATATGTGAAACAACGATCACAACGATAAAAAAGAACCCAAAGCAAAATGCCTTGAGTTCTTTTTATCAAGAGACCAATTTTATTCTTTTGCAGCTGTGGTTGCAGCCTCTTTTTTATGGAAGGTCAACTCATCATCCTGGAAATCTACGACGATATGATCGCCTTCGGTAAAATCACCTTCAAGAAGTTTTTCTGCCAGAGGATCTTCCACCTTCGTCAAGATGGTACGACGGAGAGGACGCGCGCCATAAATCCGGTCAAAACCTTTTTCTGCCAAATATTTCTTCGCGGCATCGGTTACAGTAAGAGAGATTTTTTGTTCTTCCAAGCGACCGTCAAGCTCTTTCAGGAGCAGATCCGCAATGGCTACAGTATCTTCCTGCTGCAAGCTATGGAATACAATGATTTCATCGACACGGTTGATAAATTCCGGGCGGAAGGTCTTTTTCAGATCTGCCAGGTATTTCCCCTTAATGGTTTCATAATCATCTTCCTTTTCCTCTTCGGTCAAGAAGCCCATGCTTTTCTTATCGGCAGCATAGACATTTTCCGCACCCACGTTGGAGGTCATAATAATGATGGTATTGCGGAAATCCACAGTACGTCCCATGGAGTCGGTCAAACGACCGTCATCCAGAACCTGCAAAAGGATATTGAATACTTCGGGATGAGCTTTTTCAATTTCATCCAACAAAATCACGCAATAAGGATTTCGACGTACGGCTTCGGTAAGCTGACCGCCTTCATCATAACCGACATATCCGGGAGGTGCCCCAACTAACCGAGAGACGGTATGACGTTCCATATATTCCGACATATCGATTCGGGTCATGGCTTCTTCACTACCAAACACCGATTCCGCCAGAGCTTTCGCAAGCTCAGTTTTCCCTACCCCGGTAGGCCCAAGGAAAATAAAGGAACCGATGGGACGTTTTGCACTCTTCAAACCGGCGCCGGCACGGCGAATCGCACCGGAAACAGCCTTTACGGCCTCGGACTGACCGATAATACGCTGATGCAGGGTATCTTCCAAATGAAGCAGGCGTTCCTTTTCCTCCATTTGCAAACGACTGACGGGAATTTTTGTCCAGATCGAAACAACATCGGCAATATCCTCTTTCGTTACGGTAAGAGTGGTATTTACCTGCTCTTTCTGGATGCTGGTCTTTTTATCTTCCAGAGTTTGTTTCAATTCTTTGCATTTATCCCTTAAAGAAGCGGCCTTTTCATATTCCTGATGATTTACGGCTTCTTCTTTTTCTTTTTCCGCTGCCTCCAGATCTGCTTCCATTTCTTTCAAATCCGGAGGAGCAGCAAAGGAGCTGATACGCACCTTAGACGAGGCCTCATCAATCAAATCGATGGCCTTATCCGGCAGGAAACGATCGGTAATATAGCGCATGGAGAGCTTTACAGCCGCTTCAATAGCATCATCGGTAATCGTTACTTTATGGTGAGCTTCATACTGGTCTTTTAAGCCATGAAGAATGGCCACCGTATCTTCTTCACTGGGTTCATCCACAATGACAGGCTGGAAACGACGTTCCAGAGCGGCATCTTTTTCGATGTGTTTGCGGTATTCATCCAACGTCGTAGCGCCAACACACTGAAGTTCCCCACGAGAAAGGGCAGGTTTTAAGATATTAGCGGCATCCATAGAGCCTTCGGTACCGCCGGCACCGATCAAGGTATGAAGTTCATCGATAAAGACGATAACATCCTTGGCGGCTTTGATTTCTTTCAAAATTTTCTGAAGTCGTTCTTCAAATTCACCACGGTATTTTGTACCTGCAACAAGAACGGAAAGATCCAACGATATCACGCGCTTGTTGGCAATGGTCATAGGAACGGTACCCTCTACAATACGCTGGGCAAGCCCTTCGGCAATGGCCGTTTTCCCCACACCGGGTTCCCCGATCAATACCGGATTATTTTTTGTACGACGGCTCAAGATCTGAACAACACGCTCAATCTCTTTGGCACGGCCGATAACGGGATCCAAATCCCCGTTTTTGGCCATAGCCGTTAAATCACGACCGCACTTATCCAATTCCGGGGTATTGCTTTTTTTATTCCCGGCAGAAGCGGCACCGCCATAGCTTTCGCTATTTCCCGTACCGGTATCTTCACCGGAGAGCAACGCCATGACTCTTTCTTCGGTAATGCCCTGTTCCTTAAGATAATCGGCACCGGAGCCTTCCCCTTCCCGTAAAATGCCGAGCAGGATATGCTCCGTAGCGATATAACCTACCTGAAATTCTGCAGCAATATCCTTTGCCAAGGTCAATGCATGTTTTGCCCGGGGTGAATAATCAATGTTTTGAGCAAAAAAGCTTCCGGATTCGCCGGCATTTTCTTCCAAACGACTCAAAAAAGCTCTGGCATCAAAGCCAAGCATTCTCAGAGCCTTTGCGCCGACGCCACTTTCTTCCAAAACGATACCTGCCAGCAGATGCTCGGTACCAACGACGGAACTGTTTAATTTTTTCGCCACATTCAGGGCGTTATTTAATACTCTCTGGGATCTCTGTGTAAACTGGTTCATCATAAAGTGTCGCCTCCTTTAAGTTCCTTGCGGATAAGCTCCGCACGACATTTCATCATTTCTGTTTTTGATAAGTTTTTACGTTCGATTTTATTCAGGATCACCGGCTGAATCAATAACAGCAGACGGTTAAAATCTTTTTTACGATAGCCCTTGACCAACCCCATATCACTGCCTAAGCGCAGGGTAGAAAGAAGGGAAAAGGCCTCGCCGATTTCTACAAGACGAGCATTGTCCAAAATGGCCTGGGCGCGAAAAACATCATCCTCCAAATGCAAGCGATTTTTTTGCAGCATTTTTTGGCGCATTTCCCGCTCAATGGAAACGATCTCCGAGGTGATTTCTTCCAATCGATGGATGATATCCTTTTCCGAAAGCCCCAAGGTAATCTGATTAGAGATCTGAAACAGATTTCCTTTTCCTTCAGTACCTTCACCGTACAATCCGCGGCAGGTGAAACCATATTTTCCCAAGCCGTCAAAAACGTTTTGCGCCTGGTTCGTTTCCACCAAAGCAGGCAAGTGAAGCATCACCGAAGCACGCATTCCCGTACCTGTATTTGTAGGGCAGCTGGTCAGGTATCCCCAGCGAGGAGAAAACGCCGACGGAATATATTTTGCAATCATATCATCGGCTGCCGAGGCCTTTTCCCAGCATTGAGCCGGAGAAAAACCGGGATAAATGCTTTGGATGCGGATATGATCCTCTTCATTGATCATCACCGACAAGGTTTCCGCAGCGTTGATCAACACGCCGTTTGCGCCATCGGAAAGAGCCAATGCAGGACTGATCTGGTGTTTTTCCACCAGCACCATTTTTTCTTCCCGGGGGACAAGGGAAAGGTCAATCATTTCCAAATCTTCCAACCCATTGCCGGCTTTTGTTTTAGGGATGGCCGCAACCTTGTTCAGGAAATCCCTTTCCTGCTGCAAAGAGAGTCGTTCCGGAAAAGGATAATCCGGAGAGTTTCTAGCCAGCCGCACACGGCTGCTGATAACAATATCGCTATCCCTGCCGGTACCTTCCATCCAATAGCTGTTCAGGGTATTAAAGGCACGATATTCACTCATCGGATTCACCTCCATCCATAGCATCCAGTTTCTTCTTGCACATCGCTGCGGTTTCGTAATCCTCGATATCGGCAGCGGCTTTCATTTCCCGCAGCAATTTTTCTCGGGGTGATTCCTCTTTTGCCGTATCTGCAACCGCAGGGCGGTCAGAGCGAAGCCGCACCGGAGAATCACCGGGACGTTTTCCTTTATATTCCGTATTCAAATGAATCTTTCTCAATACCGGCTCCAATGCCGAGCCAAAGGCATCGTAGCAATGGGCACAACCGAATTTTCCGGAATCCAGAAAACGACGGAAGGTTAAACCGCAGCTGGGGCAAGTCAATGCAGGCTGGGCAGACCGGGAAAAATCACGGAAGAATCCATTGAAAGCGGAAAACGGATCAAAATTGCCGAAGGACAAATGGGAATTAAGCATTTCCATAGCACAATCTTCGCAAATATAGCTCGTTTTCTTTTCATTATTTACGATCTCATTGATCTTCATTACAGCTTCTTTATTGCCGCATTTTTCACATAACATATGATCCCCTCCTATCAATAATCCATACGCAGCAATGTGATCAAAACATTTTTCATCATTACTGCCCGGATCTTATCTTCCTGATCTCCGGCAGCAGCCAAAGTATCTTTACCGATCATGGACATAATCAGCATATATTCACTGCGGTCAATCACCGCTTCCTCCAGGAGACGCCCCAGAAAACCTTCTGCAGTTTTATAGGACATTTCGCTTCCGGATACCGTAGAGATCAGATCCTTCATTTCCTTATCATCGGTAACCTCCAACCGTATAATACGGAAGCAACCGCCGGCTCCGCGCTGACTCACAACGTGGTAGCCCTGTTCATCTCGGAAACGGGTTTCCAAAACATAATTGATTTGCGATGGCACACAGGAAAAAACCTCGGCAAGATCTTTTCTTTTCAGCTCCAGATAATTTCGCTCCGTAGCTGCCATCATATCTTTAATATATCGCTCGATCCGACTCGCTAATGTACTCACGGGATCGCCCCCTTATAATTATCTGATGTTTTCTGACCTTTTATGGTTCTATTGTACCACGCAATTCTAGAAAATGCAATAGTTTTTTCTGACCTTTTTTGATTATTTTTGATCTTTTTTGACCAAATACGGCTTACACAGGGAAAAGCCACGAAATTTTTTTTAAACTTTTTTGACCTTTCGCCAAAAGCATCAAAAAAACGGCTTTTTTTCATGCTCACGGAAGAAAAAAGATTTTGATTTGACAATCTTATGAAATCATATTAGAATGAAACCATGATAAAAACTTACACCATCACCAAAAACGAAGAGAACATGCGCCTTTGCGATTATTTAAGTGAAATCGGTTATTCCAAAACCATGTTGATCCGCTTGAAGCAGGAAGGCGGCATTTTTGTCAACGGCGCCTTTCATCGAAATATCGACCCCGTTTACGAAGGGGACGTCATCACCATCGACTTCCCCGATAAAAAGCCGGTTTTGACGCCAAACGGCGCTCTCAACATCCCCATATTATATGAAGATCCGGACATCGTCGTTCTCGATAAACCCGACGACATCCTCGTTCACCCTGCCACCAGAGAATTTGACGATGCCCTGGGAAATTTCTTTGCCTATCGCTACCCGGACACACCCTTTCGCCCTCTGGGGCGCTTGGATCGCCATACCACCGGCTTATGCCTTATCGCAAAAAACAAGCTGACTTCGGTACAGCTTGCCCATGGAATCGAAAAAGAATACATTGCCATCGCAGAAGGGGTCTATGCAGAGAAAGAAGGAACCGTTTGTGCTCCGCTGCTGCGTGTTCCCGGCTCCACCATTATGCGCAAGGTTGACCCTGCCGGGCAGGATTCTATTACCCACTTTAAGGTGCTGACCCAATACAAAGATCATGCCCTGCTCTCCTTGCGGCTGGAAACCGGCCGCACTCATCAGATCCGAGTTCACATGGCATACCTCGGCCACCCTTTGGCCGGTGATGCGCTCTACGGCGGCAAAACAGATTCCATTGGCCGTCAGGCACTCCATTGCGCAAGGCTGAGATGCACTTTAAACGGAAAAGAAATAAAAGTGGAATCTCCGCTCCCCGAGGATATGAAGGAGCTTTTGGAGAAACAGGCAGGCAAAGCCTGAAAAACATAAATCAAAGACCCCGATGCGGACACAAAAAGTGCCTTGCATCGAGGTCTTTTCCTATTTCATAGGTTGAAAGGCGCGGCCACCGTCGGCGACCGGTGATTTGCCCGGTCGGTCACAGCGAAGACGCACCCGAAGAGGATGCGATCAATGGCTTAAGCCCCGGGGCGCGGTTGACCGGTATATAAGGGCGTATCCGGTCAGCCGCGGTTCGGGGATTTTGCCCGGCATCAGCCGACTAGCGTGCCCGGAAGAGGAAGGTTACGATCTGTCCGCGGGTACATTCATCCTTCGGCGCAAACTCCGTTGTCGTCACACCGGTGGTTACGCCTTTTTCTACGGCCCACAGCACGGCATTGTAGTAGTAATCGGCGGCTTCCACATCGGTAAAGCTCATTTCTCCGTTCACTACAGGTTCACCGGCGGCACGATAGAGGAAGGTCACGACCTGACCACGGGTTACCGTGGCGTTCGGTGCAAATTCCGTTTCGCTCATACCGGTGGTAATGCCTTCTTCCAAGGCCCAGAGCATGGCATTGTAGTAATAGCCGTCTTTATCCACATCGGTGAAATCGCATTCGCTGATTTCCGCCTTCGGTTCCCCGGCTGCACGCCACAGGAAGGTCACTACCTGGGCTCTGGTGCAATTTGCATCGGGGCCAAAGGTACTTTCCGTAATCCCGGCGGTAATATTGCTGTAGTATGCCCACAGCACAGCATCGTAGTAATATGCATCAGCGGCAACATCGGTAAAGGGATTAACCTTTGCCAAATCGGCCAATGCCGCTTCCGCTGCGGTGAGTTTTTCCAGTGCCGCGGCATCGACCAATGCTTTCTGTGCATCGGTAAGACCATCGTAGGCAGCACGAGCAGCTTCTACCGCTTTCTTATCCTTCAGAGCTACTTTATCCGCAGCAGGAAGCTTGTTAAGGGCATCCGTTACAGCATCGGCTGCAGCTTTATCGGCAGCAACCTGTTCCAAATTCTTAAGGGCAACTTCCGCATCGGTAAGCTTCTTCACTGCGGCAGTATCTACCAAGCCTTGCTGACCTTCGGTCAAAGCATCGTAGGCGGTGCGGGCAGCTTCTACCGCTTTTTTATCCGTCAATGCCACTTTATCCGCGGCAGGAAGTTTATTCAAGGCTTCCGTTACGGCATCGGCGGCAGCTTTATCTGCGGCGGCCTGTTCCAGATTCTGAATGGCAGCTTCGGCATCGGTGAGCTTCTTCACTGCGGCTTCATCGACCAAAGCCTGCTGGCTTTCGGTGAGACCATCATAAGCAGCACGAGCAGCTTCTACCGCTTTCTTATCCTTCAGAGCTACTTTATCCGCAGCAGGAAGTTTATTCAACGTTGCAGCTACGGCATCGGCGGCGGCTTTATCGGCAGCGGCCTGTTCCAGATTCTGAATGGCAGCTTCGGCATCGGTGAGTTTCTTCAGCAGTTCTTCCGAAACCTTTGCCTGCTGTTCCTTGGTTAAGGCATCATAGGCCTTCCGGGCAGCGGCTACGGCGTCTTTGTCCGTCAGAGCCACTTTATCTGCAGCCGGCAGGGCATCGATGGCGAGAATCGCATCGGATACCGCCGATTTGTAGGTGAAGACATCGGTCATATCGTAGAGACTCTTTGTCTTCTTCACAAAGCGATCGTAGGCAACCAGAGTATAGGCAGCCTGTTCCGTTGCCATCTGGTTTACTTCACCGTTTAAGGTGTGTTTGAAACCGCCGGTAGCGGCATCACGATAGCCAAGGATCGTATCAATCACTTTCCAGCCATTGGCCTGGGGATCTTTGCCCAGTGCGCAGAGGGCTACTGCAATCTGATCCGCAGCTTCGGAGCTGCCGTAATCGCCGTTGGCATCGGCTTTGGCTTTCAAGCCGGCCAATGCATCATCCACCATCTTCTGCAATTCTGCATAGGTGGTTTTGGCGCCCAGAGCGTTGAACTTGGCTTCACTATTGTAGTACGGGGCCAAGCCCTGAAGTACCATTGCAGTGGTATCGACATTACCAACATCTCCGGTAATGGACCATAAGCCATCTTCCAGCTGATCGGCTTTTAAGCTGTCAATGTAGTCTGCACGGGCTGTTTTGGCTTCGGGGTAATAGTTTGCGCTGTCCAGAGTAATCAGGGCAAAGGCTACGCTGTTGTGGCCCTGATACATCGGATAGTATTTGCCATCGGAGCCTTTATCCAGCAACGGAGCAACCAGATCATAGGTCTTGCCGTTGGAGGCTTCAAAGGCGGTGGCGTCCATACCCATTGCCGTAATGGCAAGGGAGATACGAGCATATTCGGTATACTGATATTTCGAAGCAGAGAGTTTGCCATCCTTCGCGGCAACGTGGGCTTTCAGATTGGGAAGATACTTATCGTACCAGGCCTGATCCTTCACGCCGCCCCGAGCCAGGTCAATTACGGCCCATTCGCCCTTAATGGAGCCGACCTTCGCTTCGGTTACCGTGGACTGTACATAGGACAATACATCCTTCAATGCGGAATCGGCTGTTACCGGAACCTCTTTTTTGATCCATCTGGCGTAGAGAGTCATATTTTCATCTACGGTATCCAGATCAAAGGTCCAGGCTGTTTTACATTCGGCTTCCCGATACCAGCCATCGAAGGTATAACCTTCTTTGGTGGGAGCAGCAGGCATGGTGACTTTTCCATCCTTTTTCACCTTTTGTGCTGCTACGGCGCTGCCGCCTTGGGAATCAAAGGTTACGGTAAATTCTTCGGATACCGGAGGTTCAGAGCTGCCGGCAACGGTAATGGTATAACGGGTTTCCGTTGCGCCTTGCTGCATGGAATCCCAGTTGACATTGCCAACACCTACGTAAATCTTATCGCCGGCTTTTACCGTTAGAGTATCTCCGGATTTATAGCCCCAGGTTTTGGGTGCAAATTTATTGATATAGGTACGAGCCTGGAATACCTTGTTGGCAGCAACATAAGAAATTTGCGTATCTTTGGCACCGGCATCCAAAGTTAAGGTGTATTCTGTAGTACTGCCATCAAAGGCAGGAGTCAATGTGCCGTTAGAGAAGGAAAGCTCCTTCAACTTCGTATTGGTATCCCCTTCGATGGAGCCGCCAAGATCGGTACCGCCGTTATCGGCATTGGTGTACATGACGCGAATCTCATCACCATCGTGGAGGAAGCCGTTTTTCGCGGTAAAGTTCTGGAAACCGGCATTGGTAAACCAATTGTTCAACGTTCCCATCCAGCCGCACTGAGCGCCTTTGCCCATGAATTCGGCAAGACCGTTGATGCCGGAAATATAGCCTTTGTCGGCACCGGAGATCGAAACCGCGTTACCGTTGGCATCGCCTTTGGCAGCAGCTTCAACAATGGCACTCATCATTGTGGTGGTATCCTTTAATTCTACTTCCCGATCTACCAGGACTCCGCTCCAGGGAGGTGCGGTCTCACCGTCGGCTGACTGAGAGGCTTCGGTAAAGGTGGTATTTTCAATAATGACACGAACTTTACCTTCGACAGGCTTTTCTTCTTCCTTCACAGGAGGATTGCCGTAAGCCACTGCCGCAGCAATGGCGTCATATTTTTCCGGCCAGGTCTCTTTCACCTGGGCCAACATAGTTTTAACGTTTTCCGTATCAAGAGCCGTCGCACGGAAATCCGTGAGATCCGGTTCATTGGAGAAATCGGTCAGCTCCGTTGTATTGATAAACTTAACCGCTTTCGTTGCCGCGGGAATCTTGTAGAGATAATATTCCCCGGTGTAAGTTGTAAGATAGTTCCCTGCCTGAGCTGTAAAATGAGGTACCGTTTCATCAGTGGCATCGATCACTACATTGTCACCGCTGCCTTCACCACTCAGCTCCAATGCGAGATATTTATCGTTGGTTACATCGTAGAAAACGTAGTAATCTACATCTTCGGTAAGGAGACTGCTGCCTACACCCTTTATTGTTCTACCTGCAAAACCCTGGGTACGAAGTTTCGTCCAATACTGCGTTTTAAAGTTATCATTATCCAGCTTAAAGCTGTTGAGAGCATCTCCCTTTACGGTGAGATCCTGCATAAAGTAGCTGTCGGTCACCTTGGCGGTACTACCATCTTCTGCCGAATGAACACCACCGGCAAGAAGGCCTGCACCTGCTCCTACCGGACCGCCGTTATAGGGGTTTATACCGGACCAGCCGCTCCAGTCGCTTGCAAAGCGTGCTCTAAAACCACTGTTATCGATCGCCCCCAAGGCATAGCAGCGTTCTACCGTAGATCCATCCTTTGCATCGGCAACGATCTGACCGGATTCCGCCGGATTCGGTGCCATTGTGATGTTGCCGGTATTATAGCAATCGCGAACGACACCGCCGGCATTATTGATACCGACGATACCGGAAACATACCTAGAATGGCCATTTGTCTGCATTGCACCGTTGTCACTAAGGTAGGCCAGCTTTGTTGCGGCAATGGTTGCGGTATTGGAACAAAATTCTACCGTACCGGCGTTTGTTCCTACGATTCCGGCAATGGGTCTGCCCCAGGTGCAAACGGCAACTTCATTGTGGCAGTTGGAGACAGTGCCGCTGTTGGTTACGGCAACAACGCCTACACTGCCGAGAGCAAGATCAATATCCTTCCCGGTAAAGGTAAGGTTTTTGATTGTTCCGTTGTTTTTCTCGACAAAGCCTTTGGGGTCGGTTTTACCACCGGAAAATCCCGTAGAAAATTCATAGTTGTCATGACCAAAATACATATTTTGGATCGTGTGACCGTCGCCGTCAAAGGTGCCGGCAAAGGCTTCGCCATCCCCCATGGGAGACCAGACAAAATCACCGAGGTCGATATCCTTGGTCATCTTGGCATTAGCCGCAGGATCCTGCTTTACGCCTTCCAGCGTACCGTTCACAAAACCGGCGAACCAGGCAAGCTCTCTGCCGTTGGAGATCAGATAGGTGCCTTCCTTATCTTGGCGAGGCTCTGAAATCATCGCCGTCCAGCTGAGGTCATACTGTTCCGAAGCTGTGGTACTGATCAGCATCCCTTCGGCTATCGCAACCGCTTTTACCGTGGTGGGATCCTCCACCGTAAGCTTGCCGGTGTACTTCTTCGCCCGGAGATTGAGGAAATTGTAATCCTCACCATAGGTTACCGGGTCACTACCATCGGTAGTGTAGTAGATCGTAGCACCCTTCGTAGGACAAGTGATTGCCACCTTTGTTTTCCCGTTGATGGTTTGACCGTAAGGAGAATTGGGGGTGATCACCGGTGTAATAACGGTAGAAGGAGAAATGGTATTGATTGCGCTGAGGTACATACCATTTTTATAGGCAATGGCCTTTACCGTATCGGTGAGAGGAATCGGTTCTGTATATTCTTCGCCGTTGCGGATCCCGGGAACGGAGCCGTCGGTGGTATAGAAGATCGTTGCACCTTCGGTAGCGGTGGAGATAGCAACGGTAATTTCATTGCCGAAGCCGCCGCCGGAGAGAGTAAAGGTCGGTGCTGCCACGGTAGTGAGATTCCCCGGTTTTTCTCCCTGCCATTTCAAGGCGGGATAGCCATCGTTGATGCCATCTAAAATTCCATAGGCGCTGCCCAGAAGAGAAGCCATCCCCGAGGATTTCATTTCTTCGGCGGTTTTTGCCGCGGCAAAATCATCGGAAGCGCCGGCTTCACCGAGATAGTAGTTGTTGCTAAATGTACCACCATTACCGGAAAAACGAAAAACCTGCCAAGGATATGTGTATATCGGATTCGTTGCAGCGGTAAGTGGATAAACGTTTCCACCGGTAAGAGTGCCGGCATTATAGCAGTTAGATACAACACCGACAGCGTCATAATATCTCACCTGTCTGCCATTCTCATAGACAATTTTGCCGTCCTCGTCCCGAACAAAATCACCTAATTTAAAACCACATCTTGCTACACCGTAAACCGCACCTAGATCTGTAGTGGAAGCATTTCCCAGGAAATAGCAATCGATCATAGTGCCGCAACTACCAATGCCGGACACCAATACATTATTTGCCAATCCTCGCATAGTAGAGGTACTATAGCAACCGCTGATGGTTGCCGTTCCATCACCGGCAATACCTCCCATATAGGCAGCAGACTGACTTGAAGTCAAATATAACTCGGAAACAATATTTGTCCCACAGTTTTGAATCGTATAATTAAAACCGTTTGCAGTAATGCCACCAACAGTACCGGTACCGGGATTGTAAAGGTAAAGATACGACCGATCGATCTTGAGATTCTTTACCGTACCACAAAGATTGCTGACAAAGCCAATGTTATAGCCACCGTAAAGGCTTTCCCAAGTACAATACATCCCGGAGATCGTATAGCCTTTTCCGTCAAAGGTGCCATTGTAACCATTAGAAGCATTAATGTAATCTGAATGACCAATCGGTTCCCAAATACGCAAGCCTTCTGTATCCTTGTTCCAGTTCTCCCAACCGGCAGTATCGTTAAGGGTAATGTCTGCCGTCAGCTCGGCACAAGCTTTGAGATTCTTCGGGGTACCATCGGTGAGCTTACCGTTGGTAAGAGCGGCAAACCATGCCAGCTCCTCGGCGGTGCCGATCTGATAAGGAGACTCCGGCGTACCGTCACCAACGGCAGGTTTTTCCACATAGGCACTCCAATTGGGGTTCGCCGGCAGCACCGTGGCAAAGCTCTTTCGTTCGCCACCCTTATAGGACACCCGAACGATGATATCCGTTGCCGTATCGGTCAGGGGGATCCGCTGAAAGGAAAGCTTGGCAACGTTGCCGCTCATTTGCACCTGATTGATCTTCAAATCATTGGTTTCAAATTCCCCATCGATTTCCGCTACGTAGGTAGCCTTGAAATCATCTACAGTAGGCGTCACCACCGGGGTATCGTTAAAGCTTACGGTCAACACACCGGGGGTATTGGTGTATGCCTGGCTGCCGTTAAAGAGACGGCCAAAGGCCAGGGTGGGATTATCAAAGGCATCAATGGCATCAAGCCAAAGAGCACTGACATCAAAGGAGCCGCTGTATATCTGACCATCCTTGTATTGGAGGGTAACTGTGTATTTGGTAGCCACCGTTTTATTGGCGATCATATCAAATTCACCATAGAACTCCCCGTCCCACATATCACAATAAGCTAATTCAAGAGGCGTAGGTTCACCACCATTAGCAGAAATTGTAACGTGAAAGTCCTCTAATGAGAACATATCCGAAGTCAGGGATTCATCTACAAAAGCTGTAATTGCTCCGTTTTCAACAGCAAAATCTTCCATTACAAAAGCCGCAACGGTAAGATCAGCCGTTTTTGCTTCGCCGTCCTTGTATTTTAAGGAAACATTGTAGGTCTTTTCCACTGTTTCCGGCGCAATGGGGGTAAAGGCAATCGTTGCCCGGTTGCCGTTGACTGTTACGGAATTTACCACAGCTTCTTTCCCTGCCACGGTAACGGTGAAATCGTCCTTTGCCAATTTGGTGTAGGTCAATTCTTTATTCAGCGTTGCCGTAATGGTGCCGTTGACCGCTTCTACAGACTCTATTTCAAGTCCATCGGCTTCCTCGGTATATTCACCGGTTTTCTGGTAAGTGAGAAGCGGATAACCGCCGTTGAGGGCAGCATCGCCTTCCTTATCGGCAACATAGGCATCTCCCAAGGAAGAGGCTGCAGCCTTTAAGGTCGCTTCGTCTACCGTTTTTACTTCGGCTTCCGTTGCCGTTTTGTTTCCAATACCCGGCAGATCCTTATTGATCTCATCGGTGGATAAGCTATAGTTATTTACCAAAGTACCTGCGCTAAACGTAGAGCAAATACCCGCACCGCTGCTATTCGCAACAATTTTCCCGGCATTGTAACAATTTTTGATGGCACCACTGCCCTGAGCGCTATAACAAATACCGGCCACTCCATTGCTGCCGGTAATGGTGCCCATATTATAGCAATTGATGATAAAGCCGCCGTTATTGAAATAAGCAATACCGGCAACATTTGGCTGCTTGGAAGTAATGTCGCCGTAGTTTGCACAATTTACTACATAAGCACCTTGCATATTAGAGACAACAATACCGGCGATATAAGACTGAAATCCACCACTGGTAACATCGAGATTGGCATAGTTGACACAGTTAACGACAGCGCCATAATTCATGCCGACAAATGCTGCTTGACTGTTCCAGCCTTCAGTAATCAGGTTGTCACCCTTTACCGTGAGATTTTTGACGATACCATAGTTGTAACCAAAGAGTGCATTATACTCCTGCATTTTTGGATAAACAAAATTAGATATGGTTTTGCCATTTC
This sequence comes from uncultured Bacillota bacterium, assembly GCA_934702375.1. GTDB lineage: Bacteria > Bacillota > Dehalobacteriia > UBA7702 > UBA7702 > UBA7702. Next base: position 12,294 of record CAKUYE010000015.1, on the reverse strand, counting down.
CATCAAATGTACCTTTAAAGGAGTAGCTTGTACCGGTACCGATGCGATTCCAGGTCTTGCCACCGAGATCAATGTCTGCAGTAAGCGTGATCGTCTTACCTTCAAAAGTATTTCTCGAAATTCCGCTGGCATTGCCATTTACAATCGCTGCCAGCCCGGCAAGCTCTTTGCCGTTGCTGATCTCAAAAGAGGTCTGATCTGCTTTGTACCAGCTGGTGTCTACGGTGCCATCCCAGGCATCCGCAGCAAAAATCCCGGTGCTGAAGGTAAAGACCGTCAGCAGCATGCAGAGAAGAAATAATAAATTCTTTCGCATTTTTATATCCTTCCGTACTAATAATTTTTCATTGCAACGTGGTAACATCTAGGTCATCTTTGCTCCTCCTTCCAAATAAAAAAGCCCTTACGAACTAACGTAAGGGTGCCGCCGGTTCTCCGGCATTTGACCAATGTAAACAAGATCTTCCCTTTTCCTGCACCGTTTTTTCCTTGACGATACCGGAAAAAGAAGATATAATAATTGAGCACCCTACAAAAGTGCAGCGTACTTGGGTTTGAACGATCCTGCCAAGAAACTTCCGACCCGGTACGCACCTTTTTTATTTGGCAAGCTATAATAAGCACACCGAATAAATAAGCATCGTTATTTACTTTTTCATCAAAAAAAGCTTGCAGCACAAATACAATGCTGCAAGCCGCTATTTTTTTGCAATCTTATGAGCTCTGCCGTGATGCATCGTCACGACAAGACAACCACAAACAAAACGTCTCCTGGCTCATTTACGTGAGGCTTCCCTCCTGCCGCACCTGCCTTCTCGGGAAATCCCAATGGCTGCTTTTACCCATAGGCACGGCAATCGTAAATACACAGTTCCGGCAAAGCTCCGGCCTTTCACCGGATTCCGTCCCCCGGCTAGCAGCTGCAATCAGCAACATCACCGGGCATTTATGGCGCATATTCAATTACACTGTTGTGGTAGTCTAAAAGTAGACAAAGGGGTATTTTTCCCCTTTGGAGTGTCTACTTTTTAAATCTTGTGTCTACTTTTCGTTGACTAGTACACAAACTTATTATACTCAATTTACCCCCCCCCCCCTGCAAGTGGAATATCTTGCGACAGGAGAAGGAAAAAGGTACTATTTTTGAACAACCGACAACGGTGAGCTTGCCAGAACCGCAGTGCTCCGCCGCTTTATCGTTTATTTTTTTTGCTTTCCGAGGTAGGCTTCTTTGATCTCTTCGTTGGCAAGAAGCTCCGCACCGGTACCCTCCATTTTAATGACACCGGTTTCCATAACGTAGCCTTTGTCGGCGATCTTCAACGCCATGTTGGCATTTTGCTCGATCAAAAGAACGGTAATCCCCTCTTTGTTGATGGTCTTAATGATTTCAAAAATATCTTTTACAATCAAAGGAGCAAGACCAAGGGAAGGTTCATCCATCATGATTACCTTCGGGCGGCTCATCAAAGCGCGGCCAACGGCCAGCATTTGCTGTTCCCCACCGGAAAGAGTACCGGAAAGCTGCCATTCACGCTCTTTCAAACGCGGGAAAAGACTATAAACATAATCCATATCGGCTTTAATATTATCCTTTCGGAGATACGCACCGATTTTCAGGTTTTCTGCAACGGTAAGATTGGAAAAAACACGGCGGCCTTCGGGAACAAGAGTGATTCCTTTGGAAACAATATAGTCCGGAGTTTTGCCGCAAATTTCTTCCCCGTTAAAAAGGATGGAGGCGCTTTTCGGTTTCACAATACCGGAAATGGATTTCAGCGTCGTACTTTTCCCGGCACCATTGGCACCGATCAAGGTAATGATCTGACCTTCGGGAACCTCCATGGAGATGCCCTTTACCGCTTCAATCCCACCGTAGGAAACAACAAGATCTTTAATTTCTAAAATGTTACTCATCTTCTTCTGCCACCCCCAAGTATGCGTCGATAACGCGTTGGTTGTTTTGGATCTCCGCCGGAGTACCTTCGGCGATTTGTTTCCCAAAGTCGATCACATAAATGCGATCGGAAATATCCATAACGAGATTCATATGGTGTTCGATCATAAAGATGGTAATTTTAAATTCATCCCGAACCCAACGAATAAAAGCGGTAAGCTCATCGGTTTCCTGAGGATTCATCCCGGCAGCGGGTTCATCCAACAGCAACAGATGAGGATCTGTTGCCAAGGCACGAGCAATTTCCAGGTGGCGCTGTTTTCCATAAGGCAAAGCAGACGCCACTTCATTGCGAACATCGTAAAGATGCACGATCTTCAACAGCTCCAGGCAATCCTCTTTCATTTTCTTTTCTTCCTTATGGCTGATCATGAAAGTATCGGTAAAAAGATTGGCTTTCATGTGCATATGCTTTGCAATCAGCACATTTTCCAAAACCGTAAGGTTTTTAAAGAGTCGAATATTCTGGAAGGTTCTGGCAATCCCCTGTTTTGTAATCTTATCCGGCGAATATACTACTCGTTTTGTATATTTGCCGTTATTTTCGCCGGCATAAAGCTTTTTCATTTTACCCACAGGATGACCGGAAGCGATAACCTTATCCTTCAAGCGTACTTCGCCGTTGGTAGGCTGATAAACACCGGTAATTACATTGAACGCCGTTGTTTTCCCGGCGCCATTGGGACCGATCAAGGCGACGATCTCGCCTTCGTTCACTTCCATGGTGAGGTTATTTACAGCGACAACACCGCCAAACTGCATCGTAACATCATTTAACTTCAAAATGTTATTTGCCATCGCTGTCACCTTCTTTCTTCTCCGAAGCATCTTCCGTTTCTGTCTTTGCGGAAAGTTCTTCTGCGGAATCTTCTATGGCACCAACACCATCAGCAGCGACAGCCGGTTCGGGCCGACGGAACAGCTTGCGGAAAAAACGAGCAATCGCATCCCAGGAAAATTCTTTATCACCCATGATCCCACGACGGAAGAAAAGAACAACCACCATCAGCAAAACTGAGAAAACGACCATACGGAAGCCGGTTTTTAATAACGGCACCTGGAAGGAACCGATAAAGGTCGTTTGGTCAAGAAAACGGAACCACCATTCTTTGCAGGCAATGACCAGGAAAGAAGCGATAACACTACCGGTAACACTGCCGATACCGCCAATAACAACGATCAGCAGAATATCATAGGTCAGCTTCACAGGGAAGGTTGTCGGTGTTACAGCGCCAAGGAACATGGCAAGCAGAGCACCGCCGATACCGGCAAAGAAGGAGCTGATAATAAAGGCCATTTGCTTGTGTTTGGAAAGATTAATCCCCATGGCTTCGGCAGCAATTTCATCTTCCCGAATTGCTTTAAAAGAACGGCCGTAGGAAGAACGAAGCAACAGCACGATCACAAGGATACAAATCCCGGAAACAATAAAAGGCGTATAGAAAGAGGAAAAACCGGGGATCATTTTTAAACCAAGAGAACCATTGGTCACAGTATTTAAAGGAGTGGAACCAATGGTGATACGTACGATCTCGGAAAACCCGAGAGTAGCAATGGCAAAATAGTCCCCCTTCAAGCGGAGCACCGGTGCACCGATCAGCAAGGCAAAAAAAGCCGCAACCAATCCCGCTACAATCATGGCCAAAGGAATCGGCAAAATAGCATTTGCCAAAGCATCATTTACACCGTAAAGATAATAAACGATGCCTCTGGACTGCACCGGAATGGTAAGAATCCCAAAGGTATAAGCGCCTAAAGCCATGAAACCGGCTTGTCCTAAGGAGAAAAGGCCGGTAAAACCATTAAGCAAGTTCATGGAAACGGCAACAAGGGCATAGATTGAGCCTAGCTGCAAAACGGTGGCAAGCATAGAGTTTCCACTTGTATTGGTCTCATCAACCAAGAACAACAATGCGGCAACGACAGCAACCAATACGATGGAACAAATTGTTTTAGTCCTTTTTTTCATACTGATCACACTTTCTCTGTCTGCTTTTCACCAAAGAGACCGGAAGGACGAATAAGCAGGATCAAAATTAACAACACAAAAGTAAAAGCATCACTGAATTCGGAATAGCCAAAAGCTTTGATAAAGGTTTCGGAAAGACCGATCAGGAAACCACCGACAACTGCACCGGGAATGCTGCCAATGCCACCGAAAACAGCGGCAACAAAGCACTTGATCCCGGGAAGAGAACCGGAAAGCGGATTGACTGTTGCACGGGGAGTGAAGTAGAGAATGGAACCAACGGCAGCCAAAAAACAACCGATAACAAAGGTAAGGCTGATAACACGATTGATCTTGATCCCCATCAGCTGGGCGGTTTCAAAGTCTTTGGAAACGGCGCGCATTGCCATACCAACCTTGGTGTGGTTGATAAAGAACATCAACGCAATAACAAGAGCAATGGTAAGAATCGGCGTAACGAAGGTTACCAAAGAGGTGGATACATCACCCAAATGAATGATTTGTTTCAGGAAGGAAATTTCCGGATATCCTTTGGGCAAAGCGGAAAACAGATAGGTTGCAAGGTTCTGCAACAAATAGGATACACCAATAGCGGAGATCATGATCGACATACGAGGCGCGCTGCGCAGCGGCTTATACGCTACGCGCTCGATCACTACACCCAAAACGATGGTTGCGGCAATGACCAGTACAACAGAGACATACCAGGGCAAAAGGAAATCTGTCATGGCAAAAATCATGAAGTAGGCAGCCATCATAAAAATATCGCCGTGGGCAAAGTTGATCAAACGAAGAATCCCGTATACCATCGTATAACCGATGGCGATCAAGGCATAAATACCACCGATGGAGATCCCGGTCAGGCAATACTGCCAAAATGCGGTCAAGCTCATATGAGAACCCCCAAATACACTGCCGGAGCAGCTTTCTAAAATAAAAATAATATGACCCAAAAATAATGGCGAGAAGCCTGTGCCTCCCACCATTATTTCAGATCAAAACTTAAACAACGAAATTATTTGGCTTCCTGTGTTCTGAGGAAGGTAATTTTGCCGTCTTTGACCGTCTTGATGTAAGCCGTGGTCTTATTCGCATCGCCGTTTTCATCGAAGGAGATGGAACCGGTCACACCGTCAAAGGAAACATCAACGAGAGCGTCGCGAATGTCGCCGGAGGTGATTTTTTCAAGGCCTTTGCCGTCAAGAGACTGAATGGCATTGTAGATAGCCATGTAGGAATCATAACCAAGAGCGGAAACCGCAGCAACACCATCGGTACCACCGTTGCTGGTGATGTTCTTGGGATCGGAATTCAAATAATCTTTGAAGCCGGGAACAAATTCATTGGCAACAGGGTTATCTTTGTCGTTTTCATCAAAGAAGGTGGAGAAAACGATGCCTTCGGAATCAGCACCGGCAGTCTGAACGATACTTTCATTTTCCCAGGTATCGCCGGCCATAATAACGGATTCAATACCGAGAGCTCTTGCCTGCTGAATTACGAGAGGAGCAGTAGCGATCGAAGAGGGAACAAAGATTACATCAGGATTTGCCTGTTTGATGGTGGTGAGAATTGCGTTAAAGTCGGATTCATTGGTCTGGTAAGTCTGGTCGGATACGACTTCGCCGCCGAGAGAAGTGAATGCTTCTTTGAAGTATGCAGCCAAACCGGTGGAATAGTCATCGCCGTTCTGAGCGATTACAGCAGCGGTTTTGTAACCTTCTTCAATGGCATAGTTTGCAACAACGGTACCCTGGAAGGGATCGAGGAAGCAAACACGGAAGTAGAAATCATTACCGAGGGTAACCTGAGGATTGGTGCAGGAGCAGCCAACAGCAGGAACTTTTGCATCGGCAAAGGTTTGACCGGCAGCGATTGCAACACCGGAACCATAGGAACCGATAACAGCAACAACATTGTCATTGATCAAGCTCTGTGCAGCGGTAACTGCAGCAGTTTTATCAGACTGGTTATCAACTTCAACCAATTTGATATCATAGGTTTTGCCATCGATATCAACAGTAGGAGCCACGGTGTTTGCATATCTTGCACCAAGAACTTCCTGGAGTCCGCCGCCGCCGTTTTCACCGGTGGTGGGTTCAAATACGCCGAGATAAATAGTATCACCGTCAACAGCGGTACCCTGACCGGCATAAGTTGCGTCATTTGCTGCAGTGTCACCTTTGTCACTGCCGCAACCCACGAATGCTGTAAGAGCCAACATCGTTACGAGAGCAATTGCCAAAAACTTTTTCATAATAGATGCCTCCATTAAAATTTTCAGAAAATCCATAAAATTTTCTGCTACACATAACGATTATATCACATTTCTCATTCCTTGCAAGTATTTTTTACAATTTTTTCAACCAAAAATTGATTTTTTCCTGTTTTTCGTAAAAATTTCAAATTCCGGGTGATTTTCGGGAAAAGATCTGTATCTCCCTCTTTAATATATTTTCAGTAAAGGAAATTATACCAAAAAATGTGCTTTGTTTTTCCGCAAAGCACATTTTTTTATTCTTACCTATTATATGGAAATCCATGAATATTCCGAGTCGGGCAAAACCGGATAGATCACTCATTATCAATGACCGCATTCAAAACTTTATTTGCAATGGGACCGGCAACCTTCGCCCCGCTGCCGCTGTTTTCCACCAAAACAATAAAGGCATAGGGATGCGCGTCATCATCAAGAAAACCAGTGAACCAGGCATGGGAAGTGCCGTCACCAACTTCCGCCGTGCCGGATTTCGCGCAAATATTAAGACCTGCAAAATTCCCTTCGCCATAATTATTTACGACATTATTACGCATCATTTCCGTTAAGGTATCGGCAGTTTCACTGCTGACCAGCTTTTGCCGTAAATGAGGAACATATAGACTCAAAGGGAAATTCCGTGAGGATCTCACACTTTCCACCACCTGCGGAATAACAACACGGCCGCCATTGGCAATGGCTCCCATATAGATCATCATTGAACAGGGATTGACAAGGTCTTTGCCCTGCCCCACACCGGACCAACCAAGCGCCGCAGGATTACTTTCGGAAAAATCAAAGGTGCTTTTTGCGGTACGAATCCCATTGATCGAGTAGGATTTGGTGAGTCCCAGTTTTTTCACGTATTCATTCATCGTATCTGCTCCCAGCTCCAATGTCAGCTGAGCAAAAGCACCGTTACAGGATTTACACAAAGCGTCGGTAAAATCGACCTCACCATGAGCCGAAACGCAGGTGATATCATCATCTCCTACTTTGCTGGAGCCGGTACAGTTAAAAGACCAATTACTGTAGTCCAGATTGTCAATTACCGCCGCAGAAGTCACCGTTTTAAAAATGGAACCCGGAACAAAGGTTGCGGAAAACAGACGATTGATATAATAACCTTCCTCGGCAGCAGCATCGCTGTCAATGGGGCGGTTCGGATCATAACTGGGGGAGCTGACATTACATATCATTTTCCCCGTTTTGTAATTATAGACCCCTACACAACCTTTTCGTCCGTCCAGGGCATTGTAGGCAGCGGCACAAACATCGGCATCAATGGTCAGATAAAGGTTGCGCCCATCACCATTCCGGGAATAAGCACCATTGATAAAATTATATCCGGTAAGCTTTCCGGCAAATTTCGTTTCCGCTCCGGTGGAAATATTTCCGGCAGGATCTCCCACCGCATGAAAAGTTGCGCGACGGATCGTCCCGTCATCGTTATAAACAGCGCCATCGGCAGTATTTTGCAACAGCAACGTACCGTCTTTATCGTAAACCGCACCGCAATCAAGATTTCCATCAGCAAAAAGGTGCTTATTAGCAGGGAAAGAAGCCCATTCGCTGCCGTAGGCCACAAAACGAAAACAGAAAATGACTAATCCGAGAAAAAGACAGCCGGCCAAAATCAGGCAAATGATCGCCCGTCGTTCAAGCTTCTTCAAGGTGCGCACCTCCTTTTTCCTTCGTCTGGCTCAATCGCACAGCAAAACTGGCGTTTTGTCGCGTATCGGCAGCCTTCAGAAAGGCCAGAATCCCCCAGGCAACCATCATGCTGGTTCCGCCGCAGGATACAAAGGGAAACGTCACACCGGTCAAAGGAAGTAAATCCACAGAACCAAATACATTTAAGACCGTCTGCATGACAAGAAGCGTCGTTCCTGCACAGGCTGCAATCGTATAGAAGCTGCTTCGCCCCGAAGCAATGGATTTTACCGCAAAAACAGCCAGTGTAAGAATGCAAAGCACCGCCAAAACAGCGATTAAAAGCCCCCATTCTTCCGCCAACACGCCAAACACAAGGTCCGTTTCACTGGCAGCAACGTTATGCAGCCAACCATTACCGCCGCCAACACCAACAAGGCCGCCGCTGGCCGCCGCCGACATCGTGCGGGTTTGCTGATATCCGGAAGTACTGGCATACTCCCAAACATGGCCCCAGGCAGCAAAACGGCTCGCGATGTACGATTCAAAACGGACGATCATCAATCCTCCGACGGCGGCACCGCCGAGAATCAATACCAGCTTGGAAAAATCCCCGGAACGCAGGAAAGAGATCACCACAAAGGTCACGAAAAAGATTAGAGCCGTACCGAAATCTCCCATTATCGCCAGGGCAACAAAACAGATACCGGAAAAGATCACGTACAGGGTCAAATTACCCTTTTGGAACAATTCATCAAGGGTTGCGGCGCCGGCAAAAACAAAGACCAATTTAACCAGCTCCGAAGGCTGAACCGAAAGCCCTCCGATGGAGATCCAGTTACGGGCACCATAAGAGATCTTACCCAGCAACAGATTCAATACCAGGGCAACAACACCTAAAACAATCAAAGGCATTCGAACCTTTTTACAGCGATCCAGATCCTGTAAAAACCAACTGATCAGCAGAAAAACGCCTAATCCCAACAATAACGCGATCAGCTGCTTGGTAATGCTGGTCTGAGCCGCCGTAGCACAAACACAAAGCCCCAGGGTAGAAAGGAAAAAAGCAATGGTTTCCATTTCAAAGGCCACGCGTTTCAGCATTCGCATGGCAAAGTAATAGCCCCACATAACAACCGAAAGCACAAGAAGACATGCCGGAGCTGCCACCGGGCAATCGTTGCCGTAGGCAGCCATGAATTGGATCCCTGCCATAAACTGAAACAAGGTCAAAAGCAGCAGAGAACTCCAGGGGGATTCCGGGCGGGAAAAGAAGAGCCGCCGTTTGATATTTTGCCGCCGTTCCGCCGCCGGTACCGGCATCAGCTTGAAGTCGGCGCCGCCAATGGTCAGGGTATCCACAAAAGAAATCGGCGTTTTTTCCGTAACAGCTTTTCCGTTGATAAAGGAACCGCTTTTGGAACCCAAATCATTATAATACCAAACCCCTTCTTCATTTCGCACCAAAGTGCCATGATTTCGGGATACGGTTCCGTAAGGAATGATCACATCGGCGCTTTTTGCGCGTCCCAAAACATTTTCCCAATGCGTCAACGGCACCTCTTTTCCATCGGGAAAGCGCAGGGTCGCCCAGATTTCCGCAGGATTTTCCGCCTGGAGCAAAGAACGGATCACCTTGATCAACAACACCAGAGCCAAAAGGGGAAAGACCCAGCGGGCAAAGGTGGTATACCATTGAGCAATCCCCACATGGACCGCAAAAAAGCTCATGATTGGGCTGAAAATAGCTGAAAACAACCTTCAGTCCCCCTTTCTCAAAATCATCGCTGTTTCAGGAAAGAGACAGCATTTCTCTTAATTTCACAAATTCGCGATTTCCAAGATGACCGGCAAGGAACAAAATAATTTCCCGGGAGGCGCCTTTACTGAGCCGTGAAAGCTCGCGTTCCATCGTCCTACGATAAGGTTCCCCCACCTCCGTCAGGAAAAAGAAACAGCAAAGTGCATCCATTTGTATCATTTTCGGCATCCCGCAGTCAAAAAGATCCCGGTTATGGTGAACGATATAAAAAAAGGCAGATAATGCCTTTTCATCCTTATTTGACCAGATCCGATAGAGAAGATCTCCACAAAGCGTTCCTCTTGTCTTTTGTTCAATGACCAGATCGGGACTGACGGTAAAATCTTTCATATCAAAATAGAAGGTCTTGTTATTTTTTGGCAGATCGGCGATGGCCAAAGGCGTCACGCAAATCCGAAAATGACCAAAAGCAAGGGGATCATCCACGCAGGAATGAAAAGATAGAGCTTCCCGCCATTCCCAGGGAAGCATTGCAAATAAACTGCGGATAAAAAGGACCGCATTTTTCTCGTATTTATCACGGTCAAGACCCGGACAGGAGATCACAATAGAAAAGTTTTCCATAATTGCCATCACCGCAGAATAAAGTAGCAGCTTTACAAAGCGGCTATGATCACGACATTGCCGAAAAACATCCTCCGGGCGCAAAAAACCGCAGGCTTTTTCCGGTACATGGATGCGGTTTACGCCGGGTAAAGGTTCGTCATCGCCAAAGGGATCTCGACTGCAATCAAAATCGTCGATATCAAAAAAATGGTATAGTTTCGCACCAAAAACAGCTTTCTGAAACAATTCCTGGGGGAAAAGAAAACCGTGGCGAACCATGGCAAGGTCTTCTCCTTCCCGATGAAAATCTTCCCGTCCCACAAAATAATAGTCATCACCGCGGTCATACAAGATCGCAGGAGGAGCCGATTCTCCCAAGGAATACTTTTTTCGGACGTTAAAAGCCTTGTTATAATCTTCAAAGCCCGGTGTCGCTTTGATTCGGCCACCGGCACCATTTATATTTTTATAATAATATTGTCCTATCGTTTTCATAAGAAATACTTTCCGACAACCACGTTATCGATCGTCACTTTTCGTAAAGATGGAATCATCATCTTCTTCGATTTCTTCCTGAGATTCTACCGTTGCATCAAAGGTCAGCAAATCCTCTGCGGAAGGAACCGGCATTGCGGCACCGTCCTCCGCATTTTTCTTTTCTTCCTCCGCCATTTTGCGCAATGTCGGCGCCAGATTTTCGTAAAAGGCATCCTCTTCGGAAAGTTCCTCTGCGGCGACCTCCTCCGTTTCTTCACCTATGGAAGGATCAATCTTGGGTAAGGCTTTTTCATGCTTTACACCGCTTTCCGATTTTTTTTCCTTGGGAGCTCTCTTTCCATTCGATGCAGCGTTATTTTGTACCACAGGCTTTTTCATACTGCGTCTTTTGTGGTCTCCGGAAACGGCTTCCGCCCGTTTCTTTTCTGCTGTACCAGCTTTCTTCCCGCGGTGAAGCATATCTGCCAACCGATGACGGAGAAGAAACAGGACGGCAGCAACAACCACCGCAGCAATGATAATAAACAATGCCCATTTTACACCGGTTTTTGCCGCAGCAGAGGATTTGAATGCCCCGGTATCCGTTGCAGCACCGTTTTCAACACCGGTATCCGCAACGGCGCTATCCTCAACTTTCAGATTATCATAAGCAGACTGAACCTCCACCAAAGGGTTCAGGATCTTATCTTTATACGCCGTTTTGGCCGCTTTATCGGCTTCGGTATCGTTAAGGATATTATTCAGCATCTGAGATTCCATCTGAACTTCATCCAATTCGGTACCAAACCATTGCAAATCGTCATTGCTGAGCTTGCCATTGGTGGCAGAAGCTGCCACCGTCTGTAAATTGGCTACCCGGGCAGCAACGGCCTCCAAATTCAAGGAAAGAGAATCCGCCATAGAATTGGCAGGCACAACACCGTCATCCACATAGGTTTTCAGGTCATTCTTCAAACTTGCAATCTCAAGCTGTTGAGACGTAAGCAATCCGATGCCGGCCAAAACACAAACACCGCAGCAAATCAAAACCGCAACGACGGTCTGAATTCCCACAGGAACGACGATACGGCCCCGACGAGGGGAAGGGGCTTTCTTTTGTTTCGGCTTGGCATGGTCCTTAGAAAAAGAAAACAAAGGCGTTTTCGCCTTTTTTGCCCGATGCTCCGGTTTTTCCGGAACATCTTCTTCCTGAAAACTTTCCTGTTTTTTTTCTTTCTGCAGAATCGCCGGAATCTTATCTTTCAAATCAAAATTACCGATACGCACAAATATACCTCCAAAAAGGCAAAAATCCCATTTTTACATATATCTATTATATATGACAGCCCATAAAAAAACAAGGTCGGAAATGATACCTTTTTTACCTCTGAATATTCTCTCGGCCGATAAAAAACGGACACAAAAATGCCGGGTGACAGCACCCGGCAAATATTATTCAGGTTTAAATACGGAGCTTATTTTAATCTTTCCAGCAGAGCAGTTTCCTGACGGGAACCAAGACCTTTCACTTTACGATTCCCGTCTTTAGGATATAGCACTATCTTTTTTTGTCGTTTGAAAAGATAATTTTACTGCGAACCAGCATAGATGCT